>NZ_BCVF01000012.1 GCF_001591605.1 Bacillus badius NBRC 15713 | reverse complement strand
ACTGTAGACAAACTCAATTTTCATTAAGTTTTGTCTACAGTCTGAGACTTATTATAAATAACTCTTTTTATTTAGTTTTATACGGTGCTGTCCCTTGATAAGCTTTTTCCAGCATTTCCTCAGCAGCTACAAAAAATACTCCGAACACAAAAACAAATCCTGCGCCCACTACTGCTCCGATGCCTATAGGAGTCAATACACTGGAACCGCTCGCAAAGAATCCAATTAAAAAGGCAATAATCCCGAGCGCAAGCACTGTACCGCCGAGATATTTCACAGCGTTTAACATTCTCCACCTGTTTTCCATTTCATCCATCTCCCTTTCTTTTATTATTTCTCCACTTCACAGTTTTGTCAATTATTTTTTATAATTTAGACACATTTAATCCGTTATATACTATTGACTTTTCTTATTCATAATAAATCTATCCATTCACCCATTGGAATATAAAATAAAGGGTCTGTCTATCCGACTATCTATAAGCAGCCTGGCAGACATCCGTTTCTGCTTTCAATTTATCATTGTTCTGAAAACACTAATATATTGTATATTTCTCTATCGTCTTTTTTCCTGTATACTATAGAGAGATAATATAGAATTTAATGCAGGATGGTGAACTTCCATGCCGATACCTATCGATCATTCAAAGCCGGTAAGAAAATCCGCAAAAGAAAGCGCATTCATTCAACTGCAGCAATGGATTATTGATGGCACCTTGCAGCCGGGGGAAAAATTGAATGACAAAGAGCTTGCCGAAGCACTAGGGGTCAGCAGAACGCCGATTCGCGAGTCGCTTCAGCTTCTCGAAGCCCAAGGTTTTGTTAAAATGTATCCGGGCAAATCAACGCGAGTGACGCAAGTAGAAGAAGAATCGATGAAAGATCTCCTTCCTCCGCTGGCCGCTTTGCAGGCGCTAGCAGCGGAACTAGCAGTTCCTCATTTGACAGATGCGGTCATCTCTCTTCTGGAAAATACAAACGAACAGTTCGCCCAGGCTGTCCAGGCGAAAAATTATTTTCAAGCTTTAAAGGTTGATGAAGAGTTTCATCAAATTATCGTTGATACAGCCAACAATCCGTATCTTTCCAACATGATCCCCTTTCTTCAAGCTCATGTAAGAAGGCTGTTTTTTCATATCTCCATGATCTTGACGGAAAAGTCGATCAAAGAGCACACGGCCATTATTAATTACTTAAAGAATCGAGATACGGCAGGCGCTGCTGACAGCATGAGAAAAAACTGGCTCCGTTCTATTGAAGACTTTCGCCCGCTGACATCAAAACAACTATAAAAGCCGGTCCCTAAGGGAGCCGGCTTTTTATTAAGCTTCAGCACTTGCCAGTTTTTGCATGCGAACACTCGCACCTGTCACAACAATCACGATGAGAACAGGCAAGAGCCATCCAAGTCCTTGGCTATACAATGGCAAAGCTTGTTCATAAAAAGATACTACTGCTTTCATCCAGTTAAAGTACGGAATAGAGAAGGAGTCACAAAATGTCTTTAATCCGTCAATCGTGCTGATCAGCAAGGCGGCGATTGTTGCCGATACATACACAACACGTGAATGGCTGAACAGCGGCGACAAAAAGGTCAGCAGCATTAATGTGATCGCGAGCGGATACAAGAACATTAACACTGGAATAGAGTACATAATAATATTGGATAATCCGAAGTTCGCAATCCCAAACGAAAATAAGGAAAAGAAGACAACGAACTTTTTATAACTGATTTTTGGCATTAACGTGTGAAAATACTCACCGCACGCTGTAATTAATCCAATGCTGGTCGTTAAACAAGCAAGAATAATAATCAGCGACAGCATAATCGTTCCAAAGCCTCCAAAGTAATAAGAAGCAGCACTGTTCAATACGGCGCCTCCCGTATCAAACACACCAAATTTTTCTGTGCTGGTTGCGCCTAGGTAAGCAATTCCCACATAAATCACACCAAGGAAAAAGATTGCCACAACGCCGGCTTTCACTGTTGCAGATAACACTTCCCGATTAGATGTCACACCCATTGCGCGAATGGCTTGAATGACAATAATACCAAATACGAGCGAGGCCAGCGCATCCATTGTATTGTAGCCTTCCAAGAAACCTTTCACAAAAGCCCCGTTTGTATAGATTTCTTGCGGCGCTTGAATTGCTCCCATTGGCTTGACAATCACTGTAATAAGTAAAACAAAGATCAGTACAATCAGTGCCGGAGATAGTATTTTCCCCACCCGATCAACAATTTTTGAAGGGTTTAATGACAGCCACATGGTGATTCCAAAGAATATGAATGTGAAAATGAGCAAGCCTCCGCGAGCAAAATCTCCCCCTACAAAGGGCGCAATTCCGATATCATACGCTACTGTTCCTGTACGGGGCGTAGCAAAAAACGGACCAATTGTTAAATAAAGCAGTGAAGTAAAGATCATCGCGTATATAGGGTGAATCCGGCTTGCCAGTTCCTGGAGGTTTGCACTTCCGGAAAACCCCATTGCCAAAATACCGAGGAAAGGCAGGCCCACTCCTGTAGTTAAAAAGCCAATGACTGCTGGCCATACATTTGTTCCGGCGTTTTGGCCAAGCTGTGCCGGAAAAATAAGATTGCCCGCTCCGAAGAATAAAGCAAACAACATGACTCCTATGGCAAGATAAGCTGAAAAAGGTAATTTCGTCTTCATAATTATTAGTTCCTTTCTAAGATGCAATATCTATTTTCGTCCACTAAGGTTTCGAGACGAAGTATGCAATATATCGCTAGAACTATATTACTTCTATTGCTCCATAATTTCAATATATTATTGTAAAATATTTTGAAGATTTAAAAATGATAAAAATTATTCCCATGAATAAGGTGTTATTCCTCTTTCTTCCTAATTTAAAGCCGATTCTTACATGCCCCATAAATGAAAGGTTTCCCCTTTCAATAACTGATAAACCTTCATTTGCATACAAAAGAGCATTCGGCAGCTAAGCCGAATGCTCTTTACACTGTCAAGCATGATTCAATTAGATAAAGCGCACGACTTCTTCTAAAGGAAGGCGTGTCGTTTGGTAAGCCGGAGCGGACGCTTTTCCAACCGCAATCAGCACAATAGGCATGTACCTTTCGGACAGCTCAAATCTTTCAGCAAACTTCTGCTTATCAAACCCGCCCATTGTGACGGTGTCATAGCCGTTGGCTTTGGCAATCAGCATCAGCTGCATAGATACAAGGCCGGCATCAAAAGAAGCAATATTTGCTCTCGCCTCAAACGGCGCATTTGGATAAGTATTGTTCGTGCTTTGAATGACCTTCTTCATGCTTTCTTCATCGATAAAGCCTGCCTCATAGCTGCTTTGATAAACCTTTTCGGCACTCTTGTACATTTCGGTATCACCTAGCACAGCGATGATTGCAGAAGCCGTCTCTACTTGCTCTTGGTTGTAAGCAATTGCCCGGAGCTCCTTCTTCATCTCTTGATCGTCAATGACGAGAAAGCGCCACGGCTGCAAGTTGCTGGATGAAGGAGCAAGCGTTGCTTCTTGGAGCATTTCCTCTATTTTATGTCTTGGAATTATATAGTTTGGATCATATTTTCTAACAGATTTCCGCTCACGGATCACTTCCGATAAGCTGCACATAGTTGTTTCCATGTTCTTTCCCTCCTCATTGAACTTACTTTAAGTAAGTTCAAGAATAAGATTACTATTAGTAAGTTGGGCTGTCAAATACAATGTGATAAAATTTATTTAAAACACATTGAGGTTAGCGCGATGAGTAAACAAAACGAGTTTGATTGTCTTCAAAGCAAAAACAGGAACGCTGCAGGCATTTGCGATAATTTTCACCATACAATCGAGTTTATTGGAAAGCGCTGGATGGGAGTCATTATCTATACTTTACTGAAAGGAGAGAAAAGGTACCACGAATTATTAAACGAAATTCCAGGGATTTCTGATCGGCTCCTGACTGAAAGGCTGCGCGAATTAGAAAATGAAGGGCTCATAGTCAAGGAAACATTCGAAGCTTCTCCGAGAAAAGTCACCTATCAATTAACCCCGCTTGGCCAAGAGTTAGAAAAGGTGATCCGCGCTGTAATGGAATGGGTGGGGAAGGCTTCTTCTTCTTAAACACCTATGCAGCGTTAAGGTAATCACTTTCCTTCCTATTTTATTTGCAATAACTGGCATCGTCTGATTGGTCACATAATGAACAGGAAGGTCATGTTAAAGCGGATGGGCATTCATTGGCCCATATGCTAGTAATAATTAGGATTTTTGTTTATTTGATTCTGGAAGGATTGAAATGAATTGAATGAAATAGACAAACTACATGGATGACGTTTTTCCTGTGCTTACTAATAATACCTGTATCTGTTTTGTTTAAAAATAAAAGGTAATGGGATCGTTGCCCATTACCTTTACGATGTATTAGGAATCTATACCAATAAATCTTCCATATACTCCTTTATCGTTGTGATAGAATTTACTTACTAGTGAAGTCGAGGGTCTCCAACTAGGCATAATAGGTACGTATGAAAAAAGGGATATTGCAACGAGGTTCAACTCCCGTTCAATATCCCTAATTTATATCATCGTTAATATACGAGTACTTCCACCATATTATGTATTGGTGGAGACGGTGGGAGTCGAACCCACGTCCAAAGATAACGCCACTTGAACGTCTACGAGCGTAGTCGATATATTTGGGGTTCACTGTTCCTTTTGCCTATCGACGGGCGTCCGGGCAGCTAGCCTGATTGATCTCTTCCTTTGTCCCCAGGCGGAGAACTCCGGCGTAGTCCACTAAGTTTGGACCCCTTACCCGACTACATGGACGATAGCGGGAGGAGCAGCTGAACCTATATTAGGCAGCTAAAGCTAAATCTTTTTTGCCAGTTATATTTAGGCGTTTGCGTTGGTACGAAGACGGCCCTCCGGCTCGCAGCCCAAGCTCGAACTATCCCTGTCGAATCCGTAACGTCCCCATTATAGAAATAGGAACCGGACGATATGTCCGATGCTCAGCTACAGTTCTTATTATACCATTTTCAGCAGAAAAAGCAACAACCGTTCCCCTTTTACCCTTTCTGCCGCTCTCTAAACGCCCGCTCGATGTCCCGCTTCGCTTCTTTTCTTTTCAGGTCCTCACGTTTGTCATATTTCTTTTTCCCTTTAGCGAGTCCAATTAGCAATTTAGCATAGCCATCCTTTAAATACATTTTCAACGGCACGATCGAATAACCGGCCTCTTTTGTTTCTCCGATCAGCTGGTCAATTTGCTTGCGGTGCAACAGCAGCTTTCTCGTTCTAAGCGGTTCATGATTATAGCGGTTGCCTTGTTCATACGGGCTTATATGCATGTTATAGACGAACAGTTCCCCTTTATAAATCCGGGCGAACGCATCTTTCAGATTCACTCTTCCGGCACGGACGGCTTTAATCTCGGTTCCTTGCAGCACAATCCCTGCCTCATAGGTTTCTTCAATGAAAAAATCATGATGCGCCTTTTTATTTTGCGCAATTACCTTTCCTTCTCCCTTTGGCATATCTCTTCACCTTCCGTTATTCAGTCCAGCCTGGCAGCTTTGAAGCTGCCAGGCGTCTATTATCCTTTATTTCTGCGTCTTTTCTTTGCTTGTTTTTTCGCTACGCCTTCATAGTACTTGCCGCGCTTTTTCTTTTTTTCCGGCGGCTGGTTCGTCCACTCGCCGCCCGCTCCTTCCCCGCTATTGCCTTGCGGGCCGCTCACTTTTTTGTTCTTTGCTTTCACATTAATTGTTCTTGCCTGTTCCTGCGGACGCTTTTTCGTATTTTTCATGCCGACCACTTCAAAGTCAATAGATTGTTCATCCTTATTGACATCCCGTACCCGGACTGTAATCTGGTCACCGATGCGGAACACATTGCCCGTACGCTCGCCAATCATGGCATATTGCTGTTCGTCATAGCGATAGTAGTCATCCGTCATATACGAAACGTGAACCAGGCCTTCGATTGTATTTTCCAGTTCAACAAACATGCCGAAGTTCGTCACCGAACTAATGATGCCGTCAAATTCTTCCCCGATTTTATCGAGCATAAATTCTGCTTTTTTGAGTTCATCCGTGTCGCGCTCCGCATCGACAGCCCGGCGCTCCATATTAGATGTATGCTCGGCAATTTCCGCCAGCCGCGCTTCCCATTTCGCTTGCGTAGCCGGATCCACACGCCCTTCGATTAAATAGGTGCGAATCAAACGGTGCACAATTAAATCCGGATAGCGGCGGATCGGAGAAGTAAAATGAGTATAAAAATCAGTCGATAGCCCAAAATGCCCCAAGCTCTCATCAAAGTATTTCGCTTGCTGCATGGAGCGAAGCATCACTGTGGAAATAATCACTTCTTCCGGTTTTCCTTCAATTGCTTCCAGCACCTCTTGCAGCGCACGCGGATGCACAGAATTAGCAGTTCCCTTGACAACGAGACCGAAATTGGTAATAAACTCAAAGAAACGCTGGAGCTTATCTTCTTTCGGGTCTTCATGGATACGGTAGATAAACGGCACGTCCATCCAGTGGAAGTGCTCCGCTACGGCTTCATTGGCCGCCAGCATAAATTCTTCAATTAAGCGTTCCGCTACCGAACGCTCCCGCAGCACGATATCAACCGGCTTTCCTTCCTCATCCACGATGACTTTTGATTCTTTAAAATCAAAGTCAATCGCTCCGCGTTTTTCCCGCTTATTGTGCAGGATAGCTGCCAGCTCCTCCATCTGCTCAAACAGCGGCACAAGCGGTTCATACTTAGCTCGAAGCTCTTCATCTTTTTCCACGAGGATTTGATTGACATCGCTGTATGTCATTCTTTCTGTCGTCTTAATGACACTTTGGAAAATTTCATGCCCGACTACTTCCCCGGACGGGTTAATTTCCATCTCACAAGATAAGGTCAGCCGGTCTACTTTAGGATTAAGCGAGCAGATGCCGTTAGAAAGGCGATGCGGAATCATCGGGATCACACGGTCAACCAAGTATACACTTGTACCGCGCTCATAGGCCTCCTCATCAATAGGCGATCCTTCTGTCACATAGTAGCTGACATCAGCAATATGGACACCAAGCTTGTAGTTGCCGTTCTCCAGCTTTGTTACCGTCACGGCATCGTCTAAATCTTTGGCATCGGCTCCGTCAATCGTGACAATCGTTTCGCCGCGCAGATCCCGGCGGCCTTCTATATCCTTGTCACTGATCGTTTCCGGCACAGCATGGGCTTGAGCCATCACTTCTTCCGGAAATTCCTGGGGCAGTCCGTGCTTGTAAATAATCGAGATAATATCGACGCCCGGGTCATTTTTGTGGCCGAGAATTTGAATAACTTCCCCCTCAGCACTTTTGCGGCCATCCGGATAGGAGGTGATTTTCACGACTACCTTGTGGCCTTCTACAGCTCCGTGGGCGGCTTCTTTCGGAATAAAAATATCGCTCGCAAACTTTTTGTCATCAGGAATCACAAAGCCAAAATGCTTGCTGTCGGTATATGTACCAACAATCTCCGTTTTTCCTCGCTCTAAAATACGGACGACTGCCCCCTCACGCCGCGATCCGCTCGTCTCAGATGTAATGCGGACGAGCGCGATGTCCCCGTTTAAGGCGCCATTTGTCTCATGAGGAGGGATAAATACGTCATCCATTCCTGGCTCTTCCGGGATTAAAAAGGCAAAGCCCTTTGAATGACCAGAAATTTTGCCCCGTATTAAATTCATTTTTTCAGGAAGCCCGTAACGGTTGGCCCGTGTACGAACGACCAGCCCTTTCTCTTCCATGTAAACAAGCGCCTTCACAAAGTCCTTAAACTCGGCAGAATCTTCAATCTGCATCATCTCTTCCAGCTCTTTAACAGTGAGAGGTTTATAAGACTCTTCTTTCATATAAGTCAGCAGCCTGTCGACTAATTCATTTTGCTGATCCATAACAATCCCTCCTTGCATTTTATCTTACACATTCCAGTCCAGCCGTTCCAAGAAAGCATAAATGTCTTCGTGAAGCTGTTCTTTTTCTTTATCCAGTGTAATCACATGGCCGGACTCTTCATACCATTTTATTTCCTTCATTGTTGATTCGATCTCATTATAGATAATGTTCGCGCTTTCCGGGTTAATCATCTCGTCATGACGGGCTTGGACGATAAAGGATGGTGCATAGATCATATCTATATTGTTGCGCACGTCGGCAATGAGATGCTGTAAGGCTTTCAACGTGTTCATCGGTGTTTTTTTGAACGCTTCTATCTCTTGTTCAATTACCTCGTCCGATTTTCCTTCAAACTTTTTAAATTGGCGGGCATAGTCCACCACTCCTTGATACATAACCTCTTCGCTTTTGATATACATCGGCGCGCACATCGTGACAATTCCTTTCACAGGGAGCGTATAGCTGAGCTTTAAGGAAAAGACCCCGCCGAGTGATAAGCCGGCTACGGCGATTTCCTGATAGCCAAGGCTCTTCAAATGCTCATAGCCGTCCATTACATCCTGCCACCAGTCCTCTGGGCCGGTGTGAACCAGTTCCTCCGGCGGAACTCCATGTCCCTTGTAATGCGGAGCATGTGAGGTGTATCCTCTCTTTTCCAAAAAGCGGCCAAGCATCCGCACATCGGAAGAGTTTCCGGTGAATCCATGAAGCAGCAAAACCGCCCGCTTTCCAGCTTCAAATGTAAATGGTTTCGGCAAACGTAATTTCATAGTACAAAAAACCCCTTTTCTCTAGTATGAACCGTTCCACAGACATTCATTATCATTTTACGAAATAATGTCCTTGGAAACCAGCGAGAGGGACTAATTCACGGAGAGAAAAGGCAAGAAAAGATTTTCTTGTAAGAAAATGAAAGCGGAAAGAGCCATTCAGCAAAGCTTTTTCAATCAATTACATCTCATCAGGCGCTTCAATGCCCAGCAAAGCCAGTCCTTCCTTCAATAATTGGGCCACAGCTGAAACAAAAGCCAGACGGGAAAGCTGCTGCTCATCTTCCTCCAGTACCTTCACCTCTGCGTAATATTTGTTGAAGGCTTGGGCCAGCTGAATCGTATGCTTGGCAATCCGTGAAGGATCAAAGTCATTGATCGCTTTTTCGATAGCTTCCGGAAAGGACATCATCAGGCTGACCGCTTCCCATTCTTTTTCACCGGATAACACAATCGTTCGTTTCTCTTCTGCATGAAAGCCGGCTTTCCGCAAAATCGAACAGGCTCTGGCATGAGTATATTGCACATACGGCCCCGTTTCCCCTTCAAACCGCAAAATATCTTCCAGCGAAAAATCAATGTTATTCAGCCGGTAATTTTTCAAGTCATTAAACACAATCGCTCCGACGCCAACTTGTCTGGCGACCTCTTCCTTATTCGCCAGCCCGGGGTTTTTCAGTTCAATATTCTTTTTCGCCAAAGCAATCGATTCTTGCAAAACTTCTTCAAGCAACACAACCTGTCCTTTTCTCGTGGACATTTTCTTGCCGTCTTTGCGCATCATGCCAAACGGAATATGGATCAGATCGTCAGCCCAACTCTCTCCCATTCTCCTTAACACGCTTGTTAATTGCTTGAAATGAAGGCGTTGTTCTCCGCCTACTACATACAGAGATTTGGCAAAATGATACGTTTCCTTGCGATAGAAGGCGGCTGCTAAATCTCTTGTTGCATACAAAGTGGCTCCGTCTGACTTTTTGATTAAGCAGGGCGGCAGCTCTTCTTCCGCTAACAGCACGACTTGAGCCTGTTCTGATTCAGTAAGCAGCCCTTTCTCCTCCAACCGCCGGACAATTCGATCCATTTTGTCGTTGTAAAAAGCTTCTCCTGCATACGAGTCAAATTCAATATTTAATAGCTGATAAATTCGCGAAAAGTCTTTGAGCGATTCTTCCCGGAACCATTCCCACAGAACAACTGCCTCCTGGTCGCCATCCTCCAGCCGTTTAAACCATTGGCGGCCTTGTGCCTCCAGCTCTGGATTCCGCTCTGCCTCATCGTGGAACTTCACATAAAGAGCGAGCAATTCTTTAATCGGCTGCTCCTTTACTTTCTGTTCATCCCCCCACTTCTTATACGCAGCAATCAGCTTGCCGAACTGCGTGCCCCAGTCGCCGAGATGATTGATCTTTACAGGTCTGTATCCGCCTTTAGCGAGCAGCAGGGCGAGCGACTGTCCGATCACGGTAGAACGAAGATGGCCCATGGAAAATGGCTTGGCGATGTTCGGTGAGGACATATCGATAGCTATTACTTCCCCTTTGCCGATATGGAGCGTTCCATATTGTTCTTTTTTCGCCATCACCTCTTCAAGCACCAATTTCGTTACATATTTCTTGTCCAAAAAAGCATTTACATACCCGCCGGCCGCCTCCACCTTTTCAAAGAGCGGAGACTGAACCGCACGGCTTAGCTGTTCTGCAATGCTTTGCGGGGCCATCCGCTGGATTTTGGCTAGCGAAAAACACGGAAAAGCCAAATCGCCATGCTCCGCATGCTTCGGTTTTTCAATCAGCTGCTGGATTTCCTCTTTTGGCAAATCGTCCTTTAGCACTTGATATAAAGCTGCAGCAAACTCTTCACTGAATCTCATTCTTTTCTCCTCCCGGCAAAAAAAATAAAAAACTCCCGCCTCTTCTATATAAGAGACGAGAGTTGATACTTCGCGGTGCCACTCTTTTTGTTCCGTAACGAAACCAGCTTTGTTCTGTTAACGGGCGAGTCCCGGCCGGCCCTACACTATCATTCAGGCAGGCGTCTCCGAAGTGCGGTTCATCATTTGAGTTCGACCAGGCTTCCACCATCCCCGATTCTCTATCTTCCCTCTTCATGATTACTCTCTTCATCATTGACATTCTTGTTTGGCAATATTTTATATTTCTACTTACTATACTGCTGTTATTTTGTTTCGGCAACAGTCTTTTTATGTTTTGCAGCTATTTGCAGCGCAGCCAGGCCCGTAAAGTCATGAACAATTGTGGCCGCTAAGAGAGAGGTAATTTGAGCCGGATCGTAAGGAGGAAGCACTTCAACTAAATCAAAGCCGATAAAGTTAAAGCCGGTCAGCGAACGAACCATTTCCAGCGTTTCGAAGCTCGTCGGCCCTCCTACTTCCAGCGTGCCTGTTCCCGGCGCACAGGAGGGGTCAACAAAATCAATATCAAATGTCAAAAAGCAGGGCGTGTCGCCGATCTTCTCTCTTATTTCCGCTACTACGTCTGCGATTCCGCGTGCTTTCAGCTCCTGAGTCGTAATAAGGTTGTACCCAAGGTCGGTGCTGGAGCGAATATCCCCCGGATGGTTCAGTGTGCCCCGAATGCCAATCTGGAAGACTTTTTCATTTTGCAGCAGCCCTTCTTCATGCGCCCGGATAAAAGGCGAACCGTGCCAATATTTTTCTTCGTAGTATGTATCCCATGTATCGGTATGCGAGTCAAAATGAATCATCGCTACCGGACCGTACACTTTCGCAGCAGCCCGCAGGTTCGCAAGAGTGACAGAGTGATCTCCTCCCAGAGCGATCGGGATGATATGCTGCTTCATCAAACCTAAAACAGTTTCCTCCATCAATCCATAGCTTCTATGAATATTATGCGGAATCACCGGCACGTCCCCGATGTCAATGGCGTTTGTTTCTTCAAAAGGAAAAACTCGAAGCACCGGGTGATACGGAAACAGCGTCATAGACGACTGCCGAATAGCCTGCGGGGCAAAACGGGCTCCTACCCGGAAAGAAGCGGCCGTGTCAAAAGGCAGGCCAACGATGGCCACACGGGCGTCTTCGTGTTCAGCAGGCAAGCGCATAAAAGAACCTGTCGTGCAAAATTCCGGTTTTACATCTGGCGACAAAGGATATTTCATTTCATCTTTCCTCCCCACACACTTTTATTCCATTGAATTGCAAGTTGCATGCCAGCAATGAAAGTTCCGAAACACCGGTGCTTCCCTTCTAGCCTTCCGCTCATTATGCACCATGGCATTTATTATTCAAGAATAAATAATCTTCCCCTATTCAACATACCTCCTATCAAGAGAAGCGCCTAACGAAGTATTTCCCGCTTCTTGAATTGCTATTTCTCCATTATTTCATACGGATGCCTAAAAGCTGACTGCACCTGTAGCGAAACCGCTCAAAAAAGGACACAAAAAAAAGACTGTGAATCAAGCGGCACAAAGCCAGCTTGTCTCACAGCCCTTTTGATATTACAGCCCGAAATACGATACGGCAATCGTTAAAACGAAAAACAAAACAGCGAGCACAACGGTTACACGATGTAAAATTAAATCAATGCCGCGTGCTTTCTGTTTGCCAAAAAGCTGTTCCGCTCCGCCAGAAATGGCTCCGGAAAGCCCGGCGCTTTTTCCTGTTTGCAAAAGAACAACAGCGATTAACGCAATGGATACAATCACAAGCAAAGTTACTAACAAAGTGTGCATTATGGTTCTACCTCCATCAACGAACATACGAATAAGATAACCTTACCATAAAACAGCCAAAAAGTGAACAACTTCCCCTAGCCTCCTGCCTGGCAGAACACAAAAAGCCGCTGCCCCATCAGTGAAGATGAGGCAGCGGCTTGAACCGTCTTATTTCTTTAAGTTATAGAATGTTTGGTTTCCAAGATATTGGGCAAGGTCGCCAAGCTGGTCTTCAATACGAAGCAGCTGGTTGTATTTTGCCACACGGTCTGTTCTTGAAGGAGCGCCTGTTTTAATTTGGCCGGCGTTTGTGGCCACAGCAATGTCAGCAATAGTTGCATCTTCTGTTTCACCAGAGCGGTGAGAGATAACAGCTGTATAGCCAGCGCGCTTAGCCATTTCGATTGCATCGAAAGTTTCAGTTAACGTACCGATTTGATTCACTTTAATCAGAATCGCATTGCCGACTCCTTGCTCAATTCCTTTGGCAAGCTTTTCTGTATTTGTTACGAATAAATCATCGCCGACAAGCTGGACTTTGCTGCCGATGCGCTCAGTCAGCATTTTGTGTCCTTCCCAGTCATTTTCATCTAATCCGTCTTCGATAGAAACGATCGGATATTTAGAAACCATTTCCTCGTACCAATCAACCATTTCGGCAGAAGTTTTTACAACTCCCTCTCCGCTTAAATGATATTTGCCGTCTTCTTTATTATAAAACTCAGAAGAAGCCGCATCCATCGCTAATTTCACTTGCTCTCCAGGCGTATAGCCGGCTTTTTCAATTGCTTCAATGATCGTTTGCAAAGCTTCCTCATTGGATTTCAAGTTTGGTGCAAAGCCGCCCTCGTCTCCTACTGCTGTGTTTAATCCTTTTTCTTTTAAAACTGATTTTAAGCTGTGGAAGATTTCTGCTCCCATGCGAAGAGCTTCCTTGAAGTTTTCTGCTCCAACCGGCATAACCATAAACTCTTGAATATCCACATTGTTATCAGCATGCTCGCCGCCGTTTAAGATATTCATCATTGGTACCGGTAATTGCTTCGCATTCACTCCGCCAAGATATTCATACAAATGAACACCGAGGAAGTCAGCCGCCGCATGTGCCACAGCCATAGACACGCCAAGAATCGCATTAGCGCCTAATTTGCCTTTATTCTCTGTTCCATCCAATTCAATCATCGCCCGGTCAATGCCGATTTGATCAAGCACCTCAAAGCTGCCGACAAGCTCAGGGGCAATGACATCATTTACGTTCTCAACGGCTTTCAATACCCCTTTGCCAAGATAACGGCTTTTATCGCCGTCGCGCAGTTCGACTGCTTCGTATTCTCCGGTGGAAGCACCAGATGGCACAAGCGCTCTTCCGAAAGCTCCGGATTGTGTATACACTTCTACTTCTACTGTCGGATTTCCACGGGAATCTAATACTTCGCGTGCATAAATATCAGTAATAATTGGCATAACATTCTCTCCTTTTATGTGAATCATTTATTTTTTTATTAAAGATGTTCCAGTCATTTCCGCTGGTTTGTCAATTTTCAGCAAATCAAGCATCGTTGGCGCCAAATCTCCCAAAATGCCGCCGGCGCGCAATTCTGCGCCTTTCTTTGTCACGATGACCGGCACAGGGTTTGTCGTATGAGCTGTCATCGGATCGCCGCCCGGTGTAATCACCTCATCCGCATTTCCATGATCCGCTGTAATAATGGCTGTTCCGCCTTTAGAAATAATTAAATCAACCACGCGGCCAAGGCACTCGTCGACGGTTTCCACAGCTTTGATTGTCGGCTGCAAAAGCCCCGAGTGGCCGACCATGTCAGGATTGGCGAAGTTTAAGATGATTGCATCCTGCCGGTCGTTATGAATTTCATCAAGCAGTGCCTCTGTGACTTCATAAGCGCTCATTTCCGGTTTTAAGTCATAGGTAGCGACTTTCGGCGAATCGATCAAAATCCGCTTTTCTCCTGGAAACTCTTGTTCTCTGCCGCCGCTCATAAAAAAGGTAACATGCGGATACTTTTCTGTTTCCGCGATGCGCAGCTGGCTTAAGTCATGGGCAGACAGCACTTCCCCAATAGTATTCATCAAATCGACTTTATTGAAAGCAATGTCCCCTTTAACTGTTGCACTGTAAGGAGCCATGCAAACAAATTGAAGGTTTTGCGGCAGCTTGTCGCCGCGGTCAAAGCCTGCAAATTCTTCGTTCGTAAAAACATTGGATAATTGAATAGCCCGGTCCGGACGGAAGTTGAAGAAAATAATCGCATCGTTGTCTTCTACTTTCGCCACCGGCTGATCCGCTTCATCCGTTAAAACGGCTGGTACAACGAATTCATCATAAATTCCGTTTGCATACGAATCTTCTACTGCTTCAAGAGGGTCCTTGAAAAACGGCGCTTCGTTATACACCAGGGCCCGGTAGGTTTTTTCGACACGGTCCCAGCGTTTATCCCGGTCCATTGCATAATAACGGCCGGAAATCGTGGCAAATTGCCCCACTCCGTATTCCTTCATCTTTTCCAGTGTTTCTGTAATGTAGCCTTTTGCCGTTTGCGGCCCGACGTCACGGCCGTCCAAAAAGGCGTGAAGATATACTTTTTCCAATCCTTCTTGTGCGGCAAGCTTCAGTAAAGCAAACAAATGTTCAATATGGCTGTGAACACCGCCATCAGACAGCAGCCCGAACAAGTGAAGAGCCGATCCATGCTTCTCTGCATGCTGAATTGCGGCTAAAAAAGCTTCATTCTTAAAAAATTCACCTTCGCGGATCGAAATATTAATCCGCGTTAACGTTTGATAAACAATACGGCCGGCACCAATATTCAAATGCCCTACTTCCGAGTTCCCCATTTGGCCTTCCGGAAGGCCTACTGCTTCGCCGCTCGCCGTAAGCGTGGAGTGGGGAAATTGCTCCCAATAGCGGTCAAAGTTCGGCTTCTTCGCCTGAGCGACTGCGTTTCCTTTCGTCTCCTCACGGCAGGCAAAGCCATCTAAAATAATCAGGGCAACCGGTGATTTAGCCATGGTTAACGGCCTCCAGCAATTGCAGAAATGACGCAGGTTCTAAGCTGGCACCGCCTACAAGCGCTCCATCAATATCAGGCTGAGCCATAAATTCACCGATGTTAGCCGGCTTTACGCTGCCGCCATATTGAATGCGAACCTGGTCTGCTGTTTCTTGGGAGAATTGCTCCGCCACCGTTTGACGGATATGGGCGCATACGGCATTTGCGTCTTCTGCTGTAGAAGATCTGCCCGTTCCAATCGCCCAAATCGGTTCATAAGCAATGACCGCTTCTCCTGCCTGTTCAGCTGTCAGGCCTGCCAAGGCTTTTTCAATTTGGCCAGCGACAAAGGAATTCGTTTCGCCGTTTTCACGCTGTTCGAGCGTTTCGCCGCAGCAGACAATTGGTGTCATATTGAATTTAAAAGCTGCCCGAACCTTTTTATTCACTGTCTCATCTGTTTCATTGAACATTTCACGGCGTTCAGAGTGGCCGATAATCACATACTTCACTCCGATATCAGCCAGAGCTTTCGGGCTGATTTCGCCAGTGAATGCGCCATTTTCTTCAAAATGCATCGTTTGGGCGCCGATCTCTACATCAGATTCTTTCACCGTTTGAACAAGCTTCTCTAAAAACAGGGCAGGAGCGCAAATAACGCTGTCAACTATGCTGGCATCAGGCACCAGACTTTTCACTTCTTCAGCGAAGCTTTTTGCTTCTGCTGCCGTTTTATGCATTTTCCAATTTCCCGCGATAATAGGTTTGCGCATAAAGCTTCATCCTTTCTCATTTGTGATTTTACTTGTCGTCTAAGGCCACAATTCCCGGAAGCTGTTTTCCTTCCATGAACTCAAGAGAAGCACCGCCGCCAGTTGAGATGTGGCTCATCTTATCTGCCAAGCGGAATTTCTCAACCGCTGCTGCCGAATCTCCGCCGCCGATTACTGAATATGTACCTTCCGCTTCAGCAAGCGCCGTTGCCACTGCTTTTGTTCCCGCGGCAAACTTGTCCATTTCAAACACACCCATCGGTCCGTTCCAAATCACAAGCCTAGACTCTTGAATAGCTTCCTTGTAGAGTTCTGCCGTCTTTGGCCCAATATCAAGCGCCATCCACTCTTCCGGAATTTCATCAATAGCCACAACTTTTGCTTCTGCATTCTCGGAAAACTCATTGGCAACTACCGCATCAATCGGCATAAGGAACTTGACGCCTTTGTCTTCCGCTTTTTTCATAAACTGCTTCGCTAAGTCAATTTTATCCTCTTCAAGCAATGATTTTCCAATTCCATAGCCTTTTGCTTTAACAAACGTGAAAGCCAGGCCGCCGCCGATAATTAAATTGTCCACTTTATCAAGCAGATGATCAATGACATCAATTTTGTCCTTTACCTTAGCACCGCCGATAATAGCCGTAAATGGACGCTCCGGATTAGATAACGCTTTGCCGAGAACATCCAGCTCTTTTTCCATAAGGAACCCAGCGGCTGCCGGCAAATAATGGGCAATCCCTTCTGTTGACGCATGAGCACGGTGAGCCGCGCCAAAGGCATCATTCACATAGAGGTCAGCCAAAGCAGCAAATTTCTTGGCTAGTTCTTCATCATTTTTCTCTTCTCCCGGATAAAAACGGACGTTTTCCAGCAATAGCACGTCGCCATCTTTCATAGCAGCTACTTCTTGTTCAACTGCTTCGCCAAAAGCTTCATCAACTTTTTTGACTTCTTTGCCAAAGAGCTGGGATAGGTGGGATGCGACAGGCGTTAAGCGCAATTCTTCTTTCACTTCGCCTTTCGGACGGCCCAGATGGCTCGCCAAAATCACTTTTGCTCCTTGCTCAGACAAGTATTGGATGGTCGGCAAAGCCGCCCGAATGCGCGTATCATCTGTAACGGCTCCATCTTTCATCGGCACGTTAAAGTCCACACGGCAAAACACGCGTTTTCCTTTCACATCCAAGTCTTTCATCGTCTTTTTGTTCATCTAAAAAGGTCCTCCCTCTTCAATAAAAAGATAAATTAAAAAGGAGGGGGATCTTTTTCCCCGCTCCCCTTTCATCCCATTTACATTATAGATGTTAGGTTACCATTTTCCAATAAAGATGTTGAAAAATATAACACATTTTCTTATTAGTATCACACTATTGTCATTAGAGGCCTTTTTGAGCAATATAATCGACAAGGTCAACGACGCGGTGAGAGTAGCCAGATTCATTATCATACCAAGAGAGCACCTTCACCATATTGTCCTCTAACACCATTGTAGATAAAGCGTCGATAGTAGAAGAAGCCGGGCTGCCATTATAGTCGCGTGAAACGAGCGGCTCTTCATTGTAGGCAAGGATGCCTTTCAATTCGCCTTCAGCCGCTTCTTTCAGCACAGTGTTCACTTCTTCGGCTGTTGTGTCCTCTTTTAGTTCAGCAACAAGGTCAACAACTGATACGTTTGGCGTTGGCACGCGCATCGCCATGCCGTTCAGCTTGCCTTTTAATTCAGGCAGTACAAGCGCCACTGCTTTAGCTGCACCTGTCGTTGTCGGAATAATATTTTCAGCTGCTGCCCGCGCGCGGCGGTAATCTTTATGAGGCAAATCTAAGATTTGCTGGTCATTTGTATAAGAGTGAACCGTCGTCATCATTCCGCGCACAATGCCAAACTTGTCATTCAATACTTTTGCAAATGGAGCCAAACAGTTTGTTGTACAAGAAGCATTAGAGATAACATGGTGGCTAGACGGATCATACTGCTCGTGGTTCACACCCATAACGATCGTAATGTCCTCATCCTTCGCCGGAGCTGAAATCACTACTTTTTTCGCTCCTGCCTCTAAATGTTTAGCTGCATCCTCCCGTTTGGTGAAGCGGCCTGTAGATTCAACGACAACCTCCGCACCAAGTTCTTTCCATGGGAGAAGCGCTGGATCGCGTTCGGCTGTTACTTTCACTTTTTTGTCCCCGACAAGAATATATTCTCCTTCAACGGTCACTTCTTCTTCTAAAGTGCCATGCACTGTATCGTATTTCAAAAGATGGGCCAGCATCTCAGCATCTGTTAAATCGTTCACTGCGACCACTTCAATGTTAGGATTTTTTAAAGTTGCACGGAAAACATTGCGTCCAATTCGTCCAAATCCGTTAATACCCACTTTTACTGTCATATCAATCGCTCCTTCTTTACATGTAAAGTTTTTATAGTTAACAGTCCGCAGACTGTCCATTTGCTTTTTAATTTTCCGCTAACAGCTGCTGAGCGGCTGCTTCGTCTGTAATCAACACCGTGGTCTTAGGCGCTCCCCGCAAATAAGAACGGATGGCCTTGCCTTTCGACGCTCCGCCGGCGACCGCAAGTACATCATGAGCGGATGCAAGATCATCAGGCTGCAAGCCGATCGTTGACACCCGGTGGACAATTTGTCCCTCTTCATTAAAGTAATAGCCGAAAGCCTCAGCAACAGCCTTTTTCTCTTTAATTTTTTGAAATTCCTCTTCCGGCGTATTCCGGCGCTTCGCCATTGTAATCGCCTCGCCAACCCCATGCAAAACGAGCGTAGAGGATTTAATTAGCTGAAGAACCTCCTTAATGGCCGGTTCCTTTAAAATAGATGCATGGGTTTCCCGGCTGATTTGGTCGGGGGCATATAATAACCTGTGTTTGTTGCCGGTGCGGGCCGCCATTTTTGCTACGATGGAATTGGCCTGGTTCACAAGATCCTCCCCCAGTCCGCCCCGTGCCGGCACGAAAACAACTTCCTTGTCGCCGGCAAAATCGGCTGTCATTGCTTCAGCTGCCTCTAGTGTCGTTGTCCCACCTGTGACTGCGATGATATTCTTTGCCAACAGACGCTGTTTTATACTATTTGCACAGGCTTTCCCAAGTTCTTTTTTCACCCAGGAGGATTGATCGCTGTCTCCATGGACAATCGTCACTTCATCGAGGCCAAATTGTTTCTTTAACTTTTCTTCCATCGTATGTATACCCTTTATGCTGCTCATCAACCCTTGAAGCTCCTCAAGAACCGAGACCCCTTCTTCCGTCAGGATCATCCCGGTCGTCCGGTAGTCAATCAAATGCTGGGCTTTGAGAAACTCCACTTCTGTTCGAAGCGTTCGCTCCGTGAAGCCGAGTGACTGCGCCAAAATCCTTCTGCCTACCGGCTGTGACAAGCGAATAGATTGAAGGATTTCATACCTTTTTTGTAAGACTGCCAGCAAATCAGGCACGATTTTCTTTTGAATTTCAATCATTGTTTGCATATAGCGATCCCTCATTTTATATAGGGTCATTTTTTGTCCCTATAATTAAAAACATGTCCCACTTAGTCTAAAAAAATAAATCCCTGTTACAAGGCTTATTTTAACAGGGACCATAAGGGAAAGCAACTAATATGAACTCTTCATTTGGGCATGCGTTGCTGCATTTAGTCATCCAGCCTAAGTCTAATCGTTGGATAATCAACCTCTCCATATTGAACAATTTCCCCATCTACTTCAATGACAGGAATCATTAATCCGTATTTCTCAGTTAATTCATCGCTTTCATTAATGTTCATTTCATACATCCGAAACGCGATCTCTTCCCGTACAAGCTCCAATGTGCGCTTGGCCTCTTCACAGAGCGGACATTGGGGTCTCGTATAAAAATAAACTTCTTTCATTCTTGAATTCCTCTATTCTCAATCGTAACGTTTTCTTTTGGACGAAGAAGGGATAAAGAGCTGATCACGGTACTTAGCGACTGTTCTTCTCGATACTTGCCATCCCTCTTCTTTTAACAGATTGCTAATTTCCTGATCGGAAAGCGGCTTTGTCTTACTTTCCCCATTGACAAGTTCCGTAATCTTTGACTTAACCTGGGCTGCAGAAGCGGTCTCTTCCGTGCCTCCTGACAGACCCGCCGGAAAGAACGTCTTTAATTCATACGTGCCATAAGGTGTCTGCATGTATTTTCCGCGCACAGCCCGGCTGACCGTGGACTCATGAATTTCAAGCTCATCTGCAATCTCCTTCATAGTAAGTGGCTGCAGGCGGCTCGGTCCATAAAAAAAGAAGTCTTTTTGCTTTTCAACAATTTTTAAGCCGACACGCTGAATAGTTCGTTTACGCTGCTCCAGACTTTTCAGCAGCCATAGATAATCTTTATGCTTATCCTTCATAAATTCTTTCAACTGCTCATCCTTATGGCTTGCCAGTTCTTCAAAATAGTCTTTTTGAAAAACAATTTTCGGCATCTCATCTTCCAGTAAATGCACCTCTATCGAATCATTTTTCAGCACGACCGTCAAATCCGGACGGACATAGGTCGGCTGCTCGTAATGAAAGCGGGCCCCTGGCTTCGGATTGAGCTTCTGGATGAAATCTGCCGCCTCCTGGATGGCTTTTACATCAACACCTAGCTTTTTGGCCACCAGGCGCCAATTCTTCTCTGCAAACGCAATGAAATAATCTTGAATGATCACAGGGACAAGCGGCGGCACACCTTCCATGCGCTCGAGCTGCAAAAGCAAGCAATCTTGTAAGTTTTCAGCTCCGACACCCGCTGGCTCCAATTCCCGAATAAGCTGGAGAACCTCGGCAGCCGTTTCTTCCCGGCAGCCGCACATTCCAGCGGTTTCTTCGACCGTAATCGACATATATCCGTTTTCGTCCATATTATATAATAAAAAGTCAAGTATGCGCTTTTGCTCGTTGTTCAGCGGCACGAGCGAAAGCTGCATTCTTAAATAGTCTGTTAGTGTCTGGGAATGATCAGCTAAATGCTCTACCCAGTTTTTATCGTCTTTCTTCTCCAGTCTCCCTTTGCGCACCCCCGCTTTTTCCTTCGGCTGAAGCGCTTTCATTTCTGATACCTCTAATTGAATAAATGGATTCTCCATTGTCTTTGCTTCTAGAAATTCTGTTAACTCCTGGGCAGAGTATTGCAGCAAAGCAATTGCTTGTGTCAATTCCTGGGTCATCGCGAGTTTCATCGTTTGCTGCTGCCAAAGTCCGGGCTTTAAATGCATACTCAAATTCCTCTCCCCCTTCCTATTCTATTATACAACAGGATATAAATTTGAGAATGAAAATTTAGAATTTTTCATCCAATATATATGGCAGCGAAAAAAAGCCCTGGTGGATTGCACTGCGAAACCAGCGGCAGCTTGCGGTTTTCGGCTGCTGAGCGCTTCAATGGAACACGAAAGAAAAAATGCCGTAACAAAAAATTAAACGGTTTGTTATCTGTAAGTTCTAAACACAAATGGATTTTATATACTTTTTATGTAGGTTAAAGGAAGAACAGCTTTCTTTTTTGCCGCAACAAAAAAGCTCCATAGCTTATGACACAGAGTCACTAAACTATGGAGCTTCCTAATGGTATACGCCCTCGGCAGGAATCGAACCCACATTTTCAGAACCGGAATCTGACGTGCTATCCGTTGCACCACGAGGGCTTGATAAGTACATTTCAAAATTATAGAGGAAAATCTGCAAAAAGGCAATCATTATTTTAATTTCTTTTATAAAAACACTTTCAGCCTCTTTTCTTGAGGGTTTAGCAGGAATTCAAGTGGGTATAATAGAAAACTATTGGAGAAGCATCTTTTTCCACATATAGCATTTGTTTAAGACATAATATTTGACCTTAATTGACCATCAATGTATGATACTACTACATAAGAATTTCTCATCATTTTATTTTCAAGGAGGAAAGAACATGAATTTAATTCCTACAGTTATTGAACAAACAAACCGCGGAGAGCGCGCGTATGACATTTATTCTCGCTTGCTGAAAGACCGTATTATCATGCTTGGCAGCGGAATTGATGACAATGTTGCCAACTCAATTGTTTCTCAGCTATTGTTCCTTGAAGCTGAAAACCCGGAAAAAGACATTTCCATTTACATTAACAGCCCAGGCGGCAGCATTACTGCCGGCATGGCGATCTATGACACCATCCAATTTATTAAACCAGACGTACAAACAATTTGTATCGGTATGGCTGCCTCTATGGGAGCATTCCTGTTGGCAGCCGGCGCAAAAGGCAAGCGTTATGCCCTTCCTAACAGTGAAGTCATGATCCATCAACCGCTTGGAGGCGCACAAGGACAGGCGACAGAAATCGAAATCGCCGCTAAGCGCATTCTCTTCTTGCGTGATAAACTAAACCAAATCCTAGCAGAGCGCACAGGCCAACCGCTTGAAGTCATTGCCCGTGATACTGACCGCGATAACTTTATGACAGCGGAACGTGCACTTGAGTACGGCTTGATCGACAAGATCTTAACACGCAACGAACTGCCTGGTAAATAAAAACGAAAAAGGCTGCTCCGAAGGCCGGCAATTGCCGGTTTGCGGGCAGCCTTTTTGCTGTTAAGGCCATTTACTGCTATGTAACGGCTTACGGGCTTTGTTCATCTGATACATCGCCCGTTATTTTTTTAGTAGTTGCCTTCTTTTTCGACGAATTCAATTAACGCCGCCATTGCTTCTTCCTCATCGCGGCCGTCAATAGATAATGTCACGGTGCATCCGCGGTTAATTGCCAGGCTCATAATCCCCATAATACTTTTGGCGTTTACTTTTTTGCCGTCTTTCTCAAGGTGAATTTCTGAAGCAAAGCGATTGGCCTCCTGAACGAATAAAGCGGCCGGACGTGCTTGCAAGCCTGTTTTCAATTGAACTTCTGTTGTTTTTTCAATCATAACTTTCTCCTCTTTCATCATTTATTAATCGGTTCATTTGCCCGAATCTTTTCAGCAATTTCATCAATTTTGCGCAGACGGTGGTTAATCCCTGATTTACTAATAGCAGAGCCCGAAACCATTTCTCCAAGCTCCTTGAGAGTGACATCCTGGTGGGCTACCCGCAATTCAGCGATTTCACGCAATTTATCAGGAAGCACATCAAGACCGACGGATGATTCAATAAAGCGGATATTTTCCACTTGGCGCAAAGCGGCACCGATTGTTTTATTCAAATTTGCCGTTTCACAATTGACGAGACGGTTCACTGAGTTGCGCATGTCTCTGACAATCCGTACATCCTCGAATCGCAGCAGTGCGTTATGGGCACCGACAATATTCAAAAACTCTGTGATTTTTTCAGCTTCTTTCAGGTAGGTAATGAAGCCTTTTTTCCTCTCCAGCGTCTTGCTGTTCAAATCAAAGCTGTTCATCAGCTCGCATAAAGCCTCATTGTGCTCCTTATAAAGGGAGAAGATCTCTAAGTGGTAGGAGGATGTTTCCGGGTTATTGACGGATCCTCCCGCTAAGAACGCACCGCGCAAGTAAGAGCGGCGGCAGCATTTCTTTTCAATTAAAGTTGGAGATATATTGTGAACAAAAGAAAATGAATGATCGATAATC
The DNA here is from genome assembly GCF_001591605.1 of Bacillus badius NBRC 15713. Lineage (GTDB taxonomy): Bacteria > Bacillota > Bacilli > Bacillales > Domibacillaceae > Pseudobacillus > Pseudobacillus badius. Next base: position 68,229 of record NZ_BCVF01000012.1, on the reverse strand, counting down.
GCTAAGTCCTCAAGAACTTCACGTGCCCGTTCCTTCAAGCGAACGATATAGATATTATTTTTTTTCAGTCTCATTTTCTTCCGTACGAGCAATTCTACTTCTACTTCATAGTTTTTCTTTAGCAGCACGTAAATTCTCCTAGCAATCGCTGCATTTTCTGTCTGAATGTTGACAATGAGGACACGATTGGAGAAGGAAAGTGAGCCGTTCATCCGAATGAGCGCTGACAGTTCAGCCCTGGCACAGCAATCTTTCACTTCAAGCGCTGTCAATTCTTTTTTTGTTTCAGAAGCAAATGACAACTAAGCCACCTTCTTCCATTTATTTTTTGTCTTGAATAAGCCGAAACAGAATCTCAGCGACTTTGTTGGTGTCATGGCGGACTACTCCGCCTTCACGAATAGCAATTTCATCAAAGATGACATTGAGGCCGAGTGATTTTAATAAATCCACATCATAGAACACCGGCTTCGCTCTTTCTTCTTTATATTTCTCTTGGATATACTCAGGAATCGGATCGTTATTGACTAAAATAGTGTCGATAAACGCACAGGACATATGGTCATAAATCGCTTTCACATGGTCGCTTGCCGTAAAGTCCAGTGTTTCCCCTGCCTGGGTCATCAAATTGCAAATATATACCTTTTTTGCGGCAGCCTGGCACACTTCTTCCCCGATTTGGGGCACAAGCAAATTAGGCAAGATGCTCGTATATAAGCTGCCGGGTCCAACAATAATCAAATCAGCCTCTCTAATGGCGCGAATGGTTTCAGGCAGAGGCTGAATATCACCAGGTGACAAAAATACACGCTTAATCCGCTTGCCGGAATAAGGAATTTTCGACTCGCCGGATACAATCGTTCCATCCTCCATTTCAGCATGGAGAACAACACTCTGATTAGCAGCCGGCAGCACTTTGCCGCGTACATTTAGTACTTTGCTCATTTCCTGAACCGCATGCACAAAATCGCCTGTAATCGACGTTAATGCAGCGATCATTAAGTTGCCAAGCGAATGGCCGGACAATTCATTCTTCGTACTGAAGCGATGTTGAAAAAGCGTCTCCACGAGCGGTTCGACATCTGACAAAGCGGCCAGGACATTGCGAATGTCGCCGGGAGGAGGAATCTTCAGCTCATCGCGCAGCCGCCCGGAGCTTCCGCCGTCATCAGCTACTGTGACGATAGCTGTCAGATCAATTGGATGCTTCTTCAAGCCGCGCAGCAGAACCGATAGCCCTGTACCTCCGCCAATAATGACCACTTTCTTTGGCTGGATTTGTCTCATATCGTCTGAACCGTTCTCTTGTTGATATCCCGATGGGTAATTCGGGTTTGATAATCGCCGGCAAAGTAGTGGCCGATATGCTCCGCCAAAGCTACTGAACGATGCTGTCCTCCGGTGCACCCAATCGCCACAACAAGCTGGGACTTACCTTCCATTTTGTAATGGGGAAGCATAAAGGAAAGCAAGTCCAGCACCTTTTCCAAAAACTTTTGGGTATCATTCCACTTCATCACATAGCTTGATACGTCTTCTTCAAGCCCTGTATGAGGACGCAGATGATCAACATAATGGGGATTAGGCAAGAAACGGACATCAAATACAAGATCCGCATCGATCGGCAGACCGTACTTAAAGCCGAAGGACATGACATTGACGGTAAAGGCCGCTTTTTTATTAGGGGAAAATTCGCTAAGAATTTTCTCGCGCAAATCCTTTGGCTTCATTGAAGAAGTATTGTAAATAATGTGCGCTCGGCCTTTCAAATCCTCCAGCAGCGCCCGTTCCTGCTGAATGCCGTCCAAAGGCAAGCCGGTCGGCGACAGCGGATGAGAGCGCCGCGTTTCTTTATAGCGGCGGACAAGCACAGAATCCTCCGCCTCCAGAAACAACAGCTTGGGCGTGACTGAAGCCATCTCGGCCGCTTCATCCAGCGCCTGAAACAGGTAATCGAAAAATTCGCGGCCGCGCATGTCCATTACGACGGCTACCTTATTCATTTGATTGCCTGAATCCTTCATCAGCTCCAAAAACTTAGGCAGCAAGGTCGGCGGCAAATTATCGACACAATAGAAGCCAAGGTCTTCAAAACTTTGAATAGCCACTGTTTTTCCCGCTCCGGACATGCCAGTAATGATTACCAGCTGCATTTCATTTCCCGCTTTATTGGTCATTCTCAATCCCCTCTCTCTTTTAGCGGCTGTCTCTCTCATGGATATTGCTTCGTATTAATTCGGATCAAGCCGGTAGGAAATCAGCTTAAAATCAGGCGTGTATGTAAAAGCGCCATAAATGACACCTGTGCCATGCACCATATAATCCAGGATATGGCGGTCGCCTTCTGCCATTGGCAGCTCTTTTATTTTTTCAACGGGATGCCATTCAAGCTTTCCTTCTTCACTTTCTTTAATGGAGACCCCGTCACTTTCCTGAGCGAAAAAGGTAAACATCATCCACTCGGATACGATGTCGTCGCCATCTTTAATAATAAAGGTAAAGATGCCCTTCACGGCAGGACGGCGCAAATAAATGCCCGTCTCCTCCCTGTATTCACGGATCACCGCGTCCCGGACTGATTCTCCCGGCTCCATTTTTCCGCCCGGGGCAACCCACCAGTTGCGGCGAGGCTTTTGCAGGAGCAGAACTTTATCATCTTTTAGCAATAAACAGTTTGTTACACGCTGCATATTTTTCACCTCCGGGTAAGCCCGGCTTTAGGAACAGCCAGGCAATCCGTCTCTTCTTTCATTCTTATTATTATACTATGTTCACTCTATTGATCTCAATGCCGGGTTCTCAGAAGAAACAGTTTCCTTTCTGAAAATGAAGAACCGCTTAGAAAATGTCCCTCATTTGGAATTATTCCACAAAAAAAGGGCTGTTCCATAACGGCACCTCTAACAGCTGCTTGAGCCGCAGAAGTTAATGCCGGTTATCGGAACAACCTCGCCAAAAGGGATATGATTAAATATAGGGGGTGTATCAGATTACTGAACTACTGTAACACATCTTTATTGCAGCTTCATTACGAGCCGATTAACAGACTGTTAAACTTATGCTTTTACCCCTAATTCTTCTTTTAATTCTTCAACATAATGCTGGGCAGCCTGGGCAGCAATGCTTCCGTCACCTGTTGCTGTGACAATTTGGCGAAGCGTTTTTTCACGCACATCGCCAGCTGCAAAGATGCCCGGGATTTTTGTTTCCATTTTTTCATTTGTTACGATATAACCGGCCTCATTCGTAATTCCTAAATTCAAGAATGGTTTCGAAAGCGGCAGCATGCCGACGTAAATGAATACACCGTCGGCAGGGAATTCCCGTTCCTCGCCATTTTCAGTCGACACAAGTGTTACACTGCCTACTTTTCCGTCTTTTTCATTGATTTCCTTGACTGTATGATTCCAAATAAAATCAATCTTTTCGTTTTTAAATGCCCGGTCCTGCAAAATCTTTTGAGCACGAAGCTCATCACGGCGATGAACGATGGTTACGTTTTTAGCAAAACGCGTTAAATAGCTTCCTTCTTCAACCGCAGAGTCGCCGCCGCCGACAACGACCAGATCTCTTTCTTTAAAGAAAGCGCCGTCACACACCGCACAATAGGAAACGCCGCGGCCAGTTAATTCTTTTTCGCCAGGCACCCCAAGCTTTTTCCACTCGGCTCCTGTAGTAATGATAACCGAACGCCCTTTAAAGTCTTTTGCACCCGCTTTGATTGTTTTATATTCCTTGCCGTCAATAATTTCTTTAATATCGCCATAGGCGTATTCAGCGCCGAATTTTTTGGCATGGTCAAACATTTTTGTAGATAATTCCGGACCAAGAATATGGTCATATCCCGGATAGTTCTCTACTTCTTCTGTGTTTGCCATTTGTCCTCCCGGCACACCGCGTTCAATCATCAATGTAGAAAGATTAGCGCGTGATGTATAAACAGCGGCTGTCATTCCCGCCGGTCCCGCACCGATAATAATGACATCATAAATTTTATCTTCTGCTGCCAAAGCTAGCCACTCCTTTTCTTTCAGTACTATATACATACCCTAAATCGTATAGTTTATTCTCTTTCTATCCTAATCAATGAAGGGCTTTTCGTCTATTTTTCTGCTCACTATAATCGTTCGCGCACATGTTTGATGTATTTTTGCAAAGTTGAAGGAGAAAGATCATATTGCTCTGCAAGGCTTGTCTGCGATTCTTTTTCGCCGCGCAGCTTGCGCCACATATACTCAGTCGCCGCCGCAAATGCCGCTTGATTCTTCAAGCGGCATTGTTCTTCTGCCAATTCACCAAAAACCGTAAACCAGAGCATTAACAATCCCGCCTCTTCTGTACCGATCGGCTGAAATTTTCTATAAAGAACAAGAGCTGTTTCATGTGCCAGACTGATGCGTGATTCTTTTTTCAGCTGCGGATCGACAGGTATGCCAAGCACATCCGCCAAATAGATTCTTTCCCGGAAAGCAAGTGACTCAATGTCGCAAAAATCAGGATGGCTCATTACTTTTTTCTGATCTTCTGCAACCGAAAGCAAGAAGATGCCAAACAGACGCTCTTCTTCATACTCGCTATTCATCCTTCTTACAATGGAGGCTGGCTGATGCTCATAGCCTAATTGCTCTGTTTTTTTACTTGCCCACGGTTCCTGGCCAGCTTTCTCCGGACTTATCTTCAACATGTGCTTCCAAGCATTTTCAGCTGCTTCCTGCCGGCCTGAAAAGTAAGCGGAGTGGGATAGCCAGTAATAAAAAGCAGGCTCTCCGTCAAACCCTTTTTTATGAAGCTTTTTCAGCCAGCGATAGGCCTCTTCATACTGCCCGATAAGCGCGAAGGTGACACCAAGCTTAAATTGCTGTTCCGGCAAGATGGGGTATGTTTTGCGCAGCAAGTCCACCAGCTGCCGCAGGAGACTATATTGCTTTTCGTAAAATAAAAAAACGGCCAAATTGCATAAGGCATGCAAGTTTCCCGGATTTTTCTCCAGCACGCTTTCAAGCACTTGATGAGCCATTTCTACTTCCCCAAGATAAAAGTGGGCCAGCGCCAGGTTGTTATGGGCGGGCCAAAAATCCGGATGCTTGGCAATTAATCCTTCCAGACGCTCAATTGCTTTTTCAAAGCTGCCGCCCTCAAGCAAATAGCGGGCTTCTTCTTGAAGAGCAATTAACTCGTCCTGCTCATCCAGTTCATCTAAATCTTCCTCACTGTCAAGCTCGATCAAGTCCAGCAATTCTTCTGCATCCTCGATAAATTCGCCGGCCTCATCTTGTTCTAAGTACGCTTTCGCATGCTTAAATGCTTCCTTAAATAAGCCTAAGTGGGCATAATTGTTTGCTAAAAAATAATGACACTCACTAATCAAAGGATCTAAATCATCCAGCACGAAATGCAGCAAGCCGTTTGATTGTTCGAAATTGCCGAGCTCTGTTTCAACAATGGCCAATTGACAGGCAATCATCGGTTCCATCGGCTCTAAATCCATCGCGCGTGACAAATACTTCTTGGCCTTTGACAGTTCTCTCTTACGCAGCGCTTTTAACCCTTTTGTATAATAATACTCACCTGTCGGCAAAAAAGAGACGACCTTCCCTTTTTCCTTCCGTAGCTTTGAGTGTTTTGTCATGAAAGTCCTCCGAGCATTGTTAATTAACCTATTGAGTATATCACAGATGGCAAAGGCTCGTTAATAAAGAAGAAATAAAAATACCAGCAAGCGCGCCCGCTGATAAAGCCGGGAACAGCTGTTACGGTTTTCGAATGAGCCAGAACTTAAGAAAAGAGCTGCCTAAAGTCCATTCATCCTCGACTTTTAAGACAGCTCCGTATATTATTTTCTCTTCTCTTCGTGGCGTTTCGCCAGCACACCTAACACATCAGCAAGCTCTACCTTTTGTTCCCGCAGCAGAACTAGCAGATGATAGAGCAAATCAGCGGCCTCCCACTGCAGTTCATCCTGATCACGGTTCTTGGCGGCAATAATAACCTCCGCTGCTTCCTCCCCTACTTTTTTCAAAATTTTATCCACGCCTTTTTCAAATAAATACGTCGTATAGGCGCCTTCCGGACGGGTCTGTTCTCTGTCCGCGATCACTTCTTCTAATTTATGCAGAATGGTATAAGGCAGCATCTCTGTTTGTTCGCCGTACAAGGAATATTCAAAACAGCTTGTTGTTCCGAGATGACAGGCCGGCCCCTGCGGCTTGACGAGTACAACAAGCGCGTCCTGATCGCAATCGTACTTAATGTTCACAACCTTCTGGGTATTCCCGCTCGTTTCGCCTTTATGCCAAAGCTCTTGGCGGGACCGGCTAAAAAGCCACGTCTCGCCGCTGTCTATCGTCCGCTGCAGCGATTCCTTATTCATGTAAGCAAGAGTCAACACTTCGTATGTAGCAGCATCTTGAATGATAGCCGGCACGAGCCCTTGTTCATCAAATCGAATCTCTTCTATGGTTATGCTCATCTCACATTCACTCCCCGGTCCTTCAAATAGTTTTTCACTTCGCTGACGCTTGTTTCTTTATAATGAAAAATAGAAGCAGCCAGAGCAGCATCGGCTGATCCTTCTGTGAATACTTCAAAAAAATGCTTCGCTTCTCCTGCACCGCCGGATGCAATAACAGGAACGGATACGGCTTCACTTACCGCTTTTGTCAATGCCAGATCAAAGCCGCGCTTTTCTCCGTCGCTGTCCATGCTTGTCAGCAAAATTTCGCCTGCGCCCCGCTCCACCGCTTCCTTGGCCCAGCTAATCACTTCTCGGCCTGTCGCTTGCCGCCCGCCGTGCGTGTAGACCCGCCATGAATCAAGCTCCTCGTCACGCTTCGCATCGATAGCGAGAACGATACATTGTGTTCCGAAATAATCCGCCCCAATCGTGATCAGTTCGGGATCAAGAACAGCTGCTGTATTTAACGACACTTTATCGGCACCGGCCCGCAAAATACGCTTCATATCTTCAAGCGAATTAATGCCGCCGCCGACAGTAAAAGGAATAGCCAGCTGCGAAGCAACATCCTGAACGACTTCTGCCATCGTTTTTCGCCCTTCATGAGAAGCAGAGATATCGAGAAATACAAGTTCATCCGCCCCCTGCTCATCATATATTTTCGCCAGCTCCACCGGATCGCCCGCATCGCGCAGTTCAACAAACTGAATGCCCTTAACGACACGGCCGTCTTTCACATCCAGACAGGGCACAATTCGTTTTGTAATCATCTTCCTGCCTCCTTTAATGCCTCTCTGACAGTGAACTGGCCGGTATAAATCGCTTTTCCGACAATCGCTCCGCTTACTCCGGCCTGCTCATGGCGCTTGATTTCTCTTATGTCTTCTAACGAGCTGACGCCTCCGGAAGCGATGACACGTTTCCCCGTAGCGAGGGCAAGCTCAGCTACCGCTTGAATATTAGGGCCAGAAAGCATTCCGTCTGTAGCAATATCTGTGAAAATGAAGGTTTCGGCTCCCGCATCCGCCAGTTCTTTGCCCAGATCCACCGCTCGCAATGAAGAGGTTTCCAGCCAGCCATGGGTGGCAACAAATCCGTCCTTTGCATCCAGCCCGATTGCCATTCTGCTGCCAAACTTGCGAAGCCACTGTTTCACAAGTTCTGTTTCTGAGACAGCTAAACTGCCAATAATCACTCGATCAACCCCATTATCCAAATAGTGAAGAATATCCTCTTCACTGCGGATGCCGCCGCCAATTTGCACTTTGGCGCCAAGTTTTTGCGCTGCTTCAATGACAAAGCGGTCATTGATGCGCCTTCCGTCTTTTGCTCCGTCTAAATCGACCATATGAATCCATTCTGCTCCGTCCTCTGCAAAGGACTTAGCCATGTCAAACGGAGAATCGCCATATACTGTTTCCTGGCTGTAATCTCCTTGCTTTAGCCGGACGCACTTGCCGCCGCGCATATCAATAGCTGGATAAATGGTAAAACTCATAAAATCGCCCCCGATTGCTCCATTGCTTTTGCAAAATTAGTTAATAGCTGCATACCGACCCGGCTGCTTTTCTCAGGATGGAACTGCATGCCGAATACATTGTTTTTCCCGACAACCGCCGGGATTTCCACGCTGTAAACTGTGCTGGCAAGCAACGCTTCCCGGTCTATTCCCTCAACGTAATACGAATGGACAAAATAGACAAAACCTTCCTCCACCCGATGAAGCACGGGTGATTGCTGGTGAAACGCCAGCTGATTCCATCCCATATGCGGCACTTTCACTTTGTCGCCGCTATCAGCAGGAATGCGAACCACCCGTCCTCTTAATAAGCCAAGTCCTTGAGTCCGGCCATTTTCCTCACTTTCCTGGAATAACAGCTGCATGCCCAGACAAATGCCTAAAAGCGGGCGCCCGCTGTCCACATACGCGTACAGGAACTCATCAAGCTTCTTCTCTTTCAATAAAGCCATCGCATCTTTAAACGAACCGACGCCCGGCAAAATCAAACCTTTCGTCTCATTCAGTTCTTCTGGTGATTCACTAATAATATAAGGCACGCCTATTCTTTCAAGCGCCTTGCTGACGCTGAACAAGTTGCCCATTCCGTAATCAACGATGCCGATCATCTTCTATAACATTCCTTTCGTTGACGGCACGCCCTTAACGCGCGGATCAATAATTGTCGCTTCATCAAGCGCCCGGGCAAGCGCTTTAAAGACCGCTTCAATCATATGATGGGTATTGCTGCCGTAGTGAATGATGACATGGAGGTTCATTCTTGCTTCAAGAGCAAGCTTCCATAGAAATTCATGGACAAGCTCGGTATCGAACGTTCCTACCTTTTGAGCCGGAAACTCTCCGCGCATCTCAAAATGAGGACGGTTGCTTAAGTCAACCACTACTTGGGCTAGCGTCTCATCCATTGGAACAAAAGCATTTCCGTAGCGCTTAATCCCCTTCTTGTCACCGAGAGCTTCCTTTAAAGCAAGCCCTAAACAAATGCCAATGTCCTCTGTCGTATGGTGGTCATCTATTTCCACATCGCCGTCCGCTTTGACAGTTAGATCAAACTGGCCATGCTTCGCAAACAAATCAAGCATATGATCCATAAACGGCACGCCCGTTTGAATATCTGCCTGGCCCTCACCGTCGATGGAAAAAGCAAGCTGAATTTTTGTTTCATTCGTGTTGCGGTTTAATTCTGATGTTCGGTTACTCAATGGGGCCACTCCCTCTTCTTTTAATTTTCCAACATGGTTTATTGTTCTTTTCGAGCCTCGACCGCCCGGGCGTGAGCTTCCAACCCTTCAAGCCGAGCGAAAGCAGCGACTTTATCAGCATTTTCACGAAAGGCTGTTTCACTGTACATAATTAAACTTGATTTCTTCATAAAATCATCCACATTCAGCGGTGAAGAAAAACGGGCTGTCCCGTTTGTCGGCAGCACGTGATTAGGTCCTGCAAAATAATCACCGATCGGCTCGGAGCTGAAGCGGCCAATAAAAATAGCACCGGCATGGCGAATATTCTCAACGATACTTAACGCACCTTCTGTCATAATCTCTAAATGCTCGGGAGCTAGCTGATTTACTACACTGACGGCTTCCTGCATATCTTTTGTGACATAAATAGCGCTGTAATCCTCAATGGCTTTCCGGGCAATCTCCTCTCGCGGCAGGCTTTTGAGCTGTTTCTCCACTTCAGCAGCTGTTTCCTCCGCCAGTTTCCGGGAAGGCGTAACAAGCACACTGCTGGCGCGCGGATCATGCTCCGCTTGCGATAATAAGTCTGCCGCAACTTCGGCAGGATAGGCCGTTTCATCAGCAAGAACAACGATTTCGCTCGGGCCGGCAATCATATCAATATCGACATCGCCAAATACTTCCCGTTTAGCGAGCGCGACATAAATATTGCCGGGGCCGGTAATTTTATCGACAGGCTCAATGGTTTCTGTTCCATAAGCGAGCGCGGCCACCGCTTGGGCACCGCCGACTTTATAAATTTCCTCTACCCCCGCGATATCGGCAGCCACAAGAACACCTGCAGGGAGGCGGCCATCAGAGCCGGGAGGCGATACCATAACAATCCGTTTAACCCCGGCGACTTTTGCCGGCAGGACATTCATAAGAACAGAGGAAGGATAGGCGGCCGTTCCTCCTGGCACATATACGCCTGCTGAGTCGAGCGGCGTCATTTTCTGCCCAAGCATCGTGCCATTCTGATCCGTATATGTCCAGGTTTGCCTCAGCTGTTTTTGATGAAACAAAGAAATATTGCCAGCCGCTTCTTTAATGACCTCAGCCATCTCTTTCGGAAACGCTTGATAGGCTTCAGCTATTTCCTCAGGCGTTACTCGCATATCACTTAATTCCGCCCCATCAAATTGCCGCGTATATGCGAGCAAGGCGGCATCTCCATCAGAGCGCACCGTCCGGATAATCTGCTGGACCGCGGCACGCTGCTGCTCGGTTCCGCTATCCACAGAACGTTTTAATGATAGTTCCTGTGTGACAGTTTCGATTCTCATCTTTTTTCACACTGCCTTTTCTGCAATAGTTTCTGCCAGCCTGCTGACAAGCTGGCCGATTTCCTTGTCCTTTAAGCGGTAGCTAGCCGGATTGACGATTAGCCGGGAAGTAATATCGACAATCGTTTCATATTCAACAAGACCATTTTCCTTTAATGTCCGGCCGGTGGAAACAATATCAACAATCCGGTCAGCAAGGCCGATCATCGGGGCCAGTTCAATAGAGCCATTTAATTTAATGATCTCCACTTGTTCTCCTTTTCCCCGAAAATAGGAAGAAGCCACATTAGGATATTTCGTTGCCACCTTGGGAGCCACCTCATCGACGGTTGTATCCGGCAAACCGGCAACTGCAAGATAACAAGGGCTGATTTTCAAATCAATGAGTTCATATACATCTCTTTCTTCTTCAAGCAGGACATCTTTTCCTGCAATCCCCAGATCTGCCACCCCATATTCCACATATGTAGCCACATCCATTGGCTTGGCTAGAAAGAAACGCAGCTGTTCTTCCGGCACTTCAATAATCAGCTTGCGTGATTCGTCAAGATCCGGAGGCAGCTGGTAGCCCGCTTTACGAAGCAGACCGGCGGCTTCTTCGAAAATCCGTCCTTTTGGCATCGCAATTGTTAACATCGCTATCAAAACTCCCTTCCGCTTGCTGCTTTTCCTACGAAGAATGAAACACTTTTGCATGTTTCTGTGAACCGGTCAACATCTTCCAAGCCAGCCACATCCTGCAACAGCACCGCTTCTCCTGCTTCCCTGCGCTTTCTTGCTTCTTGAATCGCTTCGATCCGCCGCTCATTGCTGAATAAGATGCAGTGCACCTTTTCCTCCTCTTCCAGCTGTTCCAGAGCGCTTAACAATACGTCCACACGCAGCCCAAAGCCAGTGGCGCTAGCCGGACGGCCAAACTTCTCCAGAAGATGATCGTAGCGTCCTCCGTTGCCGGCCGGTGTTCCCGCTCCGTCCACATATACCTCGAACACCAATCCCGTGTAATAGCTCATATGGCTGACGAGCGGCAAATCGAATTGTATATATTCTGCCACTCCATATTCCTGCAGCCTTTCATACAAGCTGCGCAATTCAGCAATGGCCTCGCTGCCCGCGCCGCCTTCAATTAAATCGGCCGCCCCTTCCAGGCAGTTCAACTCGCCTGATAAATCGAGAAAGCGAAGAAGCCGCTGCTGGTCAATGGAGGAAAGCGCCAACCCTTTAACATGCTCACGATAGCCGACATAATTTTTTTCGTATAAAAACCGGCGCAAATATTGGGCTCGCTCTTCTGTGCCTAAAATTTGCCGGAACAGCTCATCCGTAAAACGAATATGACCGAGAGAAAGCCGAAAACGCTCCATCCCTGTTTTTTTCAATACCGATACAAGCAGGGCAATGAGCTCTGCGTCAGCGCTAACCGTTTGGTCGCCAATCATTTCTACGCCAATTTGTTCAAACTCAGCCGCTCTGCCGCCCTCTCGCTGCTGGGCCCGGTAGACGCTTGCGGAGTAAGCAAGACGAAGCGGCACCCGTTCCTTCAGCAGCTTCGAGGCAGCGACACGCGCAATCGGTGTTGTCATATCAGGACGCAGCACAAGAGTGTTCCCTTGCTGGTCAAGCAGCTTAAACAGCTGGCGATCCAAAATAGCCGAAGCGGCTCCAACCGTCTCGTAATATTCAAGGGCAGGTGTTTCAATAAAGCGGTAGCCCCAACTCCTCATCTCTGCCGCTGCCGCTTCTTTTAATTTCCGCTTTGTTTCATATATATGGGGCAGCGTGTCACGCATCCCAACAGGCTTTTCAAACATTAACAGCTTCGACATTATTTATCACCCGATTATCCGTATATTTCACGCAACACACTTTAGTTCGCTAATGTGCTAACATGATGAAGTAATTATAAGTAGTTTAACGTTTCTGACAATTTTCGTCAAGAGAAAGAAAAAACGTTCCGGCTGCCGAAACGTTTTTTGATTGCTGCTTATTATTTAAAGTTTTCCGGAAAGGATGTAATGTCTACATTAAAAATCATTGGCATCATCACATACATAGCTATTGTAATGAAAACAATCGCAATAATATTAATCCAAAAACCGGCACGAACCATTTCGTTGATCTTAATTTTTCCCGTCGCAAAAATGATTGCATTGGGCGGTGTTCCAACCGGAAGCATAAATGCACAGTTTGCAGCCATGGCCGCCGGCATCATTAAGACGAACGGGTGCAAGTTCAACGCTAGGGCCAACGAGGCCAATACCGGCATAATCATAGTTGCCGTTGCCGTATTGGATGTGATTTCTGTTAAAAATAAAACGAAAGTTGTCACAAATACAACAACGAGAAGCATAGACAGACCGTCCAGCACCATCAGCTGTTCTCCAATCCACTTGGCAAGACCAGTCTCGCTAAATCCGGAAGCGATGGCCAGCCCCCCGCCAAATAAAAGCAGCACGCCCCAAGGCAAATCACGCGCTACTGACCAGTCTAACAGCGCTCCTCCCTTTTGTCTGGAGGGAAGAATGAAAAGCAGTACTCCCGCAAGGATGGCAATCATCGCATCACTAATTCCAGGGATAAATTCTTGCCAAATAAATGTCCGTGTAATCCACATAAAGGCAGCAAATAAAAATACGGTCATTACCCATTTTTCTTCTGAACTCATTTTTCCGAGCTTCTGCTTTTCTTCACGAATTAATTCCGCACCGCCCGGCAGCTCTTTAAATTTGATGGGGAAGGCAATATTCACTAAATAAAGCCAGGATAAAATCAAAAGAATCAATACAACCGGAGCTGCAAGAAAGAGCCAATCTGCAAATGAAATGGTGACTCCATATAAATTTTTAATGGCCGCCGCCAAAATAATGTTCGGCGGTGTGCCGATCAGCGTCCCAAGACCGCCAATCGTGCCGGCAAAGCCGATGCCAAAAATAACTGCTTTCTCAAATCCGCGAATGTCAATCGTCCGGTCGCCGGTTTGTTTAACAATTTGAGCAGCTTGATAAGTAATCGCTGTTCCGATCGGCACCATCATCATGACAGCCGCTGTATTAGACACCCACATAGACAAAAAGCCGGTCGCCACCATAAAGCCCAAGACGATACGCTTAGAGCCTGTTCCCAGGAAAGATACAATATTCATGGCAATCCGCTGGTGCAAATTCCATTTCTCCATTGCGATAGCAATCATGAAGCCGCCGAGAAATAAGAAAATAATCGGATCGCCATACGCTGCAGCTGCCGCATCTCCATCAAGCGCGCCCGTCAGCGGCATTAATATCAGAGGCAGCAAAGAAGTAACGGGTATTGGAATCGCTTCCGTAATCCACCAAACAGCTATCCATACGGTAATAGCCAGAACCGCTTTTGCTTCTGGATTCAAGCCTGCCGGCGAGAAAAACAATAGAATCGCAAAGAAAAGCAATGGACCAAGCAAAAAGCCTATCCATTGGACAGGACGCATATAACGGTTTTTTCGGGGAGGATGCGAGTTCCCCTCCTTTTCTTCCCCCGCTTTGACAGCTGCCGGCTGTGCCGATCTCCCATTTGAGAATAACAACAATTGCTTCAGCTTATCATGCGCCTTCCAACATTCATTCCAAACACTTACTCCTGATCGCTGCATACAATCCCCCTCTTAATTATCTAAATTGTTTTTTAATAAAGATAATTCAATGAATCGGTTAATTGTAGTTAAGTAAGTAAAAAAAGTATTTTGAAAGTAAAAAAAGCAAACGCTTTCTTTAAATAAAACAATGTATCTGCTCATGATTTTCTCCATTCAGCCGATACCGGGTTTGCGGGCGTCCAACGGAACCGTAGGAAACGCTTGCAGTTAAAATATGCGCGCTATCTAAAAATGATAAGTATTTACGAACAGATACACGGGAAACTCCCGAGCTAAAGGCAATATCCTCTGCTGAAAAATCAGCTTCCCCCTCTTCCTGTATAGCGTTCCAAATCATCTTCAATGTTTCTTTAGTCAGCCCCTTCGGCAAGTCAGAGGGCGATACGGCCCTTGTATGCTGATGAAGCATCCGGTCAATGTCCCCCTGCTTTACTGCGTGGGAAGAAAGCAAAAATTGTTTGCGCTCCCGATAAGCTAACATCGCTTGTTGAAATCGTTCCCAATTAAATGGCTTAATTAAATAATCTACCGCGCCGTATTGCAGCGCCTGTTGAATGCTTGCCGTATCATTCGCTGCACTAATAACAATGACATCTGTTTCTGAACCGGTTGTGCGCAATTGCTTAAGCAATTCCAGACCAGTCATTCCAGGCATATAAATATCGAGCAGCAGCAGGTCCGGTTTTAATTGTTGCACTTTTTGCAGCGCTTCCTCCGGCAAAGCCGCAGCAGAGATTATCTGAAAACCCGGCAATGCCTCTACATATTGCTTGTTCAGTTCCGCTACCATCGGATCGTCTTCAACAATTAATACCGTAATCATTTGGTTCTCTCCTTTTTCTCCAGAGGAATTATCACCTCTATGATCGTCCCTTTTCCTTCTTGTGAGGATACTTGAATCTCTCCGTTCAGCCGTTCCACACTTTTACGAACGAGATGCATCCCAAAGCCGCGGTGGCTCCCTTTATCGGAAACCCCTTTTTCAAAGATGCGGTCCGGATCGGCCATTCCTTTTCCGTGGTCTTTTACTTCAATTATTAAATGATCTTCTTCTGATTCAATTAATACAGTAACCGGCCGGCCGCTAACGGGGGTAGCCTCCAGTGCGTTATCAATTAAGTTTCCTAAAATCGTAATCAATTCATGCGTCAGCCGGCTATCTACAGCAGGCAAATAAGAATCCTCTGATAAGCGCAGCTCTTTTCCTTTTTCAATAGAATAGCTCATTTTAGCCAATAAAAAGCCAGCAATCACCGGATCTTTCATGCGGCGCGCCAAGTAACCGACACTATCTTGATAATGAATATTGATTTGCTCAATATAAGCGGGCAAAGCAGCATAATTTTTCATTTGTGCCATGCCTAAAATGACGTGCAGCCGATTCATGAATTCGTGCGTTTGCGCTCTAAGGGCCTCGGCATACATTTCCGTTCCGCTCAAACGCTCGGCCAGCTTCTTCAGCTCCGTTTGATCCCTGAACCTGGCAATGGCGCCAATCCTCTTTCCTTCTACGAGCAAGGGGGAAGCATTCATATAAAAAACAGAGCCGTTGATATCCACCTCTTTATCCATAATCGCCTCACCTGTTTCTAATACGGCCATCAGCCCAAAGGAAGAAATAATGGAATCTGCCTCCTTGTCCGGCAATGACCCGAATGCCCTTGTTTGCTCAAGCAACCGGCGAGCGGCTTTATTCATTAATGTCACCTTGCCTTTTCTATCTATCGCAATCGTTCCTTCATGCGCAGATTCGATCATGACATTTCGTTCTTCAAGCAAACGGGCAATTTCATGGGGCTCTAAACCAAACATCACTTCGCGCACTCTGCGGCCTAGGTAGAAAGCGCCCGATAAGCCAATGAACAGCCCGGCAGCAAGCCCGGCATAAATAATATGCCGGCTTTCTGTGACCGCGGTTTCTACTTTCTCTAGCGTGATCCCTGCTGCTACCGCCCCCACTTGACGGCCTTCTTCATTATAGATAGGGGTAAAATAACGAATCGATCGCCCTAGAGAGCCTTCTGCAGTAGACATATACTCTTTTCCCGCTAGCACCCCGCCTTCATCCCCGCCTTGAAATGGCTTGCCGATCAACGCAGGAGCAGGATGGGATTTACGGATCCCGTTCATATCAAAGACTGTAATATAATCTGTCTTTGACTGCCGGCGCACTTTCTCTGCAAACGGCTGAATGTCTGTTTCCGGCCTTTCTCCTGATAAGCTGTTGCGGACCACCTCTGATTCAGCAACAAGCCGCGATGTCATTGCAGCTTTTTCCTCCAGCGTTTCTCTTGTCGACTTGGTTACTTCACTGGCAATCAGCATGTTTGTCACACCGAGCGATGATATGACTACCAGAACAACGAGCAGCACAATAAGTGCACGCAGTGTCAGTTTATATTTTGTTCTTCCGCCCATAATCGGCCTCCCAAAAAATAGCTATATACATAGATTGGCAGAACCTATACGCTTGAACAAGCCTTAATCGCAAAAAACTGCGGGCGCCACTAAAAATGGACAGCCCGCAGTTTTTTAAGCCGAGTGCACAGTCAGTTCTTTTAACTTTAATTGCTTATGCCTAACTATTTGCCAGACATAGATTGCTCCAACCAAGACCGTTAAAACAGCGCCGATCAGAAGAGAAACTTGATAATCCATGGCAAATCCTTCTGGCGCATAAAAGATATATGTGCATACAACGGCTGTCATAAACATAGCCGGAACCCCTGCAATCCAATGCGCCTTGCCTTCTTTGAGCAAATAAGACACTGCTGTCCACAGCATGACCGCCGCTACCACTTGATTCGTCCAGCCCACGTATCTCCATAAAAAGGTGTAATCAATCGTTGAAAGGAAGAACATCGGAGTGGCCACGATAACCGTAAAAATCAACACAACATTTTTCTTTTCAGCATCCACCCACTTAGAAGCCATTTCAGTCAGCATCATTCTTGAAGAGCGAAGTGCCGTATCCCCGGTCGTAATCGGCAAAATGATAACGCCCAGTATCGCTAAGATTCCTCCGAGCGTGCCAAGCAGCGAGGTAGAAATTTCATTGACTACACCAGCTGGTCCTCCAGATGCGAGTGCCGCCTGCAATCCTCCTGTTCCTCCAAAGAAGGTCATGCCGGCTGCTGCCCAAATTAAAGCAATCACTCCTTCAGCAATCATCGCCCCGTAGAAAATCTTTCGTCCTTCTGATTCTTTCTTCATTGTGCGGGCAACAATTGGACTTTGCGTGGAATGAAATCCCGAAATAGCTCCGCAGGAAATGGTGACCATTAAGAGCGGCCAGATCGGCAGCTCCCCGGGATGCAGGTTTTCGAAAGTTAAATTCGGTATCGGCTTACTCCCGAACAGCAAAGCAGCCGCAATCGCGATTGCCATAAAAATTAAAATCGCGCCAAAAACCGGATAAATCTTTCCGATCACTTTATTCACCGGCAAAACCGCTGCCAGCAAAAAATAGGCAAACACAGCAACAAGAGCGGCCATAAAGCTCAAAGGGGTAATTTGCGCAATCAACTGGGCAGGTCCGGCTGTAAACGCAGCCGCTACCAAAATCATTAAAATAATAGACACCACATTGATCGCCGCTTTCATCCCTTTGCCCAGATAACGCCCCACAAGAGTCGGGTATTGAGCTCCTCCGTGCCGAAGTGAAAGCATGCCCGAAAAGTAATCATGAACTGCTCCGGCGAAAATACAGCCGACAACAATCCATATAAATGCGACTGGGCCGTAGAGGGCACCGGATACTGCTCCAAAAATCGGTCCAAGACCAGCAATATTAAGCAGCTGAATCAGCGATCCCTTCCACCAGCTCATCGGCACATAATCCATGCCATCCGCTTGTGTATAAGCCGGTGTTTTCTGGCTGTCATCAATGACGAAAACCCGCTCAACAAATTTAGAATAAACCAAGTAGCCTACGATCAGTAAAAACAAAGCAGCAAAAAATGTAAGCACTCTAATTCCCCCTCTTTTAATTTTCCGAATAATTTAATTAATATTCTATATTCTAAAAAATCAATTAACAACCCTTTTTTTATTTTAAGAGCGCTTACAATGAATTTTTTTCGTTTATACCTTTTTCCTGCTATAATGTTTTATTATTTTCAGCTAATTTCTCTCCCTTATCCTTATGCATAAAAAAGCCAGGACCGGCCCAACAAGCCATAAAGAATGACTTGTTGGGCCGGTCCTTTTTTCCCCGCCTGCTTCTACTTTAGAGACTTGTTCGACAGCTCCGGCTGAGGCTTTTCTTTAATCTGCATAGGATTTCCGCCGGCAAAGGCACCGGGAGGCACATCGCGATGCACAAGAGTGGCAGCAGAAATAACGGCTCCGTCTCCAATCGTCACACCCGGCAGCACCGTACTGTTGGCACCAATCATTACATGATCGCCGATGATCACTTCCCCGAGGCGATATTCTTCAATCAAATATTCATGAGCCAGAATGACTGTATTATAGCCAATAATCGTGTTGCGGCCGATCGAAATCAGCTCCGGAAACATAATATCCGGCACCACTTTATAGGCGAGCGCTGTTTGATCACCGATTTTCATGCCGAGAAAAGTCCGGTATAAACTGTTTTTCAGCCTCATAAAAGGCGTAAACCGGCCAATCTCAATGATCACTGTGTTTTTAAATGTTTTCCAAAAAGAAACGGTTTGATAAATATTCCAGAGCGAGTTGGCTCCCTCCGTTTTATACCGCTTCGTCCTTCTCACTTCTCCGGAACTCCAATCCTTAAAATATCGAGAAGTTCAGGCATCGTATCGAGCATATAATCCGGCTGGAAGGACTGCAAAAAGTCTTTTCCTTTAACAGACCAGGCTACCCCGGCTGTTAGAGTGCCGGCATTTTTTCCGCCTTCAATATCATGAAAGTTATCGCCGATCATCATCGCTTCCTCCGGCTTAGAGCCAACCTCTCGCAAGGCCTTCAGCAGCGGTTCAGGATGCGGCTTGGGCTCAGTCACATCATCCAAAGCGACGATCGTATCAAAAAACGGATACAAGTGAGTCAATTTAAGCCCTTTTATGACCGTATCTCTAAGCTTTGTTGATACAATAGCAAGCTTAAATTGATTTTCTTTTAATGTGCGGATCGTCTCATATACGCCCTCAAACTCCGTAACGAGCAGGTCATGGTTTTCAAGGTTGAATTTGCGATAGCGGGCGATCATTTCTTCTGCGCGCTCCGGATCGATCCCCGAAAATGTTTCTGCGAGAGTCGGCCCCATAAAAGGGTAGACGTCTTCACGCTTATATTGATCTGGAAAATAGTGATTTAACGTGTGTAAAAATGAAGAAATAATCAATTCATTTGTATTAATTAACGTTCCATCTAAATCAAACAGCAATGTTGTTATTTTTGTCATGAGAGTTTTGCTTCCTTTCTTTGGACCAGTTCAGCCGGCTTCCAAAGTGCTGACACCGCAAGCGTCAGCACAATGGCTGTCATCAGCCGGATTAAAAACAGAGCAAGCAGAGGCCATCCGGTAATACCGAGCGGAATAAAAATAACGGTATCCTCCACGACGGCATGGCATGCTACCAGAAAAATCATCGCCAGCGTCACATCCCGGCTGCTGACGCCATCCTCTTTTACCGCTTGAATCATAACTGCTGAACCGAGCGCGAGGCCGAAAAGCAAGCCGGATGCCAATGTCATCGATGTGTTTTCTTTCATTCCCAGCAAGCGAGTAACCGGAGCCATCCAGCGGGAAAAGATATCCAGCCATTTTAAGTCTTTTAAGACTTGAATCATCAACATTAATGGCATGACAATGACCGCCAGCTGGAAAATGCCATAACCCGCTTTTTCAAGACCAATCATCAAAATTTGTCCCCAGCCATCCGGATCGGCTTGCAGCGGCGGAGCCATCCCGTATTGCGCGGTGCCGCCTCCGCCATGCCAAATAAGGTTGATCACAATCGCTGATACAGCAGCAAGCCCCAATCTGACTGCCAGGACAACAGACAGCTTCACGCCAACACGGGCAGCAACACCAGATTCGATAAACAAATTATGCGAAAATGACAGCATAACAGCTAATATAAATACTTCTTTCACGGTTAAATCTAACGATAAAATAGCGCCGATTGCCGCGTATAAATTTAAAAAGTTGCCAAGCACCAGCGGAATGGAGGCATCCCCTGATAAACCAAACAATCCCATAACCGGACTGATCGCCTTCATCAGCCAAGGCAATATCGGCGTATATTGCAGCAGCGTCACGATGAGGGTGACAGGAAAAATAATTTTTCCAAGCAGCCAAGTTGTTTTTACCCCTGAAATAAAACCGTTTTTTAGTGTTTTCCCCATGTTACCCTCCCCATTTATTCATTCGCTAAGCTGTTATAAGGCAGCTGGTTGCTTTTCCGGCTGCGGCGGATGAACAGGAGAATAGCAGCCGCTGCCAAAAGAACGAGCGAAATCACTTGGGCGATCCGCAGCGAATCTGTCAGCATTAAGCTGTCTGTCCGCAGCCCTTCAATAAAGAAGCGCCCGATGGAGTACCACATCACATAAATTAAAAACAGTTCTCCCCGTTTTAAGTTCACTTTGCGCAAGCCTAACAGCAAGAGGAAACCAGCAAAATTCCAAATGGATTCATATAAAAACGTTGGATGATAATATTGTCCGTCAATATACATTTGATTAATGATAAACTCCGGCAAATGCAAATTCTCCAGGAAGGAGCGGGTCACTTCCCCGCCATGCGCCTCCTGGTTCATAAAGTTTCCCCATCGGCCAATGGCCTGCCCCAAAATGATGCTTGGAGCGGCTATGTCAGCCAATTTCCAAAAGGAAATATTTTTGGTTTTTGAGAAAACCACAGCTGTCGCAACCGCGCCGATCAATGCGCCATGAATGGCAATTCCGCCATTCCAAATTTTAATAATGTCTCCAGGATGCTGAGAGTAATATTCCCATTGGAATAAAACATAATAAATGCGCGCCGAAATAATGGCGAGCGGAATCGCCCAAATGAGCAAGTCGGCAAATGTATCTTTAGGCAAGCCGAGACGGTCGCCTTCTTTAGCAGCTAAATAAAAGCCAAGTGCAATGCCGAAGCCAATGATTAAGCCATACCAGTGAACCTCAAATGGCCCAATCGCAATAGCAATCGGATTAAGCGGATAACCTTCCATTCTTTTTCCCCTTTCTGCCCATCAACTGTTATTACATAAAATCTGTATCGCGCTCGCTGATGACATTCGCTAACTTATCTGTGAAGTCTTTCGCTGTGTTGATTCCGAGGCGTTTCAAGCGGAAGTTCATCGCTGCTACTTCAATAATGACGGCAATGTTTCTTCCTGGACGCACAGGAAGGGTGATTTTCGTAATTTCTGTATCAATAATCTTCAGCTTATCTTCTTCAATTCCTAGCCGGTCATATTGTTTTTTCGAATTCCAAAGTTCAAGATGAACATTGAGAGTAATTCGTTTGTTGCCTCTGATGGCGCCAGCGCCAAACAGCGTCATAATATTAATGATGCCCAGCCCGCGAATTTCCAGCAGATGCTCAATCAGCTCCGGTGCACTGCCGACAAGAGTATCATTGTCTTCCTGGCGAATCTCCACACAATCATCAGCTACAAGGCGATGCCCTCGTTTTACAAGATCAAGAGCTGCTTCGCTTTTACCTACTCCGCTTTGGCCGGTAATCAGTACACCTACACCGTAAATATCAACAAGCACACCGTGAACGGCGGTTGTTGGAGCCAGCATCTTTTCCAAATAATTCGTCAACTTACTTGAAAGTCTCGTTGTTGTCAGCTTTGATCTCATCACGGGCACTGCATGCCGTTCTGATGCTTCAATTAATTCCTCCGGTACTTCCAATTCGCGTGAAATAATAATAGCAGGTGTTCTGTCATCACATAGTCTTTCCATTCGCGGCAGCTTCTCGTTTGAATGAAGCTTCTGAAAGAAAGTCAGCTCCGTCATTCCGAGCAGCTGTATCCTTTCTTTCGGGTAATAATCAAAAAAGCCAGCAAGCTCAAGGCCTGGCCGGGAAAGGTCACTTGTTATAATCGGACGATGAATGCCGTCTTCACCGCTGATGAGTTCCAAATCGAGATTTTCCAGCAAATCAGATGTACGCACTTTAGCCACTGTTTCTTCCTCCTCATGATGGCATTCTGATACCATTGTAACACTTTTACTAGGTTCAATTAAAATGAAGAATGATAAATTTTCATTTCCATGTCATGAAAGGAGCCTTTGCCATCCCTTCACAACCTGGATAAAAGTAAAAAGAAACAGGGAGGGATACGGATGAAAAGGCTAATGGCTGCTAGTTTTATTGACCAGCTTTTTGCGTGCAACAGCCGATAGAGAAAATGCCGAGGCGGCAAAAAACTGTGTTTCCTCATAAAATAAAACCAGCCTTCTCCGCTTTTCTGTCGTTGCTGCTCGACAGATAATGGCGGAGAAGGCTGGCTTTTGCTTTTCGCTCAACAGGAGCAATCAGTCATTTTTTTTAAGGATGGTCATCTGCAGAGCCAGGTTGACAATTGCCATAATGACGGCGATAAGAAGCGCCATGCCAAAGCCGGAAATGTCAAATGCAGAGCCCATGATGCTGTCTGTCAAAAGCAATGTAGCAGCGTTAATGACAAACAGGAAAAGACCAAGCGTCAAAAAAGTAATCGGCAAAGTAAAAAGAACAAGCAGCGGTCTGACAATCATGTTTAAGATGGACAAAACAACACTAGCAATAACCGCCGATAAAAAGCTATCTACGTGCAGGCCTGTAAAATAGCCGGAAATGGCAATAAACAAGACTGCATTAACTAAAATACCTATGATCCAATTCATCTTTATCACTTACCTTCGGGAATAGAGGGCGGTTCATTCTCTCCATCATTCGATGCTTCATGAAATAACGTTGTTTTTACGGAAACTGTTCCCGTTTTTGTTTCTGCGTCGATGACTACTTGGCCAGTCGCTTCTTTTTCGCTCTCAAAACGGACAAGCTTCTGAACCATTTCCTCTTTTTCCATTATTTTTTTCATTCCAGATTCAGGAAGCAACAGGGAGCCAAGATTGGTGCGCAGCATCCCCTTCATCGCCATATGATCCGGCACATACACTTCAATGTTTCCGGTTACCGCTTGGGCTTTAACCGTGTGGGCGGCATCGGACTTTAAATCACAAAGAACGTTGCCGTTAAAGGATTTAATATCCGTGTAGCCAACCGAGCCGATAACATGAACAGCTCCGTTAAACGAGCTGGCTTCCACTTTTTTGCCTTCACAATCAACGAAGAAGATTTGGCCATTGCCCGTTTCTCCTTCAAAGTCGCCCACCTTCGATTTTTTCACTTCAATTTTGCCGTTAGCTGTTTTTACTTCCAGCTCTTGCACTTCCATGTCGCGCATGGCGAAGGAGCCGTTAAACAGCTTGACAGAAATATCATGGACAGCAGTTTCCGGCACATACAAAACTGTGTCCACTTTCATTAGCTTTAAGCCGACCGAGAAGGAGAGCTTGTCTTCACGCGCATAAAAAACACTGTTCTTGATGAACGATTCTCTTGCTTCATCTTCGTTGTCAGCCCCGTAGATTTTAACGTGGCACTCTGCCTTTACGCCGCTTTCCGTCCAAGGCTTAATCGTAAAGCTGCCGCTCGCCACTTCTGCCTTAATGCGCTTCGGAGTAAAGTCTGTTTCTTGAAACGTATGCGAGAATTCGGCTGTTTTTCCGAGCGGAAGTTCAAAATCCTTGAGCTTCTGGACAGCCGACTGGACAAACTGAAAGAGCTTATCCTTTGGCTGGTTAGCGGAAGCGCCGGATGGCTCGCTTTTCTTTTCTGCGGTGCCGCTCAGCTTTTGGCCAAGACCGATCAGCTCATCGAAGAAGCTGTCCCGCCGCTCTTTGTATGCTTGCTTCGAAGGTTCTTTATCCAGAGCCTCCAGCAAAGTTAAGCCTTCACTTGCTGAAATTAAACCTGATTCCACCATTTCTAAAATTCGTTTTTTCTCTTCGTTCATCTCAGGCACTCCATTCATTTAAGAATTGGCTTTCTGTTCATTCTTACGAAGATCAAAAGAAAAAGTTTCACTATTTTTGCAAGCATCTGCCAACCGCTGCATCTTAGCTTTCTATGTGCTCCACTCTCTGGCGCTCGCGGGCTAATACTCTATTTAAATAATGACCAGTGTAGGACCCTTCTGCTGCCGCCACTTCTTCAGGCGTGCCGGAAGCTACAATGGTTCCTCCTTTATCGCCGCCTTCAGGGCCAAGGTCGACGATGTAATCTGCCGTCTTGATCACATCAAGGTTGTGCTCAATCACAAGAACGGTGTCGCCGTTTTCCACCAGCCGCTGCAGCACAGTGAGCAGGCGGGCGATATCATCCACATGCAGGCCGGTCGTCGGCTCGTCCAAGATGTAAAACGAACGGCCGGTCGAGCGGCGGTGCAGTTCCGAAGCAAGCTTCACGCGCTGTGCTTCTCCTCCAGACAGTGTCGTCGCCGGCTGTCCCAGCTTGATATAACCAAGGCCGACATCTGCAATCGTCTGTAGCTTACGTTTAATTTTAGGAATATTTTCAAAAAACTCCAGGGCATCCTCTACTGTCATAGCAAGAACATCTGCAATATTTTTGCCCTTATATTTCACTTCCAGCGTCTCGCGGTTGTAGCGCTTGCCATGGCATACTTCACATGGCACATACACGTCCGGCAAAAAGTGCATTTCGATTTTGATAATCCCGTCTCCGCGGCATGCTTCACAGCGGCCGCCCTTCACATTGAAGCTGAATCGCCCTTTTTTGTAGCCGCGGACTTTCGCTTCATTGGTCGAGGCAAATACTTCGCGAATATCATCAAAAACACCGGTGTAAGTAGCCGGATTAGAACGAGGCGTCCGCCCGATCGGCGACTGATCAATGTCAATCACTTTATCAAGATGCTCGATCCCTTTGATCGTGCCGTGCTTGCCCGGCTTTTGCTTGGAGCGCTGCAGCTTTTGCGCAAGAGTTTTATAAAGAATGTCGTTAATTAACGTACTTTTTCCCGAACCGGACACCCCGGTCACAGCAATAAATGTACCAAGCGGGAATTTAGCTTTTACATTTTTCAGATTGTTCTCTTTTGCGCCTGTTACTTCCACCCAGCGGCCATCCGGTGCGCGGCGATCGGCTGGCAGCGGGATAAACTTTTTCCCTGACAAATACTGGCCGGTCAGCGAAGCCGGATCGTTCATGACCTCTTCCGGCGTACCGGCTGCCACAATTTCACCGCCATGCACGCCGGCCCCAGGTCCCACATCAATTAAATAATCAGCGGCCATCATCGTATCTTCATCGTGCTCGACCACAATCAGTGTATTGCCGATATCTCGCATATTTTGCATGGTGCTGATTAAACGGTCGTTATCACGCTGATGAAGCCCGATAGACGGCTCATCGAGAATATAGAGAACACCGGTCAATCGTGAGCCGATTTGGGTAGCCAGGCGGATCCGCTGGGCTTCTCCTCCCGACAGCGTACCAGCTGAACGGCTAAGCGTTAAATAATCCAGGCCTACATCGACTAAAAAGCCAAGCCGCTCGCGGATCTCACGTAAAATTAACTGGGCGATCTGCATTTCTTTTTCTGTTAATGACAGGCGCTCGAAAAATTGCTCTGCTTCTTCGATCGAAAAATCAGTGACCTCGCTAATATGCAGGCCATTGATTTTCACGGCCAAGCTTTCTTTTTTGAGACGGTATCCTTTACAGGTCGGACACTTTTGCTGTCCCATATACTTTTCCATTTGCTCCCGGATATAATCCGAGCTTGTTTCTTTATACCGGCGCTCAATATTGTTAAGGACACCTTCGAACATAATGTCATTTTCCCGGATTTGGCCAAAGTCGTTTTCATAGCGGAAATGAACCCGTTCCCGTCCTGATCCGTTTAAAACTTTATCAAGCTGCGCTTTATCCAGCTCCTTGACAGGCACATCCATCGGAATGCCGTAATGATGGCAAACCGCTTCTAGCAGCTGCGGATAATATTGTGAGCTTGTCGGCTCCCATGGGGCAATCGCATGCTCCTTCAAGCTTAACTCCGGGTTAGGAATAACTAAGTCCACATCTACTTTCAGCTTCGATCCGAGACCGTCACATGTCGGACAGGCTCCATACGGACTATTGAAAGAAAACATGCGCGGCTCAAGTTCCCCTATGGAAAAACCGCAATGCGGGCAGGCATGATGCTCTGAAAACAGCAATTCCTCGCGGCCGATAACATCGATAATGACATTGCCCTCCCCGAGCTTCAATGCCGTTTCCAGGGAATCAGCGAGCCGGGCTTCAATGCCGTCTTTTACTACAACACGGTCAATCACGACCTCAATGGAATGCTTTTTATTTTTCTCAAGCTCAATCTCTTCCTCAACTTCCCGCATTTCTCCGTTGACACGCACGCGGACATAGCCTTGGCGCTTGATATCTTCAAACACTTTGGCATGCGTGCCTTTCCGGCCGGAAACAATCGGCGCAAGCACTTGCAGCTTCGTCCGGTCTTCATATTGCATGATGCGGTCAACCATTTGCTCGATCGTCTGCGATGTAATTTCAATGCCGTGAACCGGGCAAGTCGGCCGGCCGACACGGGCAAACAACAAACGCACATAATCATAAATTTCGGTCACTGTTCCGACCGTTGAGCGCGGGTTCCGGCTCGTTGTCTTCTGATCAATAGAAATGGCCGGAGACAGCCCTTCAATCGCATCAACATCCGGCTTATCCATTTGGCCGAGAAACTGGCGGGCATAAGCGGATAAAGATTCAACATACCGGCGCTGCCCTTCCGCATAAATCGTATCAAACGCCAGCGATGATTTTCCCGAGCCTGATAAGCCCGTCAATACAACGAGCTTATCACGGGGGATGGTGATATCAATGTTTTTTAAATTATGCGCCCTGGCTCCTTTTACTGTAATTTTATCTATTCCCATATCCAAGTCATCCTTCCGATTTCAACTCTAACAATGCATCACGCAGCTGGGCGGCCAATTCAAAGTCAAGCGCTTTGGCTGCCGCCTTCATTTCATTTTCTAAGCTGGCAATCAGGCGATTCCGCTCTTGCGGAGCTAATTTCTTCTTGGAAGCGGCCGTTTCATAGCTTTCTGCTTCTTCCGCTGCATGCGTGGCCCGGATCACATCCCGAATGTCTTTTTGAATTGTTTTTGGCGTAACGCCATGTTTTTCATTGTACGCCTGTTGAATCTCACGGCGCCGCTTCGTCTCTTCTATCGCCTTGGCCATAGAATCGGTGATTTTGTCGGCATACATAATCACATGACCGCCGGCATTGCGGGCAGCCCGTCCCATCGTCTGAATCAGTGAACGCTCCGAACGGAGAAACCCTTCCTTATCAGCATCCAATATCGTCACAAGTGAAACTTCAGGAATATCAAGCCCCTCTCTCAACAAGTTGATGCCTACCAGCACATCAAATTTGCCAAGCCGCAAATCCCGGATAATTTCTATTCGTTCCAGCGTCTTGATTTCAGAATGGAGATATTGTACTTTCACACCGATTTCCTTTAAATAATCTGTTAGGTCTTCAGACATTTTCTTCGTTAACGTAGTTACAAGCACGCGTTCATTCCGAGCCGTCCGCTCGTTAATTTCACTTATCAGGTCATCAATCTGGCCTTCAATCGGGCGAACGTCGACCGTTGGATCAAGCAGGCCAGTCGGCCGGATGATTTGTTCGGTCATTTGCGGAGTATGTTCGATCTCATATGGGCCTGGCGTGGCGGATACATAAACAATTTGACGCACATGCTCTTCAAATTCTTCAAACTTCAGCGGCCGGTTATCCTTGGCTGACGGAAGACGGAAGCCATGATCGACAAGCACTTGTTTGCGCGCCTGGTCACCGTTAAACATTCCCCGGATTTGCGGAAGCGTCACGTGTGATTCATCCACTACAATAAGAAAATCATCCGGAAAGTAATCAAGCAGTGTATACGGTGTGGAACCAGGCGGGCGCAAGGTTAAATGGCGCGAGTAATTCTCAATGCCTGAGCAAAATCCCATTTCTCTCATCATCTCTAAATCATAACGCGTCCGCTGCTCAAGCCGCTGGGCCTCAAGCAATTTATTTTCCGCACGCAAAACAGCGAGCTGTTCTTCCAACTCTTGTTCAATGTTGCCAATCGCAATTCTCATTTTTTCTTCTCTTGTCACGAAGTGGGAAGCTGGAAAAATGGCGACATGTTCACGGTCGCCAATAATTTCCCCAGTCAGCGCATCGACTTCGCGGATCCGGTCAATCTCATCTCCGAAAAACTCCACCCGAATACAGTGCTCGTCACGGGAGGCAGGAAAGATTTCCACTACATCTCCGCGCACGCGAAAAGTCCCCCGCTTAAAATCAATATCATTGCGCTCGTATTGGACGTCTACGAGCTTGCGCAGCAATTGATTCCGTTCAATCTCCATCCCGGCTCGCAAGGAAATCACGAGGTCACGATATTCCTCTGGTGAACCCAAACCGTAAATACACGATACACTGGCGATAATGATGACATCATTGCGCTCAAACAAAGAAGAAGTAGCCGAGTGGCGCAGCTTGTCAATCTCATCGTTGATGCTTGCGTCTTTTTCAATGAACGTATCCGTCTGCGGCACATAAGCCTCCGGCTGATAATAATCATAGTAGCTGACAAAATACTCAACAGCGTTATTCGGAAAAAACTCTTTAAATTCACTGTACAGCTGGCCGGCAAGCGTCTTATTATGGGCAATGACAAGCGTCGGCTTGTTTACTTCTTTAATCACGTTAGAGATCGTGAAAGTTTTCCCGGTCCCTGTCGCTCCGAGCAGCGTTTGATGCTTCTTTCCTTCCTTTATGCCCGAAACAAGCTCAGCAATCGCTTTTGGCTGGTCGCCTTGCGGGCTGTATTTAGACACGATTTCAAATTGGTTCTTCACCATTCAACCCCCTGCCTCCTGGCAAATGTGCTTATTCTGTTCTATCAACATGCTTTCTATTAAAGCTTGTGCCGTTTTCTATTGTTAGTAATCATAATCCCCATTTTATCATAAATGAAACCTGGCTGGCTATTAATAAACGCACATATGTTCCTGTTTCTCTCTAAGTCCTTCTGGCCATCTTCCTTAAGTTCATAGCAGAGAAACTGATAGAACGATCAAGGCTGGTCTCATCGGCTTTAGGGAGGATAATTGCACGGCTGTTGATTGAAGCGGCCGGAAGGGAAACCAGCCGAGCCCGTCCGCCAGCAAAATAAAAAAGCTGCCGGCAAACTCGATTTTTATCGAATTTGCCGGCAGCCTAAATCTTTCTATTCATTAGAGAGGGCTTGCTTTATACTAAAATATCCACCCAAATTTTAATGGCTGTAGCCGCAATTAAGACAGCAAGCAGCCACTGCAATATTTTCGTGTTCATTTTTTGGCCTGCTTTGGCGCCGAGCGGCGAAGCAAGAAGGCTGGCCACTATCATAATAACAGCCGGCATGAACAGCACTTGTCCGGTCATAAGTTTGCCGGCCGTCGAACCGATCGAGGAAATAAAGGTAATAGCGAGCGAGCTGGCAATCGTCATTCTCGTTGGAATTTTTAAGATAACGAGCATAATCGGCACAAGCAAAAATGCTCCGGCAGCTCCGACAATCCCGGCGCCGATGCCAACAACGAAAGCAAAGAAGGCAGCAAGCCATTTACTAAATTTCACTTCCTCCATTGGCCGATCGTCCAAATTTTTCTTAGGAATAAACATCATGACCGCAGCAAGTGCAGCAAGCACTCCATAAATCACATTGACAGTGGATTCATCCATCTGCTGCGAGCCAAACCCTCCAATAAAACTCCCGACAAGAATGGCAGCCCCCATGTAAATAATCAACGTCTTATTTAAATATTCGCTTTTCCGGTATGCCCATACCCCGGCAATTGTTGCAAAAAAGACTTGGACCGCGCTGATGCCGGCAACCTCGTGGGCACTGAAGGCCGCAAATCCCAGCATGGGCGGAATATACAAGAGCATCGGGTATTTAATAATAGAGCCGCCGATGCCAACCATCCCGGATAGAAAAGAGCCAATAAATCCAATGAAAAAAATAACAGCAATCCAGCCAATAGACCAATCCATTCGTTCTTCTCCCCTTTCCTATTTTTTATTTCCACGCGCCGATGCCGCCGGCTACGTTGGCAATATACTTAAAGCCTTTCTTCTTTAATAACCGGGCAGCCTTTTGGCTGCGCATGCCGCTCTGGCACATCACAACGACTTCTTGCTGGGGATCAAGTTCCTTCAAGCGGGCAGACAGCTGATGAAGCGGAATATTTTTAAAGCCGGCAATATGACCGGCTTTAAACTCTCCCGGTGTGCGGACATCAATCCATTGTTTTTCCTTCTTCCCCGTGTCCTTTTTCAATTCTGCCGCTGTAACCTGGCGCACGCCCGCTGCCGGCATCATATTTTTTAATGCCATCACCGCAACTGCTGTCAAGATAAGATAAAAAGCAATCGTCATATTTTCCCTCCTATTACGCCATGGGGTATAATTTCACTCAAAAAATTACCGGCTCTTTACAAGGAGGTTGACCGCTTCTTTCACCAGGTCATCTGTCGGTTCCCCTTCCTGAATATTCGTCCGGATACATTGCTCTAAATTTCTGCTGACAATCAGGCCGGCCGTACGTCCGACAGCTCCCTGAATGGCGCTCAGCTGCGTGACAACAGCCGTACAGTCTTCTCCTTCCTCCATCATCTTCATAATGCCGCGCACCTGTCCTTCAATGCGTTTTAAACGGTTCTTTAAGTCTTTTCCATATTCCACGAAGAATCACCTCCATAGCCTGTTTTCTGCCTGCGGCCATCCCTTGCCATCCTTCAAGCCATTTCCGGGACAAAAGAAGGGCGCCCGAAAATGATTTCTTATAGGGCACCCTGTTTACTCTTTATTTAAGCAGCGCCATGACCGCATCCGGATCGTATCCAAGAATCCATTGGCCGTTAATTTCCGTCTGCGGCACACCCATTTGTCCGGTTGTTTCCACTAGACGCTGGGCCGCTTGCCGGTCTTGCTGCACGTTTACTTCTGTAAACGGAATACCTTGTTCCTTCAGAAAATTTTTCATCATTGTGCAATATGGGCACGTATTCGTTGAATAGACGGTTACTTTATTCATCTTGTTTCCTCCTTGTTATGATTATTTGACTGGTCCGTTTTCGTTCTTCCAGCCGGCAAAGCCGCTGGCCAGGTTTTCGATGTTTTTAAAACCTTTGGCTTGAAGCAAGCTTGCTCCAATCGCAGAACGGGCTCCGGATTGACAATGAATAATAAGCTTTTTGTCCTTTGGCAATTGATCCGCTTCTTCCTCTAAATAGCCAAGCATATGATGGTGGGCTGTTGGGATATGTCCTGCTTCCCATTCTCCCTGCTGGCGAATGTCCACTACATAGACATCTTCTTTTTCGTATTGGGCTTTTAACTCATCCACATTAATATTGGCATATTTCTCAAGTTCCGGTGCTTCACTGACAACATTCGGGCTGGCAAATGCGGCGATACGATCCAGTCCAATTGACTCAAGCGAATGCTGAATGTGAACGGTCTGTTGTTCTTCTGCAATAAGCACCAGCTGCTTTTCATAGTCGAGAATCCAGCCCGCCCAGTTTGTAAAGATTTTGGTATACGGCAAGTTGATTGTGCCTTCAATATGTCCTTGCGCAAACTCATTTCCATTTCTAGTATCCACTATAATTGTATCTTCTCGGCTGATATATGGCTCTAATTCTTTGTAGGTTTCTACATAAGGAATCGTTTCATTCGTCAGCACAGCCGGGCCGGCCTTATTGACTTTTTTCATGACAGCAAAATATTTTGGAGGCTCGGGCTGATCTTTCAGAAGTTCTTTTTCAAATTGTTCCTTATCCATTTCCTGCAAGGCCCAGTTATTAGCTTTTTCATAGCCGACAGTGGAGAGTGGAACAGCGCCGAGTGATTTGCCGCAAGCACTTCCTGCGCCATGTCCCGGCCAAACAACTAAATAATCCGGCAGCTGTCTAAATTTCTGAAGCGAATCGTACATTTGCGCCGCTCCGGAAGCAGCTGTGCCTTTTACGCCGGCCGCTTTTTCCAGCAAGTCCGGACGGCCGACATCACCGACAAAAACAAAGTCGCCAGTAAAGATTCCCATTGGCTCCGTTGAACCGCCGCCTCTGTCTGTCAGCACAAATGAAATACTTTCCGGGGTATGTCCTGGTGTATGCATTACTTTAAATTCCACATTGCCGACCATGAAAACATCGCCGTCTTTCACCAGTTGAGCGGAAAGGTTATCAAGGTACTGATACTTCCAGTTTTCATCGCCTTCATCTGATAAATATAATGTTACTCCGTGATCATGCGCCAATTGACGGGCTCCTGAAACGAAATCAGCGTGAATATGCGTTTCTGTTGCGGCTGTTAATCGAAAGCCTTCCTTTTGGGCTGTTTCTACATAAGGCGTAATATCACGGGCCGGATCAATAACGATGGCTTCTCCGGTTTTTTGACAAGCGACCATATAAGAGTATTGAGCTAACTTTTCATCAAAGTAAGAACGAAAAAACATATTTACACCCTCCTATTACCCCAATGGGTATATTTGATTTAACTTTATATTACCCTATGGGGTATAAAAAAGCAAGTGCTATTTTTCATTTATTATTTTCCCATTCGATTGTTCCCCATGATCGCGCTTCTTGACTGATTTTGCCGGCTCAAAAAAAATTCCGGCTGCCGCGAAGCATCGGCGCCGGAATTTATATTCAAGAGAGCATTAGACAGCAGTCAGTCATTGCCTGCCCGCTTACGATTTCGGTTGTTTTTTCTTTTTCACCATGAGACTGGCAAGCCAGAAGCCCAATGTTAATGAAGCAGCATCTATAATAATAAGCGGCCATGTATGCGTATACCCCTTATAAGCAGAGGCGGCAATTAACGCGACAGTTAAACCCAAGCCTAAAAAATGATTAAATGTCACCCTCGTGAAAAAAACAACGAGAAAGCCGGGCAGAAACATTGCCAATATCATTTTTCCTACCATGTTTTCACTCCCAGCAAGCAGCTTTTTCTGACTCCATCATACTGAAATTTTTTCCACTTCGGAAGCCTTTTTTAGAAAAAGAACTTACTTTTTCTCATATTTTTTTACAATCATTTCTGTCATGTAATTCAGCTCGTTATACGGAATAAACTCTTCAGACAGCATATCAGGCAAAATATTTTTAATAAAATATTTTACGCAGTTCAAATCGGAAAACTCCATAATCGTGGACAAGGCTTCTTTGTATATTTCCAGAAAAAGCGGCTCGGGATTGCGTTTTAAAATTTCTCCGAAGGATTCATACAGCAAGTCAATCTTATCAGCGACGGAGAGAATACGCCCCTCAAGCGTATCATCTTTCCCTTCTTTAAACCGTTCCATGTAAATACTTTGCAGTTCCGGCGGAAATTCCTGCTCCACAAATTTCTTCGCCATCTGCTCCTCGACTTGAGAGAACAGATCTTTTAGCTCCTTTGTAGCGTACTTAACAGGGGTTTTAATGTCACCCGTAAACAGCTCGGCATAGTCATGGTTCAACGCTTTTTCATACAACGCCTGCCAATTGACGGTTTGTCCTTCCATTTCTTCAATGGTCCCTAAGAATTGGGCAATCTTCGTGACTTTAAATGAATGGGCGGCCACATTATGCGATTGATATTTAAATTTTCCCGGCAGCCGGAATAGCTGCTCCAAGTCCGATAAACTCTTGAAATAATTATGTATTCCCATTGACTGATCCTTCCTTTCCGAAGCTATAATTGATAGGTAAAAAAATGAAAGGCATTTATTCGATTTTCTAGACATATTTTCATTGTAGCCCTACAATCGTTAAGTGGCTATTTATTTTATTTTTTGAGGTGACAACATGAATTTATGGGAATTATTTGTAGCTTTTATTCTTGGGCTCGTAGAAGGAGCAACCGAATTTGCTCCTGTTTCTTCGACAGGTCATATGATTATTGTAGATGATATTTTGTTAAAATCGAAGGAATTGTTTTCCGCTCCGGTGGCCAATACCTTTAAGGTTGTCATCCAGCTTGGCTCTATCTTAGCCGTTGTTGTGGTCTTTAAAGACCGCATTCTTAACCTGCTGGGATTGCAAAAGAACCGGGGAACGATGAGTCAGATCGGGCCTAGACTGACATTGGTTCATATATTCATCGGGCTGATTCCCGCCATTGTACTCGGGTTTGCTTTTGAGGACTATATTGATGAACACCTCTTTAATGTGTACACGGTGTTAATTGGCCTCGTTGCCGGCGCCCTGCTTATGCTGGCAGCCGACTGGCTGGCTCCTAAGAGTGTAAAAACAAAAACGGTTGACGAAATTACGTACAAGCAAGCTTTTCTCGTCGGTTTGTTCCAATGTATCGCGCTGTGGCCGGGCTTTTCCCGCTCGGGGTCCACTATTTCCGGAGGCGTTTTGCTTGGCATGAGCCATCGGGCGGCAGCTGACTTTACCTTTATTATGGCCATGCCTATCATGGCAGGAGCAAGTGCGATTTCTCTTATCAAGAACTGGGAGTATTTCTCCATCGATGTACTTCCGTTTTTCATCGTCGGTTTCATTAGCGCCTTCTTGTTTGCCCTGCTGTCGATCCGTTTCTTCCTGGCGCTTATCAACAAAATTAAATTGACGCCATTCGCTATTTATCGAATTGTGCTTGCAGCGGTGATTTATTTCGTATTTTTGTAAAAATACTTAGTATGCAAAGATTGCGCGGAGCTTTTGAGCCGGCAATTCCTATCTATAGGAATTGCCGGCTTGTTCTTTTTCTAAACACTTTCTTTCTCCAGCAGGCTCGGCTGTTAGTCTTTAATAGGTTAAACTACTGCTGCCATAAAGAAAAAACGCGTTAATGTACGTATTTGCGTGATATTTTTTTCTGTATTAAGATGTAAAACATCATAAAAAATTGAAAAGTCAGTTTTTTAAGAACCAATTAAAGGAGTGGCTAAATTGGCAGCAAAAGTGATCTCTACCCCATTATTAAGCGAGCATAAAATCAACGTCCATTTCCCTGTTCAGCAAGTCGTCAACCATCAAGGCCAGCTGGTCGATCCAGTTTATGAAAGCGCCATCAACGAAGAGTTAGCCCAAACGTTCTATCGACAGCTCGTTCGCATGCGGACATTGGATCGTAAAGCAAAGAGCCTGCAGCGGCAGGGACGGTTAGGCACTTACCCTCCTTTTGAAGGACAGGAGGCTGCTCAAGTCGGCAGCGCATTAGCTCTTGAAGCGGACGACTGGATGTTTCCAACTTACCGCGACCATGCCGCCAGCATCACTTTCGGAAAATCGTACGGCATCCTCTCTTCCTGGAATGGCCGCGTGGAAGGGAACCTGCCGCCGGCGGGAAAGAAGATTTTGCCGCCCTCAGTCCCTATTGCCACCCAGCTTCCCTTGGCAGCCGGAGCGGCAATGGCTGCTAAATTTAAAGGGTCATCGGAAGCTGTCATCGCCTATTTCGGCGATGGCGCTACATCAGAGGGAGACTTTCATGAAGGCTTAAATTTTGCAAGCGTGTATCAGGCTCCCGTCGTTTTCTTCAACCAAAACAACGGCTATGCCATCTCCCTCCCCATTCACAAACAAATGAACTCGGAAACGATCGTCCAAAAAGCGGTGGCCTATGATATTCCAGGCGTTCGGCTCGATGGAAACGATATATTTGCCGTGTACTTTCAGACAAAAAAGGCACTGGAGCGGGCCCGCAATGGCGGAGGACCTACCCTGATTGAAGCAATTACATGGCGGTATGGCGCCCATACAACCGCTGATGATCCAAGCAAGTATCGCGATCAGCAAGAAAGTGAAGAACGGCGGGAATACGACCCCGTTACGCGGCTTGAGCATTTTATCAAACGTAACGGTTATGGAGATGATGCTTGGATGGATAGCGTACAGATAGAAGCTTCTGAAGAGATCGAAGAGGCTGTAAAGGAAATGGAGTCGATGCCGCCGCCAGATATAAATGACATGTACGATTTTATATTTGCAGCACCTACCTGGACCATTGCCGAGCATAAACAGCAATATCTTAAGCATTTACAGGAGGAAGAATAAATGTTAACAACCGTGAAATCAAGACAATTAACATTCATTCAAGCGATTACAGATGGAATGCGCACTATGCTCAAAGAGCGAAAAGAAGTGGTTATCCTTGGAGAAGATGTCGGAAGGAATGGCGGTGTCTTTCGGGCAACGGACGGACTGCAGGAGGAGTTTGGAGAGAAGAGAGTTTTTGATACGCCGTTAAGTGAATCAGGATTGATGGGCGCCTCCATCGGCATGGCCTTGAACGGGCTGCTCCCAATTGCTGAGATTCAATTTTTAGGATTTATTTATCCGGCATACGAACAAATTATGACTCATGCTACACGAATGCGCTATCGCTCCAAAGGAGTTTTCACTGTTCCCCTAGTCATTCGCGCGCCCTATGGAGCTGGCGTCCGCGCTCCGGAAATCCACTCAGACAGCGCAGAAGCGTTATTTACCCATATGCCGGGAATAAAAGTGGTCTGTCCTTCCACTCCCTATGATGCGAAGGGATTGCTCATAGCAGCCGTGGAAGATCCTGATCCGGTCCTGTTCCTCGAGCCTCTGCATTCCTACCGTTCCATTCGCGGCGACGTGCCGGAGGAGAAATATACAGTGGAAATCGGCAAAGGACAAAGAGTTCAGGAAGGAGAGGATGTCACGCTGATCGCCTGGGGAGCGATGATGCCGGTCGTACTGAAAGCAGCAGCAGAAGCTGCCAAAGCGGGCATTGCCTGTGACGTGATTGATTTACGCACGCTGTATCCTCTTGATAAAGACATCATTGCGGAATCCGTTCAAAAAACAGGCCGCTGTGTCATTGTTCACGAAGCACATGCTACCGGCGGCTTAAGCAATGATATCCTTTCTATTATTAACGATACCTCCTTTCTCTATATGCGGGCGCCGATCGAGCGCGTCACCGGCGCCGATGTTCATGTTCCATTTTGGGCGTTAGAGGAGCATTACCTGCCGACCCCGTCCCGTGTTAAAGCCGCTATCCGTAAAGTGGTTCACTTTTAAAAACAGCCCCATATCAAAAAAGCCTGATCCGCATCAAGCGAATCAGGCTTTTGGTCTATTCTTGAATCAGGCTTCTTTGACAGCCTCGATTTCTCCGATCACTGGCGGGATTTCAGGAACTGTTTTTGTCACTTCAACAAATTTGATGTGGTAGCCGTCCAGTTCCACAACCTTAAATGTGAAACCGTCCCGTTCGATCGTGTCACCTTCCTGGACCTCAAACTTCTCCGTTAAAATCCATCCGCCGATCGTATCAACATCTTCCTCATCAATATCCGTTCCAAACAAGTCGTTGACTTCGCTCAGCAGCACCTTCCCATCAAGCATCGTTTGGTGATCATTGATTCGTTTAATCATTGGTGTTTCGTCCTGATCAAACTCATCGCGAATTTCTCCGACGATTTCCTCAAGAATATCTTCTGTCGTGACAAGTCCGGCCGTACCGCCGTATTCATCAATCAGGATCGCCATTTGAATGCGTTCCTTTTGCATTTTTACAAGCAAATCATGAATCGCAATAGACTCGATGACTTGAATAACCGGGCGGATATAATGGTCGATCGTCACATTCTTTTTTGTTTCATCCCGAATATAGTCTGTTAAGACTTCCTTCATATTCACCATGCCGATGATGCGGTCCTTATCGCCATCTGCAATTGGGTAGCGGGTGTAATTTTCCTCCATAGCTACCTCAATACATTGTTCCACGGTGTGCGACTTATCAAATGCTGTTACTTCTGTACGCGGCACCATGATTTCTTTAGCCAGACGATCATCAAATTCAAAAATATTGTTTACATATTTATATTCCGATTGGTTAATTTCTCCGCTCTTTAAGCTTTCTGACAAGATCATCCGCAGTTCTTCTTCGGTATGCGCCATTTCACTTTCTGACACAGATTTAAAGCCGAATAATTTAATTAACAGTGTGGATGACCCGTTCAGCAATTTAATGAATGGATACATTAGTCGGTAAAAAATAATCATTGGTTTGGCAGCCAGCAGCGTCACTTGCTCTGCCTTTTGAATAGCAATCGTTTTCGGCGCCAGTTCACCTACAACGACGTGCAAAAAAGTAACCGTGGAAAAAGCGATCAAGAATGACAGCACACTGACAACAGACTCTCCCAAATTCAGACGCTCAAACAGCGGATGAAGCAAGCTTTCCACCGTCGGCTCACCAAGCCAGCCGAGTCCAAGAGCCGTCACCGTGATTCCTAGCTGACAGGCTGATAAATACTCATCAAGATTTGAAATCACTTTCTTTGCAGCCTCTGTATTTGCCCGTCCCTCTGCTGCCAGTTGATCAATCCTTGTGCTTCTGACCTTTACAATTGCGAACTCGGTCGCTACGAAGAAACCGGTTAATGCAATTAAAAAGGCAACCATGATTAAGTTTAATATGTCCAAATAAGATCCTTGCGGCTACATTGTGCCGTAAGGAATTACACCTCCGTTAAGTTAAAATGAATATTTCTATTCAACCGTCCTTTTTTTTGCGCGCTGAGGCTTGATCCGGCCTGTTTGCTTACAAAAAACAGTCTGGTTGTTTGTTTCCATAAACTGAGCTGCACTGCCTGCAAACATTTTTACATTTCTTTCTACTGCCTTCCCAATATCCTCACCTCACTTTTACATACTTCTACTTTAAGATATCGGTCTTTTTCAGTCAATATTTAGAAAACAAAATAACAAACAATAATAACGGGCAAGCAATGAATGGATGCTACATTTTATTCTATTAGGGCCGGCTATGTTCATTTCTCTTTTTTGGAGAATTTCTTGCCAACTTCAGATGTAGAGGAAAGAGAGCGCCCGATATAAATACCCAGGGCGCCCTCTTCTTATTTATCGCATGGATGGATGTCCGGACCGGGCGGGCTGATTATTCATTCCCCCGCCCCCCATGCCTGTCAGCTGAGGAATCATGCTTGGAAGCTGTCCGCTTCGGCCCGTCATCATACTGTAAGCTACGGCGCCGATGCCGATTGAAGCAACAATAGGTAATAGCTGAATGTTCTTTTTCATCTACTTCCACCTGCCCTCTGTTGAATTGCTTTTTCAAGCATGTATAGTTTTTGTTAGTTGCACTTAAAACAATCAAGCATTTTTTACAAGCTTTTACGGGCAAAGCCGGCATCTTTTCCAAATACTGCTTTTCTTTTTTTTTTTGAAAAAGTAAACTATAGGCAGCCTCGCATGTAAAGGAGCGGTAAATTTGCAGAAAATGAAAATTTTGATTATAGAAGATGCAGAAACGGTGCGCAATGAGCTCAAAGACTTTTTAACAGCCTATGGCTATGAGGTTGAAGCGCCCGATGATTTCCAGCATGTTCTCTCTTATGCGACAAAGGAGGACATTCATTTAATTTTGCTCGATATTAATTTGCCGGTATTCGACGGCTATTTCATCTGCCGGGAAATCCGGAAATCCTCTCAGGTGCCAATTATTATCGTCACAAGCCGGAATAATGAAATGGATGAACTGATGAGCATGAATCTTGGCGCAGATGATTTTGTGACAAAGCCTTATCATACACAGATCCTTCTTGCCCGGATCGATGCCGTTCTTAAACGGGCTTATAAACAGCCCGAGGCGCTAAGCCTGACAGTAGGGGAACTCAAACTCCACTTAGCGAATGGGACCATCTCCTATAAAGGCGGGCACCAGGAGTTAACGAAAAATGAATTTAAAATTCTTCATTATTTGATGGTGAAGAAAGGCAGCATCGTTTCCAGAGAAGAGCTAATGGAACACTTATGGTCCTCCGATTTATTTGTTGATGACAATACTTTGTCCGTGAATGTAACGCGTCTGCGCCGAAAAATTGAAAGCCTCGGCATGGAAAATCCGATTGAAACGAGACGGGGCCTCGGGTATATCTTGTCATGAAGATAAGCGCCTACTTAAAGGAAAGGTCCGTTTTCTTATTTGTGAATGTCCTGCTTTTCCTTGCTGTCTCTGTTTTTCTATGGATGATTCATGTGCCTGCATGGCTGATTATCCTCCTTTTTCTTTGCTGGTTTACTCCCCTTTTTACTTCCTATGCATTGGAATTCTGGCAAAGAAAAAATTATTATGACCCGCTCGTGAAGAATGCACAGCTGCTTGATCAGCAATATTTGCTTACAGAGATGGTGGAGCCGCCTGATTTTTTGGAAGGACAGCTGATGTACGAGATTTTGCAGTCAACAAATAAGCAAATGCACGAGCACGTCAATCAGCACAAACGGATGCAGACAGAATACCGCGAATATGTGGAAACATGGGTTCACGAAATTAAAACTCCGATCGCCGCAGCCAAATTAATTATTGATAATCAGCAAAACACTGCAGCAAAAGGGTTATACGAAGAGTTAGACAAAATTGAAGGGCTCGTTGAACAAGCACTGTATTATGCTCGCAGCAGCAGCGCAGATAAAGACTATCTCGTGAAAGAATTTAAGCTAAGAAGCTGCGTGACAAATGTTTTGAAAAAAAATGCTAAAGCCTTTATTTATAACAAAATCCAATTAGAATTGGCCGAGTTTGAAGATGTTGTATACTCCGATGAAAAATGGGTGGAATTCATTCTTAACCAACTCATCATTAACAGCATCAAATACAGTCAAGCCGACAAGAAACACATTCGCATCTTTGTGAGCAGGCATGAGCATAATCTCGTGCTGCATATTGCGGATAACGGGATTGGCATTGATGAAAAAGATATCCGGCGAGTATTTGATAAGGGCTTTACGGGAGAAAACGGGCGAGCCTTCCAAGCATCGACCGGCATTGGCCTGTATTTATGCAAGCAGCTTGCCGATAAACTTCATCTCGGAATCGATATCCAATCAGTCAAGCACGCTGGAACAGAAGTAACGATCATCTTTCCAAGAAGCAAAGTCACTTTGCTTGAGCAATAAAAAAAAGCCGCTTGCCAGCAGCGTGATTAGCCATTGGCAAGCGGCTCTTTGCCAATCTTACAAAAATGTAAGGCTTTTGCAACGCAAAGCAATATGTCCCTCCCTTTAAAAGCGGTACACTGAACGTATCATACAAAGGAGCGTGGCAAAATTGGATTCCGTGTTAAGAGTTGAACAAATTGAAAAATACTTTGGCAATAAAGGGAATGTGACCAAAGCAATCGATAATATTAGCTTCTCAATCGAAAAAGGCGAGTTTGTCGGCATTATGGGGCCGTCCGGAAGCGGGAAAACAACCTTGCTGAACTGTATTTCCACCATCGATCATGTCACGACTGGAAATATTCAAATTAACGGCACCGACATCACCCAGTTAAAGGGGGGAAGGCTGGAGAAATTTCGGCGGGATGAGCTCGGCTTCATCTTCCAGGATTTCAACCTGCTGGATACGCTGACCGGTTTTGAAAATATTGCGATTGCCTTGACCATTCAGGGGCGAAACCCGAGTGAAATTACGCAGCTTGTAGAAAAAGCGGCCGCCAAGCTGGAAATCACCTCTGTATTAAACAAATTTCCTTATCAAATGTCAGGCGGCCAAAAGCAGCGCGTTGCTTCCGCGCGAGCCATCGTAACTAACCCCTCGATTATTCTGGCGGATGAGCCAACCGGGGCGCTGGATTCAAAATCCTCCCGGCTTCTGCTGGATGCATTTGAGAAGCTGAATGACGAAATGCAAGCGACCATCCTAATGGTCACGCATGATGCTTTTACAGCGAGTTATGCCAAGCGCATTTTATTTATTAAAGACGGCAAAGTCTTTAACGAGCTGATCAGAGGCACTGATTCACGCAAGGAGTTTTTCAGCCGGATTATCGAAGTAGTCACCCTTTTAGGAGGCGACACGAATAATGTTTTTTAAGCTATCGCTTCGCAACGTCAAACGAAGCTTTAAAGATTATTTCATTTACTTTCTGACCTTGACCTTCGCGGTTTGTATTTTCTATAGCTTTAACTCAGTTGCTGATCAGGAAGCGATGCAGGATTTATCGGCAAGTCAGTCAGATATGATTAAAACATTGAAACAGCTGCTTTCCTTTGTTTCCATTTTCGTTTCTGTTATTCTCGGCTTTTTGATTATCTTTGCCAATAATTTCTTAATCAAGCGGCGAAAGAAAGAGCTCGGCTTATATATGACGCTCGGCATGGGCAAATATAAGATCTCCCGGCTCCTTGTTACGGAGACTCTCGTTGTCGGCATTCTGTCATTGGCGGCAGGCTTGGCAGCCGGTGTATTTATTTCGCAAGGGCTATCCCTGCTGACAGCTTCCATGTTTGATGTTGATTTTACCGGTTATGCGTTCGTTTTTTCGAATGATGCCATGCTGAAAACCGTTCTTTATTTTGGCATCATTTATTTACTGGTCATGGTGTTTAACAGCATTGTCATCTCAAGATATAAATTAATCGATTTATTAACAGCGGCAAGAAAAAATGAGCAATTAAAGGTGCGAAAAACGGCTGTTTCAGTCATGCTGTTTATTTTGTCGCTCCTCATTTTGGGTATCGCTTACGGAGTCATGCTGAAATACGGCTTGATGGAAAGCACGGCGCTTGTCTGGACATGCGTAGGACTCGGCTCGTTTGGCACCCTGCTGTTTTTCATGTCATTGTCAGGGTTCGCTTTAAATATTATCCAGCAATCAAAAAACATTTACTTTAAAGACATCAATATTTTTGTGCTGCGGCAAATTAACAGCAAAGTCAACACGACCTTCTTGTCCATGACAATTATTTGTTTAATGCTCTTCTTCACAATCGGCGTCCTTTCCAGCGGCTTCAGCCTAAAGGATGCGATGAACCGCGATTTAGAAGCAGCCACACCGTTTGATGCCAGCGTAGGCTTGTTCATTGAAGAAAACTCATCCATCAAGGATATCCGCCAGGCTGAACAGAAGCTGGGGCTGGACTTGGACAGTTATGGAGAAACGCACCGCTTCACTCGCTATCAAACGGATCAATCGTTAAAGCCGCTTTTGCTTCCTTACAAGGATAAAAGCAGCGAGCCGCTCGTTGACCACTTTGATCAGACTTACGTGACGGCTATTGCCCGTTCCGATTATGAAGCAATTGCCGCCATGCAAGGGAAAAAGCCGGTGAAGACAAAAGACAATGAGGTTCTCCTATTATCCAGTGCCGGGAGCACCTTTAAAGACACATTTAAACGCTTCACCCGGGAAACGAAAACGATTAAATTGAATGGCCAAACCTACTCTATTGCCGGAAATGTGATTGATTTTGCGTCCTCGACGGATTTTAAAGGATTGGAGTTCTTAACAGCGGTGGTGCCTGATCAAGCAGCTGTCTCGATGAAGCCGCTCCATTCCATCACAAATATCCAGTATGACGGCGGCGAGCGTGCCAAAAATGATTACCTGTACAAACTGCTGAGTGCCTCGATGCGCGGCCAGCTGCAAAAAGAACAGGGCTTTACATTAAGCGGTGCCACGAAAACAATGGTGCATGAAACCTATACGGGTGCATCGGCCATTACCGTCTTCATCGGCATCTACCTTGGAATTATCTTCTTAATTTCCAGCGCCGCTGTGCTTGCCTTGCAGCAGCTCTCGGAAGCAAGCGACAACGCCGAAAGATATACGGTATTGAAGAAAATCGGCGTGACGAAAAAAGGCATCAACAAAGCGATCTTCAGACAAATTTTTATTTATTTCATGATGCCTCTTTCTCTGGCCATCCTCCACTCCATTTTTGGTGTTCAAGTGGTGAATAAAGAGATTATGGTCGCAGGAGGCGGAAATGTTCTGCTGTCCTCCCTGTTGACCGGGCTCATTATTATTACCGTGTATGGCGGCTACTTCCTAGCAACCTATTCAGGTTATAAGCGCATTGTAAAATAAACAAGGTGCCTCGATTGGACTCTATGCCCTTTGTCCAGTTGAGGCGCCTTTTGCTGTATTGTCTTTTCATGCGGCTGGAAAACCACATTTCCGGAATCAAACATATTCCTTTTTCGCCTCTCATAAAATGGACAAGGAGAGAAAGTCTTTTGGGAGGAGTCTATATGGAGATTAGACAAAGTAATGTAAAGGATGTATTGGAACCCTTATGAGAAAACTGTTGTTAATCTACTTCTACTTATTCGCCGGTGCTTGCTTGCAAGGGATGGCCATGTCTTTATTCTTGTTTCCACACTCCATCCCCTCTGGCGGAGCT
The DNA here is from genome assembly GCF_001591605.1 of Bacillus badius NBRC 15713. Taxonomy (GTDB): domain Bacteria; phylum Bacillota; class Bacilli; order Bacillales; family Domibacillaceae; genus Pseudobacillus; species Pseudobacillus badius. The sequence continues at coordinate 23,838 of NZ_BCVF01000012.1, read as the reverse complement.
GCGGGTCTGGCTCTCCTGATGAATCATTGGTTCCATTTCCCCCTCGGCTTTTCTTTATGGCTGGCCAATGCGTTTTTCTTGCTGTTTGCATTGAATTATTTCGGCTTTACCTGGACTTTTCGGACAATTACCTCAGTAGCAGTGACTTCCACGACGATCAGTATTCTGACGTATCAAATTCCCCATGTGCATGTCCACATTTTTTTCGATATGTTAGCGGGCAGTATTCTTTTCGGTATCGGCGTCGGTCTCCTGATTCGAGTAGGAGCTTCAAGCGGAGGAATGGTCATCCCGGCGTTGATGATTGCCTCTTATAAAAACTGGAGTCCAGGGAAGGTCATGATGGGCATTAATTTGTTTATTTTTCTGCTCACTTCCCTGATCATTGATTATAAAATTGTGATTTATGCTGTTATTTGCCAGTTTTTCTCTACCAGCATTATTGATTATATTTATGCCTTCCGCTTCCGGAAAGTCAGTGTGCTCTCTCCCCATTGGAGACGAAAATAAAAGAAGATCCGCCTTACAGGATCTTCTTTTCTGTTAAGTACGTGATGACTTTCTGCACTGCTTGCTCAATGGACAGTTGATCCGTCTCAATGACAATCTCAGGATGATCAGGAGGCTCATAAGGAGAAGTAATGCCTGTAAAATTAGGGATGACTCCTTTTCTCGCCTTTTCATATAACCCCTTCGGATCACGTTCCTCGCAAATGTGAATAGGGCAATGGATATGCACTTCAATAAATTCATCTGGCTGAAACATATTCCTGACAAGCTGCCGGTCCTCCCGGAAAGGAGAGATAAAAGCGGAAGAAACAATTTGGCCGCTATCGACAAACAACTTTGCCACTTCTCCTATTCGGCGGATGTTTTCTTTCCGGTCCCTTGCTTGGAAGCTTAAATCCTGATTTAATCCGTGGCGGATATTGTCCCCGTCGAGCACATAGCTGTGGCATTGCCGCTGAAACAGCGCTTCATCCACTGCATTGGCCACCGTTGATTTGCCAGAGCCGGATAGCCCGGTAAACCATAACACACAGCTTTTATGCCCGTTTAAAAGGTGGCGCTTTTCTTTCGTTACCGCTGCATGATGCCAAGTGATGTGATCAGCTTTTCCCATACTCTACATCCTTTATATTTTTGTATAAGCTTTCTTCATGCCTTTGATCAAGGTATCAATCACTTCCGGCCGGCTGAACTCTTGGGGCGGATGCTCTCCATTTTTCAGCATTTGCCGAACGGCCGTTCCCGAGAGAATAACATGCTCCTCTTCCCCATGAGGACACGTTTTTTCAGATGCCATATTTGCACACTTTTTGCAATAGAAGCTATGCTCAAAAAACAGCGGCTTAATCCCGAGTTCTCCCTCTTCAAAATAACTGAATATCTTTTGGGCATCATACGTGCCATAATAACTGCCTACGCCTGCATGATCCCGGCCGACAATAAAATGTGTGCAGCCGAAGTTTTTCCGGACAATGGCGTGAAAAATAGCTTCCCGCGGGCCAGCATAGCGCATGGCCGCCGGAAAAACCGCTAGAAACACCCGGTCTTTCGGATAATAATTGTTCAAAAGCACCTCATAGCTTTCCATGCGAATTTCACTCGGAATATCGTCCGCTTTCGTTTCGCCGACAAGAGGATTCAAAAAAAGGCCATCTACTGTTTCCAATGCCGTTTTTTGAATATACTCGTGGGCTCGATGTACAGGATTGCGTGTTTGAAAACCAACAATGCTTTCCCATCCAAGCTCTTGAAATTTCTTTCTCGTTTCTGCAGGATCTAAATAATAGCGGGTAAATTTGCTTTTCTCCGGCCTTTTTACAAGAGTAATTGGACCGGCTACATAGACTTCCGGCCGCGCAAACAATTTTTTCACTCCTGGATGATTCAAATCAGCCGTTTGATAGACCTTATCAGCTTCGGCTTTTTTATCCGGGAAAAACAGCTCCTCAATCGTCATTACACCATAAATGGCGCCTTTGTGAACAAGATTGACCATTTCTCCATTTCTAAGCCTCATCGCTCGCTGTTCATCTACGGCCAATGTAATAGGCAATGACCAGGGAATCCCGTTCTCCAGTCTCATATGATCAACAACCGCTTCGTAATCAGCCTTTCCCATAAATCCCTCTAGAGGACTGTAGGCTCCATTTGCGATTAACTCCAAATCACTCAGCTCTAAAGGACTCAACTCAATAGAGTGAAGTGAAGCATCAACCGGGCAGCGCAAGTTCACCCGATTGACTAATTTGCCGCCATGCGGCGCTTGTTCTCCCACATTTCTTCCCTCCGATATGTGCTTTTTAATCTTGATGAAGGCCGCATTCTGTTTTTGGGCGCCCAGCCCATCTGCCAGCCCGGGATCCATCATTCTCTGAAATTGCCTCCGTACACGGCGTGCACCCGATACTTGGAAACCCTTTATCATGCAGCGGATTATAAGGCAGCTGATGAACATGGAGATAGGTCATAATCTCTTCCCACGTCCAGTGAATAAGCGGACAAACCTTTATCTTATGAAACTTTTCATCTTTATTGATATACTCAACATGACTTCTGGACGGAGACTGCTCTCTTCGAAGCCCTGAGATCCACGCTTTGGCATCCTTTAATGCCTCCTGCAGAGGAGCCACCTTTCTCAAATGGCAGCAAAGGTTAGGATCGTGTTTCCATAATTCTTCTCCGTGCTCTTTGGCTTGCTCCTGTACCGTCATTGCCGGTTTCACCTTCTTTATGAAAAGCGATGGATAACGCTCCTGCACCTTGTCAATCAGCTCGTATGTTTCCGGAAAATGCAGCCCTGTATCGAGAAAAACAATTTCGGCCTGCTTGTTTACCTTGGCAATCAAATCGATCAACACGATTCCTTCCGCTCCAAAGCTGCAGGCATAGACGATATCCTGCCCATATTCATGGAAAGCCCACTTCAATACGTCTAAACAGTCAGACTGGCCTTCTAACACTTCTCTTGCTTTTTTTTCGTCCCACTTGTCATAGGTTAACGGCTCTGCCACCAGCTTTTCCCCCATTTCTTTCCCCGCTGTGCCTAAACGTGAAAATTCAAAATGACGCATTCGTTATTTTGAACGGTTATTTTGTTCATATGATTGATATCCCCAGAGTAGCAATAAGAGATCGCGGCTCTTATCCAGGTGCCATGGCCGAATGCTAGTATATTTTGCCGGTCCCTGTACTTCTCCAAAAATAAAACAATCCGTCTTTTCAAATTTGCCACGCTTTCTCCCAGGATTAATTCTTCCGGATGATCCATCCACTTTTTTCCACAGTATTCATAAAGCTTCTCCTTGGAAAGACCTTCGAATGGCCCAAAGTCTAATTCATCCAGCAAAGGCTCGACTGTAAATGGATAGCCATAAATTTGCGCAGTTTGTTGGGTCCGCTTCATCGTACTAGCGAGCACCTCATCAAATGGCGCTAATTTGTCAAGCAGAAGCCTATTCTGCAGGACGCCCTGCCAGGAAGCCTCCGTTAATGGCGCAAGTTCGACATCTCTTCTCCCTTGCAGCTTTTGCTGTTTGTTCCATTCCGTTGGCAAATGTCTTATAAGGGTAATTTGCATTCACTATCCTCCAAATAAAAAGTCTCGCTTCTCAGCCCGCGCCGTTGGGCTTCCAAAACCAGCACGTCGTTAATTTTCACATTGCCTAAATTTACATTTGCTCCAATCTCTTTAATAAAATACATTTGATGCTTAGGAGTAGGCGCCTCAAAAATGATTTTTTTGCTGTCGATGTCTTGGATTAATTCACTGATCAAGTTGCATTTAATATTGCCGTTTTTCTCATAAATGCCCGCTGTGCCGGAGTCTCTTCCTTCTGTAATCACATATTGGCAGCCTGCCTCAAGCAATTGCTTCATTTCATCTTTCCATTGTGAGACAGCCATTTCCTGGCTGGAATCTTTAGAGCCCACCTCTGCAATGACGCGAAAATCTTTTTTTATTCGGGAAATAAGGTCAAGCCGTTCCTGCAATGGAATATTCAGCGTCCCGTTTGAGACTTCAATGTAATCAATGCCGAAATCGCGCAAGCTGGCCAGGTACTCCGGAATTTTATTCTGGTAGTAGCATTTTTCAAACAGCGTGCCTCCAAAATAAGGATGGATGTCATGCTGTTTATAGAGGTCGACTTTCTTTTTTAAGTTTGGGGTTACGTAAGCCGAGCCGAAGCCCAATTTAGCGATATCAATCAGGGGAGCGTAATCATGTAAAATGCTTTTCAGCTCTTCTAACGGGGTGCCTAAATCAATAATTGAAGTTAAGCCGTACGTTCTGTTTCCTGCCGTTCTTTTCGGCAATTCTAAAAATTCCATAGGGAATGGGCCTCCTCTATTTTTCTAAGATAGACTATTCAAAAACTGGGTAAACGTGTAGATAATGGGCTTTTCCCCACGGAAATTAGACGATTATCTTGCATAAAGGTGAAGCGGCATCCAAACAATAGGAAGGCATATATTCTTAACAGTCAGGGGTGTACATCATTGCCAAAGCAGAAACGAAAAGGCATGACTATTTTTGCGATCGGCTCCATTCCGCTTATTCTTGTCTTGGGAAATTCCATGCTGATTCCCGTTCTCCCAAAAATGAAAACAGAGCTCCATATTACTCAATTTCAAGTAAGCTTGATTATCTCGGTGTTTTCGATCGCTGCCGCTTTATCGATTCCCATATTAGGCTACTTATCCGACCGCTTCTCAAGGAAAGCCGTCATTATTCCGGCTCTTATTCTGTATGGAGTGGGAGGGCTTTTGGCAGGAATGGCTGCCGCCTGGTTCTCTAACGCTTATACATGGATTCTTGCCGGAAGGGTCATGCAAGGAATTGGCGCTGCCGGCACTGCACCGATCGCTATGGCACTGACAGGGGATTTATTTAAAGGAGGAGAACAAAGCAAAGTGCTTGGACTGGTTGAAGCTTCCAACGGCTTCGGAAAAGTCATCAGTCCGATTATCGGCTCTCTTGTGGCGCTGCTCTTTTGGTACGCAGCATTTTTTGTTTTCCCGATTTTTTGCTTTATCTCGATCTTGCTGACGATTTTCTTTATTAAAGAAAAGAAAACAAAAAAAGAACCGCCGCCCGTTGGCCAATATATAAAGGGCCTGGTGTCTGTTTTTAAAACGGAAGGGCGCTGGCTATTTGCCGCCTATTTAACGGGAGCTATTTGTTTGTTCACCCTATTTGGAATTTTATTTTACATTTCCGATATTCTTGAGAAGACCTACAAGATAGATGGCGTGCTAAAAGGAGGCATCTTGGCCATTCCTTTGCTCTTCATGACAACTACTTCTTATATAACAGGCAGTAAGATCGGCAAAAAAATGGGCCTGATGAAATCATTGATTGTCATCGGCTTGCTTTTAATGACCCTTTCTTTTTCGGCCTTGGTGTTCTTTAAAAGCCTTGTTCCCTTTTTTGCCGTTCTCGTCATCAGCAGCATCGGCACCGGACTTGTTCTTCCGTGTATTAACAGTTTTATTACCGGGTCAGTTCCTTCTGACCGCAGGGGGTTTGTCACCTCTCTGTACGGATCAGTCCGGTTCTTAGGGGTAGCCATCGGCCCGCCCGTTTACAGTGCGTTAATGGTTTGGTCGCGGACAGGCATGTTTTTGACAACTGCCGGCTTAACCCTGCTCGCTGCCCTCTTATGCCTTGTCCTTATTAAAGTAAGTAAAAAAGAACCTTCGGAGGAAAGCGATACATTGTTTAAAAAACTTCAATTTACGTAAAGGAGCAGATCAGATTGCAAATATACTTTTCACCTGAGGTGATGACTCCTCAGTTTCAAGTGTTAAATGTAGTGGACCCTAATAATAAAGCCGTTGGAAATCTGGCCCTCTTATTCGATGAAAAAAAGCTGTATGTGTACGGCATTCTTGAAGAAGAAGAAGTAGGAGCAGATTTCAAAGATTTGGTTACTCCTTATATTAAAGGATTGTCTAAAGCAAATCCGAACCTGGACGTTTTGTCCTGCTTATATGTAGGATGCAAAAAAATCGATCTGAACGGAACAAACAACAACCAATAGACTCCTCAAGCCCGGTTTTTAGGCCGGGTTTTTCTCATTCCCCCGATGACCTTTATCGGTTTCCCTTTTTCTTTCAAAAATAGCTTATCCCCTTCCCTTCTCCTAGTAGCAAGGCATGCACGCTCTTCATAAAGTGAGGATATAAAAATTATTTTTTATACCGATTAAAGTCGGACTGGAGTGTGCAGCTAATGAGCATGGGAATAATTATCATGGGGCTCCTTGTCGGTTTTTTGGTTGGTTTGACCGGGGTGGGCGGCGCCGCCTTATTAACGCCTGTTTTAGTGCTGATCGGGATTAACCCGGCCATCGCTGTCGGTACAGATCTTGTATATAACTCGATCACCAAGCTGTTCGGTTCCATTCAGCACTGGAAACAGAAGACCATCAATATGCGGCTCGTTAAATATTTAGCAATCGGCAGCGTGCCAAGTGCCATCTGCGCCGTTGGCCTTCTGCATCTGTTCGATTCTTTCTTCAACAACCAAGAGGAAATTATTAAGCATGCCCTTGGATATGTCTTAATTTTGGTCGCTTTAACAACACTCGTTAAAACCTTTATGAAGGACAAATTTGAATCCAACTATATTCAGCGCAAACCTCTTGAAGAAAAAAGAACGCTAACCATCGCGATTGGTGCCGTACTAGGCTTTATTGTCGGCTTGACGTCGATTGGCTCTGGCTCTTTATTTGCGCTCGCTATGTTGTATTTATATAAAATGCGGCCATCAGAGCTGGTCGGCACCGATATTGCCCATGCTTTTTTGTTAGTAACGGCAGCTGGCATCATGCACGCCGGGATCGGCAATGTTGATTACGCTTTAATGATGAACCTCTTGCTTGGTTCCATACCCGGGGTGATTCTAGGAAGCAGCTTATCCGCTAAATTTCCTGCCAAGCCGCTAAGAGCAGTGATGTCAGTGATTATCCTGATGAGCGGCCTGAAACTGATTGCCTGACAGCAATCAGCACCAACAAAAGGGAGATAGGCGCAGCCTTCTCTCTTTTTTCATACTGACAGATGGTCCATATAAATGAACTGCATAGGAAAGCACTTTCTCTTTCATACTAAAATAAATGAGATGTTAACAGGAGGAGAACAGTGGGGCACAATCGAGACACAGCCATGCATTTGTTATTGCTAGTTTTTGTTCTTGCATTCATTATCTGGTCAGCCATTAAACCCGTTGATTATCTGACCTGGGCAGCGGAAGTTCTTCCAGCTGTGGCCGGCTTGATCATTTTAATCGCCACCTATCGCCGCTTTCAGCTGACGACTCTTTCTTATATCATTATTGCCATCTTAGCGGTTGCGATGTCTATTGGCGGCCATTACACTTATGCGAAGGTCCCTCTCTTTAACTGGCTGAAGGATGCGTTTGATTTAAGCAGGAACCATTATGACCGATTAGGGCACTTTTTAAAGGGGATGTTCGTTATCGTCATCAGAGAAATTCTCCTGCGGGCATCACCGTTAACGAAGGGCTTCTGGCTCTCCATCATCAGCCTCAGCCTCTCGCTTGCCATAGCAGCGCTCTATGAAATCATTGAATGGCTGTCGGTCGTAGTCATTAAAGGAAAAAAAGTATCGACAGACTTTCTCGGCATGCAAGGTGATATGTGGGACGCCCAGTGGGACATGGCGCTGAATTTAACTGGCGCCGTTCTTGCTTTGCTGCTGTTATCGAACCTGCATAACCGTCTGCTGCAGCACAAACGCTAAACACCAAAGAGCGCCGGGCAGCCCGGCGCTCTTTGGTGAAGAAGTCATTCAATGCTGTTGCAGATTAAGAAGGAAGGGATTTGTCACTTTGCCTCCTCGGCAGCCAATTCCTTGCCTTCATCTACTAAAATCAAGCCAAGCTCGTAATGCTGTCCCTCGTAAAGCGAGCCTTGGGCAAAGCGGTTTTGTCCGTTCACATCTAGCACCTCAAGCTTGCAGTAAGCTGCATTCTTCTGCAGCGCTTCATAAAATTCGCTTTCCGTATTGACGTCAATACCGTTTACTTTATAAATAATTTCCCCGATTTTCAAATCCATTTTCTTTGCCGGTGTATAGGGGAGAATCCCAAGAATCATGACGCCTTTGGGCTGCGGGGTAAAGAAATAATGGCGATCCTTTTCATATGCGTAATGGCGCCAGGAAATCCAAATACGCCCGACAAAAGCAAATACTGCGCTGACTACAGCAAGCAGCGGTACCCAATAAGCCGATACAGCAAGCAGCAATGTAACAGCCCCAATGGCCATCACGCTTTTGCCCGTCGCCTTTACAGCAAGTTCCGGCAGTGTGCTTTTAATCAGCTGGGCAAAGCCGATCAAGAAAGGAAACCAGATGAGGGAGTAAGTCTCCGACCCAACAGATATGACCGGCCACCAAGGCCATGGCGCTGTCAAATCACCGGCCGGCAGCACCAAAAACACCGGCACCAGCCATAAACGCTGAGCGAATTGCACACCTACCTTCAATCCGCGCGGGCTATCCACAAGGCGCGGCGATGTGCCCTGCCAGCCCCGTTTAAGCATCAAAATCCCCTCTGTCATCAATAAGAGAGCCAAAATAATGGCCATGGTCATCAGAATTTTGTTCAGCGAGAGACCGTCATACGGGATAAACGAATAGCCGATTTTCTCCGATACGCTAAAGATCAGCAAAGCCAGGCCAATCGTCCATGCAGGAGACAGCAAACGAAAGCCTCCTGCGCTTAACACAATCGTCACAGCAGCAATGACATTGAGCAGTTCCAAAGGGAGCGTAAAGCCAAAACCGATTGCGACAAGAGAGAGCAGCAGCCCGAGAAATAAGCTGGACGGCAAAATATAGCGAATTTCCTGGTAAATATCATACACGCGGGTATGAAAGTCTTTCCGTTCCCGGTTTACACGAAACATGCCAACGACGAAAGCAAGCAGGAACGAAAAATAAAAAATTGGATGGATAAATAATTTTCCGAAGCCGGCCAAGAGCTCCAGTAACCATTCTTGCAGCATAACGTTCCCCACCTTACGTGAATTGCATTATATTGAATATTGTAGCAAAAAAAGTGGACATGCGTGAGTATATATCTTGTTTCATTTGTGAAAGAAGTATTGCTGCACACAAAAAAGAACGACAGCCTCTTGAGCAATCGTTCTTTTTAAAGCCTCGCTTTTACCTATCCAAATTTCTAATATAAGAAAGCGCCGCTTGCAGCTGGAGATCATTTTTTTCCTCTTTCATTTCGGCCGTCCATTGCTCTTCCAGCTTTCTTGCTGTTTCTTTATTGATTTTCCCGGTCACCTTGACGCCTGACTTTATCTGCAGGGCACGTACAGCGTCCTCCGTCTCTTTGCTGAAGTAGCCATCTGTTCTTCCAGGCGCATACCCAAGACCATCCAGCATCATCTGCGCGCTTTTTACACGGTCATTGTTCATTTCACGCATTAGCGGCTTATTCACCTGGAGCGGGTGCGCGTAAAAGTAATCCGGCTGGCGCACTTCAATATCGGGGCGGATTCCTTTTTTGTGTATCCAGTTGCCATTCGGCGTAAGCCACTTATGAGTCGTCAGCTTTAAGTTGCTGCCATCTCCGAGCGGCACCGGCTGTTGAACAGTTCCTTTTCCAAAGCTTGTTTCCCCAATGATTGGATAGCCTTCCGCCTCCTTCAGCGCCCCTGCCAATATCTCAGAAGCAGAAGCGCTTCCCTCATCCGTCAGTACGGCCACCGGGTAAGGCTTCACCTTCTTCTTCTCCGAGAAATAAGGCACTTTACGCCCGGACTTTTCCTCTATTTGCATGTATGGCTTATTCTCGGTCACCAATTCTTTTAAAATTTCTTCAACGCTTGTTAAGAAACCGCCCGGATTTCCGCGCACATCAATCACGAGACCGTCCAGTTCTTTTTTCTCGAGCTTCTTCAGCTTCGCTTTGAAATCTTTCCCCGTATCTTCAGAAAAAGAGGTCATTTCAATTAAACCGATTCGCTTCCCTTGCTTCTCTCTCACTTTGGCAACTACCGTCTCAATCGGGATATCCTCACGCTTCACTTTAATATCCAGCGGCTTCGTCATGCCTGGGCGAATGATGCCCACGGTAACTGTCGTGCCTTTTTTTCCGCGTATTTTCTTGGTTGCCTCATAAATGGTCAGACCGCTCACCGATTTGCCGTCAATGGTCACAATTTGATCTTTCGGCTTTAGACCTGCTTTTTCGGCTGGAGAATCTTTAAATGGAGCGACAATCGTCAGCTTGCCCTCAACGACTGTAATCTCTGCCCCAATGCCTTCAAAGGAGGAATCGAGCGCTTCTTCAAATTGCTTTGCCGTATCGGCGTCCATATATACAGAATAAGGATCTTTTAACGAGCTGACCATTCCGTCAATGGCGCCTTCAATCAGCTCTGTACGATTGACTTTTTCTACATATTGATTCGCGATCACCTCGTACACCGTCTGCACTTTGTGAAGCTCATCCGGCGTGCTCTTTTGTTCTGATGCCATCCGCTGGGGCTGTGCCGTGTTCTCTTTTTCATCAAGCACGTTCAGCCCCCCATACATTCCGCCGGCTCCTATGATAAAAGAAGACGCCGTCAGCACTGCCACCCATTTTTTCTTCACCATTCCGTCCCCTCCAATTTGGAAAGCTAAAAAAGCCGCCCGGCTTACACTACCGCACGGACAGCCCTTTCTTCCACTTTATGAGAAGAGTGGACAAGTTATGAATGCCTCTTAGAAAAAAACGGTTCTAGTCAGGTGCCGGCTGAGTCGCTTATCCGAAAAATACAGCAGCAAAAAGGCAAGAAGCAAGCCTAAGCTTCATTGTTAGCTTGTGCTATTTTCTTGCCAGCTGTCATTTGCGCTATTCCATCTCATCGACAAGGCCGCGCATCATTTCCTCGTCCATCGGCCCTTTAACGACTTGATGGACTGTGCCGTCTGTGTTCAAGAAATAGGTGGTTGGAATAATACTGACTTGATACTTTTCGCCAACAGCCCCTTCCTCATCGAGCAAAACAGGGAACGTTAAATCATACTGCTTCACAAAGTCAGCCACTGTTGCTTGTCCATTATCCTTGCTTGTCAAATTGACGGCCAGAATCTCCGCCCCGCTTTTTTCCGCTTCTTTTTCATAAAAGCTCTGCATATGAGGCATTTCCGCTTTACAAGGCGGACACCAGGTTGCCCAGAAATTTAGAATGACCTTTTTCCCCCGGTAATCGGATAAAGACACTTTTTTCCCATCCAAGGTTTGCAGGGAGAAATCCGGCGGCAGATCACCCAGTCCGATTCCGGCAGCTGTACTTGATTCAGCTTCCTGATCAGCAACCTCTATCCCCGGATTTTCGATTTCTGTGATTTCCTTTCGATCCTTTATGATATTCACTGCTGCAATGCCTGCAAGTAAAATCAGCAGCAGAATGCCAAACCATTTCTTATCCAACAAAATCCCTCCTAATCATTAAAGTGAAAAATAACGCTGCCGCTATATATATCATATTCGCCTGGGAAAGCAAATCAGCTGACATCGATCCAAACAGCAGCTGCCATAGGGTGAATAGCCAAATCGTCCTGCCTGCTTGTTTCAAGGGAACAAAGAGCAAGACGAGTCCTCCCGCCAGCCGGAACCACATCGCTATGCCCGCCTGTCCAGTCAGCAAGGCCAGCGCTGCTTCAAAGGCCAGCACCATGACCATCCACGACCAAACGGCCTGCTTCTGTTTTTGCAGAGGGCATTTCCAGGCAGCATAGGCAATGACAGCCAAGAAGCCGAGCCACACCCCTTTCCAGCCGCCGTCGAAATATAACAAGGCGAGCGGCGAGTTCATAACAATAGTGAAGCTGAACAAAACAACGCTCCCCTTCCAAACAGCTATGAACAGAAAAACAGCATTCATATAAAAATCCAAAAACGGCTTGTCCTTTTTCAGCCAAATCGCCAAGAATGCCATGATACAGGCAGCTAAGAAGGCGAGTTGGGAAGCAGGAACTGTCAAAGACCCTATCGTAAACCAGTTCATCTTATTTTATTCCTTTACTTAAAAATATTGCCTGACAAATTGAATATGATTAATGACTTTTTTGTTAAACTTAAATAACCGCAAATGATTTAGTACCTCTACAGGTATTAACCTACACAAAAATTCTGCTTTCGTCCAATGTTTCGTCCCTTATATGTTTGCGCGGCAGGCTAACTTTCTTCTCACCTTTGAAAAAAGGAGTGTCTCTCAGCTGAAAAGTCAGCTGACGAGACACTCCTCTCCTCTGTTATTGATTAGTAACCCCAGCCAATATAAGCCGAGCCAACAATAATCAAGAGGATAAATAAGACAACGATCAACGCAAAGCCGCCTCCATATCCGCATCCGCCAGCGCTCATACTTTACACCTCCCCTTCACTTACAATTACAGCCTATTCAAAAGGGGGGAGATTGCGCGGGCGAACGCCCAGACTCTTTCGTCCTGCCAGCCGGCAAAATATAAAAGCCGTCCCTAAAAGCTGCCACCAGCTTTCAAGAACGGCTTTTTCTTAAAAGTTCACATATTTGCGCGGGTCAACCGCATTTTCTTTCGATAGTGTCCAAGGTCCTTCATGGACTTCGAAGTGCAAATGCTGGCCGAATGAGCGGCCTGTGTTACCCATATAGCCGATTACCTGTCCTTTGGAAACACTTCCTCCTTGGACCACACGCTCTGACATATGAGCATAAACGGTAGTAAAGACTTTTCCGTTAATAGAGTGAGAGATTAAAATACAGTTGCCATAAGAAGAGGAATAATAAGACCGAATCACTTCTCCATCTGCCGCGGCAACGATTGGCACACTGACGCTGTTGGCAATATCGATTCCTTTATGATCCCCTAAGCTTCTTGCACCGAACCCGGAAGAAACATGTCCTTGAGCCGGACGCATAAAGCTTCCTGCTGAAACAGCCGGGGTATCATTTGAACGGCTTTCAGTGACTGACTCTTCCTGCGGTGCTGCAGCTGGCTGCCGGCTGCTTTCCCTTTGGCCTGCTGCCGGCTGCTGCTCTTTTTGGCGAGCCAGACGGGCCTGTTCCTTGCGGGCTTCTTCTTCTTTCGCAAGGCGGGATTGCTCAGATGTGATGGCTGCTTGGATTGCTTTTTCTTGAGAAGCAAGCAGTTCCTTCTCTTCCTCCAAGCTTAGTTTCTGGTTGTGGGCATGATCTTCCTCATTGGCGAGCTGGTCCATTACTTGATCTTTAGCAGCCTTTTTCTTATCGAGGCCTGCTTTTAATTCCTTCAAATCCGCCAGCATGCTTTCCAGGTTAGCCAGCTTGGCTTTTACTGCTTTTTCGTTCTTTTCGAGCTGCTTCTTGTCTTTCTCTTGCTCTTGCAGAATATCTTTGTCTGCTTTCACAAGCGTTGTTACAGCACTGGCGCGGTTGATAAAATCAGTAAAGCTTTCGGAACCGAGCAGCACATCAATATAGCTTGCTGATCCACCGCTCTGCTGGAGAGAACGGGCCCGTTCCTGAAGAATCAAATTACGCTCAGCGATGCGGGCTTTGAGTTCCTCTATTTCTTTTCTTAATTTCTCTATTTCTTTCTTCGTATTAGCAATTGCTGTTTGCTTTTCACGGATTTGCTTTTCAGCCTTGGTAATGGACTGGTCAAGCTGCTTAATTTCTGCAGACAGCTTGGCCTGCTCACTTTGGAGTTCAGTAATTTTCTTGCTTTTCTCATTAATGTTTTGCTCAACGTTCGATTGCTTATTTTCAATTTGATTCTGGCGGCTCTCAAGATCCGATAGTTTCGAAGCAAATGCTTCTCCGGCCAAACCGAACGTGCTGCCAAAACCAATGGACGCCGTTAAAACAACTTTAAAACCTATGCCTTTCTTCAAACTCCAATTCTCCTCTCTCTTCCCCCGAAAATTTCTTGTTTATTTATCAGACTTTTAAAAACCTGCGCACAGCTACAAAGCTTCCCCACATGCCGATAAACGCTCCGATCAGCAGAAGGATTCCACTGATTTGCCATACAAATGGAGAATAAGGCAGCGGCTGAATAAAATGGCCCTGCATATATGTCGTCATTGCTCCGATTACATAAGAATAGCCAATCATCACGGCTGCGACCGGCAGCAAAGAGCCAAGCAATCCGAGCCAAAGCCCTTCTAATAAGAACGGCCAGCGGATAAACCAGTTAGTCGCACCAACTAATCTCATAATCTCAATTTCTTTTCGCCGCGCAAAAATAGTCATTTTAATCGTATTGGAAATCAAGAACATCGCTGTAAACAGCAAGCCAATGCTAAGAACCAGTCCAACATTGCGGCTTGTTTTTAAGAAGCTGAACAAACGTTCAACCTTCTTTTCCCCATAAATAGCATCTTCCGTATACTGGAAATTTTTGATCTTTTTTGCTACTTTCGGTGTATCTGCAGGCCGCTTCGTTTTCACTACAAATACGTCATAGAGCGGGTTATTTTGCTCAAATAGAGCAAAGTCTTCCCCCATGTCTTTAATTAAATTTTGAAGCTCTTTTTCTTTTGGCGAGTAGGTAACGCTTGCTACCTCCGGCAAGTTTGACAGCCGCTTCTTCAGCTCCTGCTGTTCTGCCTTCGTTGCATCCAATTTAACTAAGACACGCACTTCTACATCATTCTCTATATCGGTTGCGGCTTTGTTTAAGTTTAGTAGAATTGTCAGAAAAACTCCGACAAGCAGCAAAGTAACCGTCACAGCCGAAATAGCAGCAAACGTCATCCAGCCATTGCGGCTTAAATTTTTAAAGCTTTCCCTGAAATGACGGCGGAGTGTTCTAGATTTCATAACCATAATCCCCCCGCTGTTCATCGCGCACGATCCGGCCATCCTCAATCGCCAATACCCGGCGGCGGATCGTATTGACGATTTCCTTGTTATGAGTCGCCATTACTAAGGTCGTGCCTTTCGCATTAATCTTTTCAAAAATATCCATAATCCCCCATGCTGTATCAGGATCAAGATTCCCTGTCGGTTCGTCAGCAATAACGACCTTCGGCTGATTGACGATGGAACGCGCAATGGATACGCGCTGTTGTTCACCGCCAGATAATTCTCCCGGAAGCATTCTTGCTTTGCTTTTTAAGCCAACCAGATCAAGAACCTCCATGACCCGTTTTTTAATGGCGGACGGGCTTTCTTCAATAACTTCCATAGCAAAAGCAACATTTTCATACACTGTAAGCGTCGGAAGCAGCTTGAAGTCTTGAAATACTACGCCGATCTGACGGCGGAGCAACGGAACCGACTTGTCCTTCAAAGTCGATAGGTTGACCCCATTGACGACGATTTGTCCGCTCGTCGGCTTTTCTTCTCTATACATCAGCTTAATAAAGGTCGACTTGCCGGCACCGCTCGGACCAACAACATAGACAAATTCACCCGGTTTAATGGAGATATCAACGCCTCGCAAAGCAGTGACTCCGTTCGGGTATTTCTTTGTCACATCCTTCATTTCTATCATCAAATCACCTGTCATTTTTTGTCGTTTATGTATGGAAGAGCTGATAATATACGGCTCCCCAAAATCCAGATTCATTATATCACTGATTAAATGCTTGTTAAGGTTTATTTTGATTACATTTTCTTTTCATAGCGTAATATATCCGATTGTTTTTGGAGGATTTGCCAAAAAATGATCGTTTTTCTTGCCCTAAATGGCTTAAATACACGGTAAAAAAACTGAAATATTTTGTAACAAGCAAGGGGAATATTCTTCTGTTTATCGATAAAATATTGTCGAAAAAAGCGCGGTTATTATTAAATGCTGATGTTTTATTCATTAATATAGAGAAGCGGAAAGCGAAGTGCTTGAAATAGAAAGCAACCGTTCCCGTCCGCCTGCAAAAATAAAAAAGAATGCAAGCACAAGCTGCATTCTTTTTACACTTATTTTTTTGTAGCCAGCCATTCGGCTACTGCTTCAGCGTCATCGCCTTTAACTACATTCGGAGGCATTTGGCCTTTCCCGTTTTCAACAATATTTAAAATTTCATCCTTGCTGTATTTGCTGCCGATCTTATCCAGTGCAGGACCTACTTGCCCTTCAAGCTTTTCACCGTGGCAGCTCATACAGCTTTGCTTGTACACTTGTTCGCCATCCGCGCTGGCTGTTTCTTTGCCGCCATCATTGTCTTTGCCTGCATTATCATCCCCGCCGCCGCAAGCTGCAAGCGCCACTGATGAACCGATTAGCAGGGCCATTAATGATTTTTTAAATTCCATATTCTCTCCTCCTAGGCAAAAATAATCATTCCATGTTAAGTATACCAAAGCCAGCCTATTTTGAAACCAGATCAGTTGGCTAAAAGCAGGGCGAAACAGCAGCCAGACTAGTGAAATCAACTAAACCGGCAATTGTAAACATTTTTTGAACTTTGCACACCTAACTGATTACACGCTTAGTCCCCATCCTTTGGCATTACGGTTAGTGTATTGCATCAGGCGGATTTTATGTATCCATCCTCAAGTCCATACAGTTATTATGATAGCCTTTTTTAAGCCCTTTAAACCTTTTTTAAATGAAGAATTCAGCCGTGCTCATTGTTGACAAAAGCCCTCTGCCGGGAATGCCGGCAGAGGGCTGATTTCTTATAAGCGAGAGCGCAAATAAGCATTAATAAATGGGTTGATTTCCCCGTCCATCACCGCTTGAACATTTCCTGTTTCCTCATTTGTCCGGTGATCCTTCACCATTGAATACGGATGGAAGACGTAAGAACGAATTTGGCTTCCCCAGCCGATTTCCTTTTGCTCGCCCCGGATTTCCGCCAGTTCTGCCTCCTGCTCCTCTATCTTCTTTTGATAAAGCTTCGCTTTTAGCATTTTCATCGCATGTTCACGGTTTTTGATTTGTGAACGCTCCGACTGGCAAGTCACCACTGTATTCGTCGGCAAATGAGTAATCCGTACCGCAGAATCAGTCGTGTTAACATGCTGACCGCCGGCGCCGCTTGAACGGTATGTGTCTATTTTCAGATCTTCCGTACGAATGTCAATTTCGATATCGTCATTGAACTCAGGCATTACTTCACAAGAAACGAATGATGTATGGCGGCGTCCAGACGAATCAAATGGGGAAATACGGACAAGGCGGTGGACGCCTTTCTCTGCTTTTAAGTAACCGTAAGCATTATGGCCTTTAAATAAAAGCGTCACACTTTTTAGACCGGCTTCATCTCCAGGAAGGTAATCCATCGTTTCCACCTTGAATCCTTGCTTTTCTCCCCAGCGCGTATACATGCGCAGCAGCATAGAGCCAAAATCCTGGGATTCCGTACCGCCCGCTCCCGGATGCAATTCCAGCATGGCGTTATTCTTGTCGTAAGGGCCGCTCAACAGCAGCTGGAGCTCAAAATCACCGATTCGATTGCGAAACTCCTCAAGCTCCCCTTCAAGCTCTGCCTGCAGTTCGGCATCCGCTTCTTCTTTTACAAGCTCATGCGTCAGCTCCAGATTTTCCTGAACTTCCAGCAGCTCATTGTACTCATTAACAATTTCTTTTAAGCCGTTTGCTTCGTTGATGACCGTTTGTGCCGCCTGCTGATCATCCCAAAAATTAGGGTGCAGCATTTCATCTTCAAGCGCTGCAATGCGTTCCTCTTTTTGTTCTAAGTCAAAGAGACCCCCTGAAGTCCGCTAATTTCTTAGCTGTTTTGTCGAGCTCATTTCGAATTTCAAATAATTCCATCTCAGCACCTCTTCTTTATGTTCATCGCTATAGTTAAATGTCTTGCGTCATCTTATTTATACAAAAAAGCGCCTTCCGCTTTTCTTTTTGTCCAGCTTTAGGCGCTAGCGGCTCGCGGACAAATAACCCTCTGCCCTAGAAGCCAAGAACACTTCCTTGGCTGAAGAATATTTGCCTGTCGCCGCTGAACGAGCGCCTTCCGCTTTTCTTGTTACCCGCAGCAGTTTTTGTATTTTTTGCCGCTGCCGCATGGGCAGGCTTCATTTCTGCCGACCGCCGGAGCTTTTCTGACCGGCTTTTTCTTTGATTTGCCGTCTTCGTCTTCTTTCGGATTAACCGCTTGACCTTTTGCCACTTCCTGGCGTTCGAGGTTGTTGCGGATTTCCGCTTTCATGACATACTTAGCTGCTTCTTCGTTAATGGCCGCAACCATGTTTTCAAACATGGCAAATCCTTCGTTTTGGTATTCGCGAAGCGGATCGATTTGCCCGTAAGCGCGCAAATGAATCCCCTGGCGCAGCTGATCCATCGCATCAATATGATTGATCCATTTTGAGTCGACTGCACGAAGCAGCACTACTTTCTCAAACTCGCGCATTTGCTCTTCGCCCATTTGCTCTTCCCGCTCATTATAACGGGCAGTGACTTTTTCAAAAATGATCTCCACGATCTCATCGGCATCCTTGCCTTGTAAATCAGCCGCAGTCAGTTCACCTTCACTTAACAAGTTGGCATTTGCATAGTCGGCAATAGACTGAATATCCTTTTCGTCCTCTGCTCCCGCCGTGATTCTATGCGCTTCGACAAATTGTTTAATCACCATGAGGATCATGCCTTCTAAAATTTCACGCAGGTTTTCCGATTCCAGCACTTCATCACGCTGCTTATAGATAATTTCCCGTTGCTGGCGCAGCACATCATCATATTCAAGCAAACGTTTCCGCGCATCGAAGTTATTGCCCTCTACCCGCTTCTGAGCCGATTCCACTGCTTTGCTGACCATCTTGCTCTGGATCGGCTGGCTGTCGTCCATGCCTAGCCTTTCCATCATGGATTTCATGTTATCTGATCCGAAGCGGCGCATAAGCTCATCTTCCATAGAAAGATAAAATTGCGTAATCCCCGGGTCTCCTTGTCGGCCGGAACGCCCGCGCAGCTGGTTATCAATCCGGCGGGATTCATGGCGCTCCGTGCCGATAACCGCAAGGCCGCCCAGCTCTTTCACGCCTTCTCCCAGCTTAATATCCGTTCCGCGCCCAGCCATATTCGTCGCAATGGTGACGGCACCTGGCTGACCTGCTTCCATAATAATCTCAGCTTCACGGCCGTGATTTTTCGCATTTAATACGTTATGCGGAACTCCCCGTTTCGCCAGCAAAGAAGAGATCAATTCCGACGTTTCGATCGCTACTGTACCAACAAGCACCGGCTGCTTCAGCTGGTGGCGCTGGTATATATCTTCAACCACCGCCCGGAATTTGCCCTCCATTGAAGCATAAATTAAATCTGCCCGATCTTCCCGGGCGATTGGACGGTTCGTTGGGATACTGATGACCTTCATATTATAAATATTGCGGAATTCTTCTTCTTCCGTTTTTGCTGTACCGGTCATTCCAGAAAGCTTTTCATACATGCGGAAGAAGTTCTGGAAAGTGATGGTCGCCATCGTCATGCTTTCGTTTTGAATAGAAACGCCTTCCTTCGCTTCAATCGCCTGGTGAAGCCCTTCGCTGTAGCGGCGTCCTTTCATTAAACGACCTGTAAACTGGTCAACAATAACGACTTCATCTTCCTGCACAACATAATCCACATCGCGCTGCATCGTGACATGCGCTTTAAGCGCCTGATTAATGTGATGATTGAGCGTTACATGCTTCAAATCAAACAGGTTTTCAATGCTGAATGCCTTCTCCGCCTTGTTGATTCCTTCTTCCGTTAAAAGAACACTTTTTGTCTTTTCATCGTAAGTGTAATCATCTTCCACTCTTAGCGTGCGGACAAAGCTGTTCGCGTGAATATACAGCTGGGTTGACTTTTGCGCTTGGCCGGAAATAATCAGCGGTGTGCGCGCTTCATCAATTAAAATAGAGTCCACTTCATCGATGACAGCAAAGTGGAGCGGGCGCTGTACTTTATGTTCTTTGTAAAGCACCATATTGTCCCGTAAGTAATCAAAGCCGAATTCATTATTCGTTCCGTACGTAATATCGGCTGCATACGCTTCTTTCTTTTCTTCTTTTGATAAGCTGTTTAAATTCAGCCCGACACTTAAACCGAGAAAATTATACAGCTCGCCCATTTCTGCTGCGTCACGTGAAGCCAGATATTCATTGACTGTAATCACGTGGACGCCTTTGCCGGAAAGCGCATTTAAATACACCGGCATTGTGGCTGTTAACGTTTTTCCTTCCCCGGTCTTCATCTCGGAGATATTGCCTTCATGAAGAGCAATCCCTCCCATGAGCTGAACACGGTACGGATAAAGGCCTAATACACGGCGCGCGCCTTCACGCACAACTGCGAAAGCCTCTGTTAATAAATCATCAAGCGACTCGCCTTTGGCGTAACGCTCTTGAAACTCTATCGTTTTAGCGCGCAATTCTTCATCAGACAGCTGTTCCATTTTGTCTGCCAATGATTCGATTTGCAGCGCCATTTTTTCTAACCGCTTTACATCGCGTTTATTTGCATCAAACATTTTTGTTAATAAGCCCATTTATATAGCCGCTCCTTTTTACTTGCAACAAGTTAGTCCGTGAGCCTGAAAACCTCATAAAATCCTATTTAATATTACCACTATCACCTGTTTGAAACAACTGAACGGCATAGGGCAGGAGACGCTAAAAAAATAAAAGCGCCCGCGAAGGCGCTTTTATACTTGTACAGATTGTTTATTTTGCTGCAAATGCTCTTCCAGAACAGGTTCAATTTCCTTGACCCGCTTGGACAGACTCGCAGCAGATACCCCTAATCGGGAAGCCAGCTGGCTGTTGGAATAATCTGTGTCAACCATTCCGTGGGACTGTAAAAGCGAATAAAGGGCAGCTGTATAAATTTCCGGCTTGCGAATCGTTGGGTTTTCTTTGCGGCAATAGAGATTCCAGAGGAGCACCGCTGATTGCTGGCGCAGCTCTTCTACTCCTTCTTCTGCGAGAAAAGCCAGTAACGCATCTGCCGTTTTTTTCTGGGAATCTTTTTCCCAAGTCAGCTCGCTGTAGTCAGGCGTCTTTTCAGCCATTGGTTCTTCCTCGCCATAGATGGCAAACAGCCCTTCCAAGACAGGCAGCCAATTCGCAGCCAAGAACGACTGCGGATTCTCTTCTCCCGCTTGTTTAAACTGTGAAGCGAGCCAGCTTTCTGCCTTTGACACGACATATTGTTCAAAGTGAAAATCAATCATGAAGAAGGTATATGCTTGTTCAAATGGCAGCAATCCGCCGGTTACAAAGACCTCTTCAATCGGCAGCTGACGACGTGCGCGAATAGACATTTTCTCTCCTGACAACACATCTTCCACTTCATATACGTTGCCTTGTGCGGCTTTCACGGTACCCGCTATAAATTTGACTTGCGGCCATGTAAGAAAGACTTCTCTCGTCCGCTCTCTTTTCACCGTTTGGGCGCGCTGGGCCACGAATTCCTCAAGAATGGTCTGCCCATTCTTCACAGGCTGCGTCAAAATAAACCAGATTTCAAAAGCGATTAAATACACCTGCGGATCTTTGCGCAAAACTTCGTAT
Source organism: Bacillus badius NBRC 15713 (assembly GCF_001591605.1). Lineage (GTDB taxonomy): Bacteria > Bacillota > Bacilli > Bacillales > Domibacillaceae > Pseudobacillus > Pseudobacillus badius. Next base: position 2,371 of record NZ_BCVF01000012.1, on the reverse strand, counting down.
GTATGTAAAAGCGATTGAAATCGTTTTTTCATTTCATATGAATGATGCTCCATCGCGTAATCGATGAGTTCACGCTGCAGGTTTTCCAGCTCTTCCTGCATCACGCCATGAATCGCCGAGCCTTCGATCTTTCCGCAGCATTTTTTGAACTTCTTTCCGCTTCCGCATGGACATGGTTCATTCCGTCCAACTAACATAAATTTACTCCCCCCTGGATCATCAACTCTTTCTCTATAGTAACATGAATTGTCAACTTGCAGTAGAGCGACCGATTTGTTAAAAACAGCCAAAAAATTTAAACAATTGTCCCTTTTTGTTGTTTAGTGTCGCCAGTTCCCTTGTGAACCGGCTGAATGTCTCCGCGCTTACAAAGAGAAACAGGCTCCCTGATTAGGGAGCCTGTTTTCTTGTTACAGTGTTGCTTCTTGGGAGTTTTGCGGCGCAGCTTGTCTTTCCAGTTCGCCTACACGGTTTTCCAGCTCATCTAATCGATGATTGATTGTTTCCCCAGATGTCCTATCTTCTTCAGAATCCGCTCTTGGCGTTTGAGAGACTGTCTCCATGTTATCTTCAGAATCTGGCCTATCACCAGGTTCTTCTTGAACCTCGCCGATAATTGTTTGAACAATCGTGTTCAATTCAACTTGCAGCACTTCCACCTTTTGCTGGCGCTGTTCAATTTCTGTCGTGTCTGCACCCTTTACTGTCAAGGAATCCAAACGGTTATTCACAGCAATGAGACGGTTCTCCAAAGCCGTTAATTTATTTTTATATTCCTCATGTGTTTCCATTCCTTCAGGAGCCGATTGCTCTTGTCCGCCGTCTTTCACCGCTGGCGTTTCAAGATTCAAGGCATCTATTTCTTGTTTGTAAGCGCCCAGTGTTTCTTCGATTTTAACAAGCTGCTGATCAATGGATTGGAATTGTTGAGTCTGCCCATTGTGTTTCTTGGTATCCGCATTCTTTGCCCACTCTTGTTTTTCGGATGGATGAACATCATTTTGTTGTGCTGCATGCCCGTACACAGGGACTGAAAACATGGTTCCTGCTGCCAGCGTCATTGCCAATATGGATGATGCTTTTTTCTTTTTTGTCATTCAATAACTCCTCCTTTAACATTGGTTAAGCAAAGATCAGCCAGCCGCCAGGAAAGCGTCAGCGCTTTTCTATCCGGCCTAGTCTTTACGCTACCCATCATAGCGGCTGGTTTCACCTAAAACCAAGGCCTAATCTCAAAAGGGGACAGGCTTACTGCTAAACTTTCATTTTTATCCATTTATCGCTTGATACTGTCTCTTTAAAAGGAACATTTTCTTGAAACTCTTCCTGACTTCTTTCCCTCTTTTTACGGGCGGGCTCTGATAACCCCTTGGGGCACAAGCATTTTCCCTTTCATAAAAAAAGTCTGTTGCCTGGGCGCTCTTATTGCTAAGCAAGCCTGCCTATAGGACCAAGCCTGCGATAAAAACAGTACGTTGGATCGAATATCAACAAAAAACCTCCGGCTGTCTGAAGACAGCCGGAGGTTTTGTTCATGTTCTATCAATTGGTTTCAATTAAACCGTATTTTCCGTCTTTTCTTTTGTACACGATGTTTGTGCCGTTGCTTTCCGCATCTGTGTAAATAAAGAAGTTATGGCCAAGCAAGTTCATTTGCAATACCGCTTCCTCAGAATCCATTGGCTTTAAATCAAATTGCTTTGTACGCACAATGGCCAGTTCATCTGTATCTTCTTCCACTTCAGTGGCTGCTGTTTCACTTTGCGCAGATGCAAAGAAATCTTGCGGATCGCCCTTTTCACGGAATTTGCGATTCACTTTTGTTTTATGTTTGCGGATTTGACGCTCTAATTTATCAACAATTAAATCGATCGCTGCATACATATCTTCATTTCGTTCTTCGGCTCGAAGCACGAGATTTTTCATAGGAATTGTGACTTCGACTTTCGAATTTTTATCAGAGTAAACTTTCAAGTTTACGTGGGCAGTAGCATCTGGAGATTCAATAAAATAACGCTCCAATTTGCTGATCTTTTTCTCGACATATTCACGAATTGCCGGAGTTACTTCAATGTTCTCGCCACGAATGCTGTAGTCTAACATGCTGACTCCTCCTTTTACAATAGCTATGTATATATAATTCTCCTTTCCTATAAAATCTCCTGCTTGACCTTGTAAAATTATTTGTCGAAATTTTGATAATTGCTGTCTATCCTGTCTATTTATTTTTTTCCATTGAAGCCAGCTCTAAATCATAAAGCTTTATCCCAACAATTGATATGCTGGGAAAGGGAAAATCATGACAGTCATTCTCTGCCCTTTCAAAAGAAAAAAGCGAACCGGCTGAAAGCGGTTCACTCCAGTATGTCGA
>NZ_BCVF01000011.1 GCF_001591605.1 Bacillus badius NBRC 15713 | reverse complement strand
TGGAAATCAACAGCCCCCATTCGCAAACAAATAAAAAGACTGTAGACAAACTTCAATTTTCATTGAGTTTGTCTACAGTCTGAACTAGCAGTTTTTCTAATTGTTCTTTAATTTTCTAAAAAGTTTTCCCCGCTGCATCAGCCTCTTCGTTATAATAGGATTTATAGAGTGGTAACAAATGCCTATCGGCTAATTAGACTGGATTCAGTAAGTAGGGGGATAAACATATGGGTGATTATGAGCAGTTTATTGTCAATATTAAAAGAAAAACAGGCATTGATCTTAGTAAATACAAAGAGGCACAAATGAAGCGGCGCCTCACATCGCTGTATGAAAAAAAAGGCTGCCGTTCTTTTAAGGACTTTTTCGATTTAATGAATGCGGATGCCAACCTTCTTAACGAGTTTTTAGATAGAATGACGATCAATGTATCGGAATTTTACCGGAATGCCAAAAGATGGGAAGCGTTGGAAAAGAAAATTTTCCCGCGGCTGCTTTCGGAAAACAAACGGCTGAAAATTTGGAGTGCTGCCTGCTCAACAGGAGAAGAACCGTATACAACAGCCATGGTTCTTTCCAGTTATTTGCCGCTGCCGCAAATTTCTATTGTAGCGACGGATCTGGATGCCAATGCCATTCAGAAGGCAAAGCGCGGCGTATATTCTGAGCGCTCATTGGCTGAAGTTCCATCAGAGAAAAAACGTCAATTTTTCACAAAAGAAGGAGATTTCTATACAGTCAGCGAAGAAGTGAAGAGAACCGTCACATTCAGAAAGCAGGATTTACTGGCGGATCGGTTTGACTCAGGCTTTGATTTAATTATTTGCCGCAATGTCATGATTTATTTTACCGAGGAAGCAAAAGATCAGCTGTACAAAAAATTTAGCGCTGCTTTAAGAACGGGTGGTGTTTTGTTTGTTGGCAGTACCGAACAGATCTTTAATCCCGGAGAATACGGCTTTGAAGCAGAAGATACCTTTTTTTACCGAAAAACCAACTGAACACAGAAATAAAGGGCTTTCAAAAGGAAGGCCTTTTTCTTTATAATCAGCAAGATTTCGAAAAATCTAAAGAATTATGACAAATTTGACGGCGATTGTGGTAAAATTCTCAAAAAACATACTTAAGAAGTGCAGCAAATTCAAAAAAATATGTTATAGTAGTACATAACCGCTTTAACGAGTTGAAGGGAGAAAGTATAATGAGATATTTAACAGCAGGAGAATCGCATGGACCACAACTAACAACTATTATTGAAGGGCTGCCTGCGGGCATGCCGCTTGTGGCTGAAGACATCAACAAAGAGCTGAGCCGCAGACAAAAAGGCCACGGACGGGGTCGCAGAATGCAAATCGAAAAAGATCAGGCACAGATCAAAAGCGGCGTCCGCCATGGTTCTACGCTTGGCTCGCCTGTTACTCTTGTTGTCGAAAATGACGATTGGAAGCATTGGACAAAAATTATGGGCAGCGAACCGCTTGACGATTCCGAAGGAGAGGAAGTTAAGCGCCAAATTACCCGTCCTCGTCCAGGGCATGCGGATTTAAACGGCGGCATGAAATATGGCCATCGGGATATGAGAAATGTGCTTGAGCGCTCTTCAGCCCGTGAAACAACTGTCCGTGTAGCCGCTGGCGCGGTTGCAAAACAATTGTTAAGACTGCTTGGAATTGAGATCGCCTCGCATGTAATTGAAATTGGCGGCATCAAAGCTGAACAGACAGCAGTGGAACATTTACAGCAGCTGCAGGAATTGAGCGAAAAGTCGCCAGTCCGCTGTCTTGATCCGGAAGCAGAAAAGAAAATGATGCAGGCTATTGATGATGCGAAAGCAAATGGCGATTCAATCGGCGGCGTCGTTGAAGTCATCGCTGAGGGCATGCCAGCAGGAATAGGAAGTTATGTTCATTGGGACAGAAAGCTGGATGCAAAGGTAGCGGCAGCCGTAATGAGCATTAATGCATTTAAAGGAGTAGAGATTGGCATCGGTTTTGAAGCGGCTGAGCGCTTTGGCAGCGAAGTCCATGACGAAATCGCTTGGAGCGAAGAGAGAGGATACTACCGGAAAACGAATCGGCTGGGCGGCTTCGAAGGTGGAATGACAACAGGCATGCCGATCGTTGTCCGTGGAGTCATGAAGCCAATCCCTACGCTTTATAAGCCGCTTGAAAGCGTAGATATCGATACGAAAGAGCCTTTTACAGCGAGCATTGAGCGTTCGGATAGCTGCGCGGTGCCGGCAGCTGCAGTTGTAGCTGAAGCAGTTGTAGCTTGGGAACTGGCCGCCGCCATTGTTGATCAGTTTTACAGTGACCGGATGGAGGCTTTATCTGCGTCATTAGAAGAATTCCGTCGTTACGCGAAGGAGTTCTAATGATGAGAGAGTTGATAATTGAAACACCAGGCCAATCGTACCCTGTGTATGTAGGAGAAGGGGCTTTAGACAAGCTCGCTCATTTGTTTAGCGATTCTTTAAAGGGGACAACCAAGCTCCTCATTATTGCGGATGAGCTGGTTGCCTCTCTTCACGGGGACACATTGAAACAGGCTTTGCCTCAGCTGCCCTATGAATGGCTGACAGTTCCAAGCGGTGAAAAGGCCAAGACGTTTGCTTCATTTGAGACGTGCTTAACGTTTGCTCTTGAAAAAGGGCTGGATCGCAAATCTTGCATTCTGGCATTTGGCGGCGGCGCCGCGGGCGACTTAGCCGGCTATGTGGCCGCGAGTTACATGCGCGGGATTCCGTTTATTCAAATTCCTACAACTATTTTGGCGCATGACAGTGCTGTTGGCGGAAAAACGGCTATTAATCATCCGCTTGGCAAGAACATGATCGGCCATTTTCACCAGCCGGCAGCAGTGGTGTTTGATACCCGCTTTTTGCAAACATTGCCGGAACAGCAAGTACGTTCTGGCTTTGCCGAGGTAATTAAGCATGCATTGATCGCTGATCCTGCCTTTTTAAAGGAACTTCAGACGAATGTAAGCAGTTTTGAAGATTTATCAGCGGATTTTCTTTCTTACTGTCTGGAAAGAGGAATTCAAATTAAAGGGGAAATTGTTCGTCAGGATGTAAAGGAACAAGGGATCAGAGCCTATTTGAATTTTGGCCATACATACGGACACGCTCTGGAGGCTAAGCTCGGTTATGGAAAGGTTACACACGGAGAGGCTGTGGCAGCGGGCATGGTCTTTGCTTTGCATATAAGCGAAAGAAAAGCAGGGTTGGCATTTAATCTCAAGGAATTTATAGCTTGGCTGAAGCAGCTCGGCTATCCGCTGGATTTGAATAAGGAGCTGCTGTTTGACGAACTATATGCGTTGATGGCCAGAGACAAAAAAACCATCGGTGAGAGCATCCGCTTTGTCCTGCTTGAAGAAGTAGGCCGGCCGGTTATCAAGCAAATGAGCCGGATGGAACTTGAGGAGGCCGATCGCTTTATAAGAGAGGAGGCTGCTGTATGATCAGAGGCATCAGAGGAGCGACGACGGTTAAACAAAATACAGAAAAAGAAATGATTGATTGTACGGAAGTGCTTTTGAGAGAGATGGTCCAGCAAAATAATTTGCAGCCTGAGGATGTTTGCTCGGTTTTTATTTCGGTAACAGACGATATTAATGCCGCTTTTCCGGCTAAAGCGCTTAGACGGCTGCCGGGCTGGGAGTATGTGCCGGTGATGTGCATGAATGAAATTCCCGTGCCGGGGAGTCTGACACAGTGCATCAGGGTGATGATGCATGTGAATACGAAAGCAGCACAGCAGGAAGTGAAACATATTTATTTAGAGAAAGCTGTCAAGCTGAGGCCTGATTTGCAAAAGTCAAGCCAATGCGGCCAGTTGAGCAAGTAACCAAAAGAAGGGATTGTGATGAAGATGAAATGGAAACAACAAATTACCAATTTAAAAGCTTATCAGCCTGGACGGTCAATCGAAGATGTGAAAAAAGAGTATGGTCTTGAGAAAATTGTTAAGCTTGCTTCAAACGAAAATCCTTTCGGTTCATCCAATAAAGCAAAAGAGTGGGTGCAATCTTACGGGGCATCGTATGCTCTTTATCCGGACGGTTATACAACAGCTCTCCGTTTAGCTCTCAGTGAATTTCTCAAAGTAGATGAAAAACAGCTGATTTTCGGCAATGGGTCTGATGAGCTTATTTTAATTATTTCCCGGGCGATGCTCGAACCAGGAAAAAACACAGTAATGGCGACCCCGACTTTCCCTCAGTATCGTCACAACGCAACAGTGGAGGGAGCGGAAATACGAGAAATACCTCTTGTAGACGGTGCTCATGATTTAGAGGCGATGTATGCGGCGATCGATGCGCAAACGGCAGTTGTTTGGCTGTGCAGTCCAAATAATCCAACAGGTGTCTACATTAACAATGATCAACTTGTGCAATTTTTAAATAAAGTACCGAATGATGTGCTTGTCGTTCTGGATGAAGCCTATTTTGAATACGTAACGGCTGAAGACTATTACAATGCATTGGACATTGCCAAGCAATATCCAAATGTGCTCGTTTTAAGAACTTTTTCTAAAGTTTACGGCCTTGCCAGCTTCCGGGTCGGTTATGGATTCGGCTCCGAAGAGGTCATCCGTGCCTTAGAACCTGTCCGTGAGCCTTTTAATATCAATACATTAGCAGAAGGCGCGGCGTTAGCGGCTCTTTCTGACCAAGACTTCATCAAGAAATGCCAGGAAGAGAATAAAAAGGGCCTTCAGCAGTTTTATCAATTCTGTGAAAGTGAAAAGCTTGACTATTATCCTTCAGAAGGAAACTTTATTTTAATTAATTTCAATTGTGACAGTGACGAGTTGTTTCAATATTTGATGGAAAAAGGCTATATCGTCCGTTCAGGAAATGCTCTTGGCTGCCCGGGCGCTGTGAGGGTAACGGTCGGTTCACAAGAGCAAAATGAAGGAGTTATTCAGGCTATGAAGAGTTTCATAGCAGAAAAAGCGATTAGACAGTAGGTGCTGGTAGAGAATGAGGGGAACTGTATTTATTGCCGGGTTGGGCTTGATTGGCGGATCGCTCGCGAAGGCGATCAAAGCAGCCCATCCCCAGGCAGAAATCCTCGGATATGACATCCGAGCAAATGAAGTAGGCCTTGCAGAGGCGTTAAATATCATTGATAAAAAAGCAGACACCTTCCAAGAGGGTGCTGAGCAGGCGGACTTGATTATTTTGGCTGTACCGGTTTTGCAAACAGAAAAGCTGATCAGAGAGTTAACTCAATACCGTTTAAAAGACGGTGTTATTATTACCGATACCGGCAGCACAAAAAAAAGAATCATGGATTGCGCCCGGGTTTTAGAAGAGCATCAAATTACTTTTATTGGCGGACATCCGATGGCTGGCTCGCACAAGAGCGGCGTGGCGGCTTCGAAGGAACTTTTATTTGAGAACGCCTTTTATTTATTAACCCCTGGTGAAGGGGCGAACGAAAAAGAAGTAGCTGTCCTGAAAAAATGGCTGCAAGGAACGAAAGCGAAGATTCTTGAAGTCCCTGCAGAGGATCATGATCATCTGACCGGAGTTGTCAGCCACTTCCCGCATGTCATCGCAGCCTCTCTTGTCCATCAGGCTCGTAAATATAACAACAGCAATTCGCTGATTTCCCGCCTTGCTGCCGGCGGCTTCAGAGATTTAACGAGAATTGCCTCCTCTAGTCCGGAGATGTGGAAGGACATTTCACTACATAATAAAGACGTGCTGCTGACCCTTTTGCATGAATGGAAAGCAGAGATGGAAAGAGTCATAGATATTTTGCAAGAAGAAAGCGCTCCGCTCCTCTTTGACTATTTTCATGGAGCGAAAGAGTTTAGAGACGAGCTTCCGGCAAAATCAATGGGAGCCATTCCATCCTTTTATGATTTGTATGTGGATGTTCCGGATTATCCGGGGGTCATTTCAGAAATCACCGGCTACTTAGCAGAGGAAAGAATCAGCATCACCAATATTAGGATTATGGAAACGAGAGAAGATGTGTACGGAGTGCTTGTAATTAGCTTTCAAAATGAAAAAGACCGGAAACAGGCCCGGCAATGCATTGAAAAACACACAAACTACGACTTATTTTTGGCATGAAGGGTGATTCGATGAAGGAACTAAAGCTGACAAATTCCCCGCTGAATGGGCGGGTGGAAGTACCGGGAGATAAGTCCATTTCCCATCGGTCGGTCATGTTTGGCGCCTTAGCAGAAGGCAAGACGACGATAAGGCACTTCCTGAAAGGGGAAGATTGCTTGCGGACCATTGATTGCTTCCGCAAGCTCGGTGTGGACATTGAAGAAACAGAGGAAGAAATCATTGTTCATGGGAAGGGATGGGGCGGTTTAACTGAACCTTCCGAAATTCTTGATGCCGGAAATTCCGGCACCACAATAAGGCTGCTATTAGGCATTCTTTCCGGCCGGCCTTTTCACTCTGTGCTAATTGGCGATGAATCGATTGCCAGACGGCCGATGGACCGGGTGGTGGTTCCTTTAACGGAGATGGGGGCTAAGATTAACGGCAGAAGCAACGGCCGCTTCACCCCTCTCGCTGTGGCTGGCTCCAGCTTGCGCCCGATTAACTACGAATTGCCGGTAGCAAGCGCCCAGGTGAAATCTGCGATCTTATTTGCCGCTTTGCAGGCAGAAGGAGAAACGATTATTACGGAGCCGCAGCTTACCCGTGATCATACAGAAAAAATGATTAAGCAGTTCGGAGGAGACATCACAAGGCGCGGCAATGATATCGTCTTAAGAGGCGGCCAGCCTTTTACAGGAACGGATATATATGTGCCTGGTGATATTTCATCGGCAGCCTTCTTCCTCGTCGCCGGTGCTGTCGTTCCCGGCAGTGAAGTGATCCTTGAGAATGTCGGCTTAAACCCAACAAGAACGGGAATTATCGATGTACTTGTGCAAATGGGGGCCGATATCAAGGTGGAAGAAGCAAATACGGCTGGAGAGGAAATGGGGACCATTACAATCCGCAGTTCCAGCTTAAAAGGCATTGAAATTGGCGGCGATTTAATTCCGAAACTAATTGATGAAATTCCGGTGATCGCCCTGCTTGCTACGCAAGCAGAGGGGAAAACGGTTATCAAGGATGCTGAAGAACTAAAGGTAAAAGAAACGAACCGGATTGATACGGTAGTTAATGAGCTAAAGAAGCTGGGAGCAGACATTAAAGCAACCGATGACGGAATGATTATTTACGGCAAGAGCCCATTAACCGGTGCTCGTGTTTCCTCGCATGGAGATCATCGCATTGGCATGATGCTCGCTGTTGCCTCCCTTGTTGCTGAAGGAGCAGTAGAGCTCGAGAACGATGAAGCCATCGCCGTTTCCTATCCTTCCTTCTTTGAAGATATGGCTCAATTGACTAGCAAATAGTCAGGCTTTGTAAAAATGTAAGGCGAATTCAGAGACCTCACAGCCAAATAGGGTCTCATCCGCTTAAAGACAGAAAAGGAGCTGATTCTATCAGCTCCTTTTCTTATAGAAAGCAGGAAATTCTCTTTTCCTGGAGAATGTATTTAGTATTAAAGGCAGGCTCTCTCACAAATATGGTTGCTTTTTTATCCATTTCGCTGCAGGCAAGCGCTGAGCGGCTTCTCCCGTCCCTTTATGAAATAATAATAGAGCCTAAAGATAAAAAAGTTGCTGTCCGGCTTTTCTTTCACTATGATAACAATATTGAAAGGTGCTGTCCGGGCTATACCGGAAGCACCTGCGGACTGAATGAAAGCGGCTATTCCGTGCGCTGCAGGCAAGACTGCAGTGAAAGAAGCAGCCGTTTGCACAGCCTGCATAATCGCAAACTGTTTTGTAGAAAGGATTCGGAGAAAATGTCATACGCACAGCAGATGCTTGAAAGTTTAGAAAAAGGGGAAGATCAAAAAGCGTTTTCCTTATTTAAGAAGGTTCAGTCGTTTTCTTCAGATGAAGAGAAATTTTCGCTGGCTGAACAATTGTATGGCTTAGGTTTTTTGGCAGAAGCGCAAAAGCTGTATCAAGGGCTTCTTGAAGCTTTTCCGGAGGAGGGAGAGCTGCGTGTCCTTCTTGCTGAAGTGCTCGTTGATATGGATAAAGAAGAGGAGGCTATGCTTCTTCTGGAACAGCTGAACCAGGCAGATGAAAACTATCCAAGGGCGCTCCTGCTGCTGGCGGATTTATATCAAATGCAGGGGCTATATGAAGTAAGCGAGCAAAAGCTGCAAGCGGCAAAGGAGCTGCTTCCTGATGAGCCGGTCATTCAATTTGCCCTTGCTGAATTTTACTCGGAACAGGGCCGGTTTTTGGAGGCTGTCCGCCTCTATAAGGAGTTGCTTGCCGGCGGCCAGGAAGAGATAGCCGGCATCTCCATTCACCAGCGTTTAGCTGAAGCATTAAGCGCAGGAGGGGCATTTGAAGAAAGCCTGGGGTTTTATGAAAAGGCGCTTGAAGGCCAATTGGAGATCAATACATTGTTTGGTTATGCTTTTACCGCTTTTCAAGCCGGCTTTTATCAAACAGCTATTGCCAAGTTTGAGGAATTAAAAGCGCTTGATCCGGACTATCATTCTATCTATCTCTATTTAGCAAAAGCTTATGAGCGGGAGGAGGAGCTAGAGAAAAGCATTGAAGCTGCGAAAGAAGGGCTTCGCCATGATGAATTTCATAAGGAGCTGCACTTCATTGCCGGCAAGCTGAGCTTAAAGCTGGGCAGAGAAGAAGAAGCAGAGCAATTTTTGCGCTCGGCCTTGGCATTAGATCCTGAGTTCTCAGAGGCTGCTCTTACTTTGAATAAGCTATTCTTTCATCAGGAGCGTTACGAGGATGTCTTGGAAATTACTGAACTGCTGAAACGCGAAGGAGAGTCGGATCCGCAGTTTCTATGGGATGAGGCAAAAGCTCTTAATGAATTAGAAAACTATAGTCAGGCATTAACTGCTTATGAGGAAGCATATAATTTCTTTAAGGATCAAGTGCACTTTTTGGAAGAATACAGTTATTTTCTGATGGAAGAAGGCAAGCGGCAAGAAGCGCGCCAAATCTTCCGCAAGCTGCTGCAAACTGATCCGGCGAATGAAGAATGGCTGCTGCTCATTGAGCGGCTTTCGGATTAATCCAACGACTATCTTCACAGAGGAGGGATTTACAAAATGGCTGCCCCTGTATCTGTTCATGAGAAAAAAGATTTTATCCGCTGGTTTTTAAATCACTATCAATTAAAGAGAAGAGAATCTGTCTGGATTTTAAATTATTTGATGAGCCACGATCAGCTTATGGAAAGAGTGCATTTTGTGGAAGACGCCCAATATTGCCCGAGAGGAATGATTATGTCTACTCATTGTGTGGATAGCGCGCCGTTTCGCTTTTTCAAAGAAAACATTATGACGACGGATGCAGAAAAATCCTTTCATGATATCCGGCTGAATAAAGAAGAAGATATTTATATTGAATTAAAGTTTAAATCGGCGAATGTCTCCCATCAGTATGCAGCGGTAATGGAGGAAAACCCGTTTATGCCGAGGAATTTGCGGATTACGGAAAAGGATAAAGTGCTTGCCGAGAATTTCCTCAAGGAAGGCATTTACCGTTTTCAGAAAGAGCGGCTGCTTGAAGAGATCGATCAAGCGCTAGACTGCGGGGATAAGGCGGCGTTTTTGAAGTTGACTGATCAATTGAATGCCTTAAAATAGTCTTTTGCCAAGGGCAAAAGACTTTATTTTTGTGTATGAAGCGTGCAAGAACGTTATACTGGATCATACCTTGTTCATCAACAAAGGTGATTCTTGTAAAAGCATTGTGCTACTATAAGACAGAGGTGAATGAAATGAATTGGAATGGCAAAGACACAGAAAGCTTTCAACAGCAAAAAGAGTATGTCGATACGGCTCTTGTGCCGCTCGTCCCGATTTCTTTTGAAAGCGACATGAAAGAAACTGCTTCGCAGCATGAATTTGTTCAGCTATTAACGATGCTGCTTGAGAAGCAATTCAAGGGCAGAATCCTGCTGATTCCTCCGTTTACGTATATCAAGCAGCAGGAGGAGGAGGAGAAGCTTGCTGCCTTAAAACGCTGGTCAGATGAAATCGACAACGCAGGGTTTAAGCACAAGCTATTTTTTACTTCTGACAGCAACTGGAAGCTTGCTGAAGACAAAATTGACGGCTCACTCGTCTGGGTGCCGGCTGTTCCGCTGGAGCATATGGAGGATTCGTACAAGTATTCATTGATTGAAGATCAGGCCAAGCAATTTGTCAATATTATCGTCCATAAATGGCAGCAGGATTTGTCATAATTCAGAAATTCGTCACACACTTTGACAGATTTTCGAACGCTGTGATATTGACCTGCTATCGAGTTTGGATTATCATAGTGATGTCCTAGTTTATGTTTGTGCGCTTATATTCATGTCCAGTGCGGACACAGCTTACAATAGAGGGGGGAAAAGAATGAGTAAACAACCTGTATCAAGACGTCAATTTCTTAACTATACACTGACAGGCGTTGGCGGCTTTATGGCAGCTGGCATGTTGATGCCAATGGTTCGTTTCGCAATTGATCCGGTTTTGGCGCATGGTGGAAAAGGCGAATACCACACTACGAAGCAAAAAGTGGATGAATTGTCTACGAAACCGACTCGTGTGGACTTCTCTTACGAACAAAAAGATGCATGGTACACATCCGAGGTTACACAAACGGCTTGGGTTTACAAAAACGAGAAAGGCGAAATCGTCGCTCTTTCACCTGTATGTAAACATTTAGGTTGTACGGTTGACTGGGAAGGAAGCGGTCACAAAAGTCAATTTTATTGTCCTTGCCATGGTGGATTATATGAAAAGAGCGGAAAAAACGTTCCAGGTACACCACCGACAAGACCGCTTGATCGGTACCAAACAAAAGTAAAAGACGGTTTCTTGCAGCTTGGCAAGCCAGAGCCACAAGATATTGCGTAAAGGAGGCGTAATTCATGCTAAACAAAATTTATGACTGGGTTGATGAGCGTTTAGATATTACGCCTTTGTGGCGGGATATTGCTGATCATGAAGTGCCTGAACACGTAAACCCGGCTCATCACTTTTCAGCTTTCGTTTACTGTTTTGGCGGATTAACATTTTTCGTAACGGTGATCCAGATTTTATCAGGAATGTTCTTAACTATGTACTACGTGCCTGATATTAAAAACGCCTGGGAATCCGTTTACTATCTGCAAAATGAAGTAGCATTTGGAATGATCGTGCGCGGTATGCACCACTGGGGTGCAAGTTTAGTTATCGTTATGATATTCTTACATACATTGCGTGTGTTCTTCCAAGGAGCTTACAAAAAACCTCGTGAACTGAACTGGGTAGTCGGCGTATTGATCTTCTTCGTTATGCTCGGCCTTGGTTTCACTGGCTATCTATTGCCATGGGATATGAAAGCGCTGTTCGCAACAAAAGTAGGTATCGAAATCGCTGCCTCTACTCCATTAATTGGGGAACAGGTAAAGATTTTGTTGGCGGGTCACCCAGATATCGTCGGTGCCCAAACGCTGACTCGTTTCTTTGCGATTCACGTGTTCTTCCTGCCGGCAGCATTGCTTGGCTTAATGGGAGCCCACTTCATCATGATTCGCAGACAAGGTATTTCTGGACCATTGTAAAATAAAAATTTTATTGAATGTGTAACGATCTTTTTAAAGGAGGGGAACGCCATGCATCGTGGAAAAGGGATGAAATTCGTTGGTGATTCGCGTGTCCCGGCAGTGCGCAAACCGAATATTCCGAAAGACTATTCGGAATATCCGGGAAAAACCGAAGCCTTTTGGCCGAACTTTTTATTAAAAGAGTGGATGGTTGGTGCCGTTTTCTTAATTGGTTATTTATGTTTGACAGTCGCGCATCCATCTCCGCTTGAGCGTGTCGCGGATCCAACGGATACAGGTTATATTCCGCTTCCAGACTGGTACTTTTTGTTTCTTTACCAGTTATTGAAATATACTTATGCTTCTGGTCCTTATAACGTTATTGGAGCTTTCGTTATTCCGGGACTTGCTTTCGGAGGACTTTTACTTGCTCCGTTTATTGACCGCGGACCAGAGCGCAGACCGATGAAACGTCCATTTGCGACTGGATTCATGATGCTTGCTTTAGTATCCGTTATTTTCTTAACTTGGGAATCTGTTGTTCACCATGATTGGGAAGCTGCTGAAGCCCAAGGTAAGATTGTGGAAGAAGCAGAATTTGACAAGAACGATGAAGGCTATAAAGTCTTTGCCGATCAGAAAAACGGCTGTATCAGCTGTCATGGGGAGAACTTGACTGGCGGTGCTGCTGCACCATCGCTTGTCGGCACAGGATTAAAGCCGGACGAAATCAAAAAGATTGCCAAAGAAGGGCGAGGCGCTATGCCTGCTGGATTGTTTAAAGGCACAGATGAAGAGCTCGACAAAATGGCAGAATTTATTTCTAACCTAAAATAATGAACGCGAAAGATGCCCTATGTTGAATAGGGCATCTTTTTTTCTATATAATGACAGTGAATCGTTCGAATTGAGCGTATGGATGAAGCAAAGAAGATAGGATGGTGCTGCGTTGCAATATGTATACTGGTTTTTAGCGAACAGAAAATTTTTGCTCCTGCTTTTTGTTATTAACTTAGTCGGTACGATTTACGGTTATATCTGGTATGCGCCGCAGCTGGCCCGCACCGATTGGTTTTTTTGGCCCTTTGTTCCTGATAGCCCGACGGCCAGCTTGTTTTTCACAATTGTTTTGCTTGGGTTTTTGTGGAGAAAGTCGTGGGGGCTTATGGAAGCGTTAGCGATTGTCACTTTATTTAAATACGGAATATGGGCAGTTGTTATGAATGGGCTCGTATGGAAGGTGACAGGCTATTTGCCATGGGAAGGGTATATGCTGATGGCCTCACATTTAGGCATGGCTGTGCAGGGGCTGCTTTATTCCCCGTTTTACCGGATAAAGCCGTGGCATTTAGCCATTGCTGCTCTTTGGGCTTTACACAATGAAATCATTGATTATGTATTTATGCAGTATCCCGTTTATTCGCAGTTGAATTTATACATTAAAGAAATTGGTTATTTTACTTTTTGGTTAAGTGTTCTTTCCATTTTCCTTGCTTGGTATTTAACCGTCAGGGAAAAGCGTGTCAAGTGGACGCTCTACTAGGGGGACGAAAGAAAAAAGACGCTGTAGCGGCTTCCCGGTCTTTGCGGAGAAGTTTCTCTTCTCGTTTTGTTCGCTCATGCATATATTAACAGCAGGAGCGGAGGAGGGAGAGAAATGAAAAAAATAAAGTGTTTGTTTCTTATTTGTTTCTTGTTTATCATTCCCATTCATACTCAGGCTAAGGATGCCGATGCCCGCCTTCTTAGATTCGATCAAATAGCCGGCCAGGCTCTAGAGTTGACAAAAGCCGGTCATTATGAAAATGCCCAAGCCCAGCTGAAAGCTGTCCAGCTTGAACTTGTACAACCCCAAGTTAAGGACAGTGAGCTTTCTGTGGAAGATTGGACGATTTTATCAACGGCTCTTGCTGAAGCGCTGCAAGTAATAGACTCTCCTGATGGAAAAGAAAGAGAAATTTTAGAAGCTGTTACAACGTTTCGGCTCGTAGCGGATGCAATTGTTTCCCGTTATCAGCCCTTGTGGATCGAAATGGAGCAGCCGGTTATGTCTTCTCTGCAATCTTTAAAAAATTCTTCAGTTACGGCTGATTCCTCGGCGTTTCATGAATCATTGAACCGGTTTTTAGCTAATTATTATATAATTCAGCCAAGCCTGCAGGTAGATGTTTCTGCAAATAAGGTCCGGCTGCTCGATGAACAAGTTCGCTACATGGAGCGCAATGGGGAGAAGCTATTGGGAGAAGCGACTGCTGAAGCTGAGATTCAAGAGCTTGAAAAGACTATGGAGAGGGTATTTGCCGAGATGAAGAAAGAGGATGCAGCCCAGCCTTCTCTTGGATGGGTCATCAGCATTACCGGCGGCATTATTATCATGACGCTGTCTTACGTCGGATGGAGGAAATATAAGGGAGAGAAGAAGGATGGAAGCACAGAGCAGAATAATTGATACAAAAACGGGAAGAGGATAAAATAAAAGAGAAGTGAATAACTATAGGGGGTAACACTAAACGATGAGTTTTCTTCTTTACTTTCTTCTTCTTATCCTCGTTCCACTCTGGGCACAAATGAAAGTAAAAAGCACATACAGCAAATATTCACGCGTTCCTGTTTCTACCGGCATTACCGGGGCGCAATCTGCCCGGCGAATTTTGGACGAAAACGGTCTCCCGCATGTAAAAGTCGTAGAGACACGAGGTTTTTTAAGCGACCATTACAATCCTATGACAAAAACGGTTCATCTTTCTCCAAATAACTACCATGGTCATTCGATTGCGGCAGCTGCTGTCGCAGCCCACGAAGTCGGCCACGCGATTCAAGATAAAGAAGGGTATGCTTTTCTGCGTTTCCGGCATGCGCTTGTGCCGGTAGCTAATATCGGATCCAACTTGTCATGGATTTTCATTATGATTGGGCTATTTACATCGATGACGGGCGCCTTTATGATCGGGATTATTTTAATGGCGGCAGCTGTTTTGTTTCAGCTAGTTACGCTGCCTGTTGAATTTAATGCCTCCTCCCGTGCGATGGACCAAGTCGTTTCATCGGGAATTATCCGTAATACAGAGGAGCGGGAGGCGCGTAAAGTGTTGAATGCAGCAGCGATGACGTATGTTGCGGCAGCGGCAGTAGCCGTGCTTGAGCTCGCCCGTCTAATCTTTATCTTTACAGGCATGCAGCGCAGCGAGGAGTAAGGTGAAGCGTCGGCTTTGCTTTAGCAACTGTTCTTTCCGGTACAGCCGTGAAAGAAGAAAAGCAGGAAGACCCCAGGCCTTCCTGCTTTTTTATATTTCAATGGGTTGTTTGTTCTCATCAAGAGTAAAGCCTTCGCCGAGCACATCATGAACAACCGTTACGGAAACAAAAGCATGCGGATCAACCGAGTTAATAATGTTCTTAAGGCGGACAATTTCATTTTTGCCAACAACGCAGTAGAGAACTTCACGTTCCTGCTGTGTAAATGCGCCGTGGCCTCTTAAAACGGTAACACCTCGTTCCATTTGCTTTGTAATTTTCTCGGCAATTTCATCATGCCGGCTGGAAATAATCATTGCTCCTCTGGCTGCATAAGCGCCTTCCTGCATAAAGTCAATGACGCGGGCACCGACGAACACAGCAACAAGGGTATACATGGCCTGCCGGTAATCAAGGTATGTCAGTGAAGCGGTAATCACGACAGCATCAAATAAAAACATTGTTTTCCCCATGCTGACGCTTCGATATTTATGAACGAGGCGGGCAATAATATCCACTCCCCCGGTCGTTCCGCCGTAACGGAAAATAATTCCAAGTCCGACTCCGATAAAGACACCGGCAAATAAAGCAGCGAGAAATAAATCGTCATGCAGCGGAATAGGCAGCTGATACCGCTGGAAAACCCATAAAAAAACGGAAACGCTTACCGTACCGATTACTGTATAAAAGAAAGGCGTCCGTCCCAGCAGCCTCCAGCCAATGAGAAAAATAGGAATGTTAAGAACTAAGTTGGAGTAGGACGGATCAATATTATATAAATTGTACAGTAAAAGTGTGACACCGGTAAAACCGCCTTCTGCCAGCTTATTTTCCATATTAAAATGAACAAGGCCAAAACTGTAAATGGCGCTGCCAAGCAGAATGAAGAAAATGTTTTTAAATTTCATGCCAAACATCATAGGGGAACCACCTTTATATTCAAAATTAAGACAACTGCCGGTAACTGACATTATATATTAACAATATGGCATCCTACAATAAGGAATAGAGAGGGCAGAAGGATAAATTCATTGTCAACTACTTAAGAATTAGCTAACATAAAATTATTAAAGGAAGAAAGCAGGGAAGACATGGATAAGACAATCAAAGAAATGCAAAAAGAAGTCGATGAGTACATTAGCCAATTTAAAGAAGGCTATTTCAGCCCGCTTGCCATGATGGCCCGTTTGACAGAAGAGCTGGGGGAGCTGGCGCGTGAAGTGAACCATCATCATGGGGAGAAACCTAAGAAAGCAACCGAAGAGGCAAAAACAATTGCAGAGGAGCTTGGTGACTTGCAATTTGTCATCGTCTGTTTAGCCAATTCATTAAATATTGATTTAGAGGCAGCTCATAAGCAAGTGATGGAGAAGTTTAATACAAGAGATAAAGATCGCTGGACGAGAAAAGAGGGGGAATAAATGATGGAATCAATTAAAGTTATTATCGCCGGGCCGCGCGGCAGAATGGGAAAAGAAGCGGTTTATATGGTGGAGAAAGCTGAAAATTTGCAGCTGACGGCTGTTTTGGATCGCAAGTATAACCGCCAGTCCTTAAGTGATCTTGAAGGGTTTGCAGGAATAGATGCCCCTGTGTTCACAGATATTCACGAATGTTTTAGCGAGGTAGAAGCCGATGTGCTGATTGACTTAACAACGCCAGAAACGGGATATATACATACAAAAACTGCATTGGAACATAATATTCGGCCGGTTGTCGGTACAACAGGGCTTACAGAAGAGCAATTGACAGAACTAAAAAAGCTTTCTGAGGAAAAAGGCCTTGGCTGCATTATTGCCCCTAACTTTGCCATTGGGGCAGTATTAATGATGAAGTTTTCGCAAATGGCTGCTAAGTATTTTCAAAATGTGGAGATTATTGAGCTGCACCATGACCGGAAGCTGGATGCTCCATCTGGAACCGCTATTAAAACCGCTCAAATGATTGCTGCAGTAAGGGAGAAGAAGCAGCAAGGCCATCCGGAAGAAAAAGAAACAATGACGGGTGCGCGTGGAGCAGATATGGAAGGCATGCATCTTCACAGCGTCCGTTTGCCGGGACTCGTTGCCCATCAGCAGGTGTTGTTTGGAGCAGATGGCGAAACGCTCACAATCCGCCATGATTCTTATAATCGCGCTTCATTTATGTCAGGCGTCAAAATGTGCGTAGAAACAGTCATGAAGGTGGAAACGCTGATTTACGGCATGGAAAATATTTTAGACTGAGGAGACGCTTATGAAAATCGCTTTAATTGCCCATGATGAGAAAAAAGATGATTTAATCCAATTTTTTTTGGAGCATGCAGATGTCTTTTCAGAGCATGAGCTCTTCGCCACTGGCACGACCGGGCGGCGGCTGATGAAGGCCTCAGGGCTGTCGATCCACTGTTTTCAATCGGGCCCGCTTGGCGGAGACCAGGAAATCGGAGCGAGCATTGCCAGAGGAGAAATGGACTTAGTTTTCTTTTTCAGAGATCCGCTGACGGCCCAGCCGCATGAGCCGGATGTTTCGGCACTTGTACGGCTTTGTGATGTATACACAGTGCCGCTCGCTACCAATATTGGCACTGGAACGATTTTAGCAGAAGGACTGAAGCGGGGCGATTTTGATCAACTACAAGGAAAGAGGCCTACTTATGGAAACAGTTAAAGCAGACATTCTTGCTTTCGGCGCTCATGCCGATGATATTGAGATCGGCATGGGCGGAACAGCTGCCAAGTATGCGGCTGCCGGAAAAAAAGTCATTTTCTGCGATTTGACAAAAGCGGAACTGTCATCGAACGGTACAGTTGCTTCCCGGTTGGCAGAAGCGAAAGAAGCAGCCTCCCTTCTCGGTGTTTATGAGAGAGTGGGTCTGGATTTGCCTGATAGGGGCCTTTTTTTAACGGAGGAGGCCATTCGGGCGGTAGCTGAGATGATTCGCCGTTACCGTCCGACAGTTATTTTTGCCCCTTATGAAAAAGACCGCCATCCTGATCATGGCGCCTGCTCCCGCATCGTCCAGGAAGCTTTTTTTTCTGCCGGGATCAGAAAATATCAAACGCCCGGCCATGAAGGCGCTCATAAAGCCAGCCGATTGTATTTTTATATGATTAATGGCTTTCACCATCCTGATTTTTGTATAGATATCAGTAACTTCATGGATAGGAAAAAACAAAGCCTGCGTGCGTACGAAAGTCAATTCGAAATCGGAGCGCACTCTGTTGCGACACCCTTAACGAATGGCTATATCGAAGCGGTGGAAGCAAGGGACCGCCTGATGGGCAAAGAAGTAGGGCGGACATTTGCAGAAGGTTTTCTGACAAACGTCCCGCTAGTATTAGAACAAGATTTGATTGGGGATTTAGAATGAAATTAAAAATAGGAATTACGTGTTACCCCACTGTTGGCGGTTCCGGAGTAGTGGCATCAGAGCTGGGAAAGCTGCTCGCAGAAAAAGGGCATGAAATTCATTTTATTACAACTGGCCGTCCGTTTAGATTAAACCGGATGTATCCTAATATTTATTTTCATCAAGTAGACGTGAATCAATACTCTGTTTTTCAATATCCGCCATATGAGATCGCGTTAGCTAATAAAATTGCTGAAATTATTAAAAGGGAAGAGCTTGATATTTTACATGTGCACTATGCGATTCCGCATGCCGTTTGCGCCATTCTTGGCCGGCAAATCGCACGTTCCAGCATTAAAATTGTGACTACACTTCATGGCACGGACATTACTGTGCTTGGCCATGATCCTTCTCTGTCGGCAGCTATCCGCTTTGGCATTGAAGAATCAGATGCTGTAACAGCCGTTTCCCATGCGCTGATCTCTCAGACGATGGATGTCATTTATCCAAAGAAGAAGATTCAGCCGATTTACAACTTTATCGATGAACGGGTTTATCGGAAAAGACCGGCCAATGACCAGCTGCGTCACGAACTGGGAATTGCCGATGAAGATAAAGTGATCATGCATGTGTCGAACTTCCGAAGCGTCAAGCGGGTTCCTGATGTAGTCCGTGTCTTTAAACGGGTGAGGGAGAAGATGCCGGCAAAGCTGCTTCTAGTTGGCGATGGGCCGGAAATGACAATCGTCTGCAAGCTTGTTTCCGAGCTGCAGCTTGAGGGAAGCGTCCTGTTTCTTGGCAAGCAAGATAATTTAGAAGAGCTGTACGCACTCAGCGACCTTTTGCTGCTGCTCTCTGAAAAGGAAAGCTTTGGTCTTGTGCTATTAGAGGCGATGGCTTGCGGTGTGCCTTGCATCGGTACAAATGTCGGCGGTATCCCGGAGGTTATTGAACATGGAAGAAACGGTTTTACCTCTGAGTTAGGAGATATCGAGTCGATGACAGCACAAGCCCTGCAGCTGCTGACGGATGAAGAGTTTTATCAAAAGGCCAGTGAACAGGCGCTAAAAACAGTGCAAACGCGCTTTGATTCACAAAAAATTGTTCATGAATATGAAACGCTGTATTTTAACCTGCTTCTCGAACAGGCAGGTGCCGGTCATGAATAACCAATCGATGTTTGAACAGGCCGCCCCGCTGCTTGCTGAGTTGGAGAAGGCGGGGTTTGCTGCTTATTATGTCGGAGGAGCTGTCAGGGATTATTTATTGGACCGTCCAATTGGAGATGTTGATATTGCAACCGCCGCATTGCCGGAAGAGGTGAAGCAGATCTTTCCGAAAACAGTTGATGTGGGAATTGAACATGGAACTGTGCTTGTAATTTGGAAGGGAGAAGGTTATGAAATCACTACCTTTCGAACAGAGTCGGAGTATAAGGACTTTCGTCGTCCTGACAAAGTGTCGTTCGTCCGAACACTGGAGGAGGACTTACAGCGAAGAGATTTTACGATGAATGCAATGGCCATGGACCGGTTTGGAACGATTATAGACCCTTTTAACGGCAGGGAAGCTTTAAAGTTAGGATATATTCAAACGGTCGGCGATGCCAATGAGCGGTTTTCAGAAGATGCCCTCCGCATGATGAGGGCGGCCCGGTTTGCTAGCCAGCTCGGGTTTCGGCTGCACGAGCAAACGAAAGAGGCGCTTAGCCGCTGTGCCCCGCTATTGAAGCATATTGCTGTTGAACGGAAATTAATGGAGATGAATAAACTGTTCGCCGGAAGAAAAGCGGCAGAGGGTCTACAGGTCATGCTTGAAGGCGGCTTGCTTGCTTACTTGCCAGGTCTTTGCGGCCAGGAAAAACTGCTTGAGCAAATGCTTACTTATGATCTTAGCCGATTAACCGCCAGCCAAAAGTGGCTTTTGCTGCTTGTTCTCCTTACACCGGACAAGCCGCTGGATTGGCTGAAGGCCTGGCGGATGCCTGCTAAAAAAATAAAGCATATAGCTGGAACCTACGAATGGTCGCTGAAACAGCGCCTTTGCGGCTGGTCCGACTTAGCCTTATATGAGGCAGGGGTTGAACGGGCAGTGGATGCAGAAGCGGTAAATGCCCTTTTATGCGGCCGTTCTGCCAGCCTGGAAGAGCTTAGAGAGCGTCATAACTCCCTTCCAATCAGAGACAGGAAGGAGCTTGCGGTCACCGGTCAAGAGTTAAAAGCATGGAAAAATGAAGCAGGCGGTCCGTGGATGAAAAGCTATTTGGAGAGAATTGAACGGGCTGTTGTCGAAAAAACTGTAGAAAATGACCCAGAAAAAATAAAGGAGTGGCTAGAAGCGTGCAATCTTCTGTAAAACAGCAGTTATTAGAAGCATTCTCAAAGGCCGATGGAGAGTTTGTATCCGGCCAGGCGCTTGCGGAAATTCTTGGCTGTTCGCGGACAGCCATCTGGAAGCATATTGAATCGCTGCGTCAGGAAGGCTTTGAGCTAGAAGCAGTAAGAAAAAAAGGGTATCGCATTTTAACCAAGCCGGATAAAGTAACAGAAAATGAAATTTTAATTGGCTTGCAAACGGAGTGGCTTGGCAAAGAAATTCTAGCGCTGGATTCTACTCCTTCTACTCAAAAGGAAGCCCATCGCTTGGCGCAGGAGCCCTTTAAGGAAGGAACCATCGTCATTGCAGAAGAACAAACAGCCGGACGGGGCCGGATGACAAGAGCCTGGCATTCTCCAAAATACACGGGCATTTGGATGAGTGTTCTTTTGCGGCCATCCTTGCCTCCTTACAAGGCCCCGCAATTTACCTTGATCACCGCTGTGGCGATTGTCGAAGCTATCATGGAAGTGACTGGATTGCAGCCGGAAATTAAATGGCCTAATGACATTTTGTTAAACGGAAAGAAGATTACTGGCATCTTAACGGAGCTGCAGGCGGATGCAGACCAGATTCATTCTATCATTATCGGTATCGGCATTAATGTGAACCAAAAAGAATTTCCTGATGAACTCAAAGAAATTGCCACATCTCTTGCTATTGAAAAAGGAGAAGCTGTGTCACGCTCCCAATTAGTTCAGGAGATTTTAAAAAAACTTGAGGGATACTATGAAGAATACATGAAGGAAGGATTTGCTAACATTAAAAAATGCTGGGAGAAATATGCGCTTTCTATCGGCAAAAAGATCACCGCCCGGACGGTGACCGGCACGCTGCATGGCAAAGCACTTGGCATTACTGAAGAAGGCGTATTAAAGCTGCTTGATGAGGAAGGAACCATCCACGATATTTACTCAGCGGATATTGAAATTGATAAAAAAGAAGAATAATATTTCTATAAAAGCTGTCCGGCCGGGAGATTAAGCCTCTATCTGCCGGACAGCTTTTGCTGCTTTGCTGGTCGTTCTTTAACGGGGATTACTTGCTGGCGGCATCGTTCGGTAATATAAGCAGCCGATCATCTTCTTCAGAAGGCGTGCCCCGGCCATCCGTATTATTAGTTGCCACGTACACGTATTTCCCATTAACGTATACGTCTCTAAGGCGGCCTGCGTTTTCGAGCGGGACGGTGAGTTCTTTCTGCTGAAGATCGAGGGAGAGCAGTTTTTCTCCTCTAAGGGTAGCGATAAAGAGCCGGCCGTTGCTGTAAGCAATTCCAGATGGCGCCCAGGTTTCTTCTCCAGAGTGGATAAGCGGTGCCTCCATTCCTGCCTTGTGCTCTTCTCCTTCGATAAGCGGCCATCCATAATTTTTTCCGGCTTCAATTCGATTTATTTCATCATGCGCACTTTGCCCGTGTTCAGCCGCATACATCGTTCCATCTGTATCCCAAGCCATGCCTTGCGGGTTGCGATGGCCATAAGAAAAAACGTATGAGCCATTGAAGGGGTTGTCCTCAGGAACAGAGCCATCGACATTCAACCGCAAAATTTTTCCGGCCAGCTGCTGCTTATCTTGGGCGGATTCTTTAACGCCGGCATCTCCTGCTGTGGCAAACAGCTTGCCGTCAGGACCGATGGCGAGGCGTCCGCCATTATGGATCGGACCGCCGGGAATATCGGCCAGCAGCTCCTTAGTTTCCCGCCAAATGTCCGGCTGCTTTTTAATTTGGACGATCCGATTCATGATTTTTCCTTTTTTTAAATAGGTATGATAGGCGTAAGCAAGCTTGTTTTTGGAAAAATCATCGTCCAGCACAAAACCCAATAGACCGCCTTCTCCTTCATGAAGGACCGGCTCGTTTAATTGAAGCTCCATCCTTTTTTTCTTTCCATCCCCGTCAATTTGAATAATAGTGCCTTTACGCTCGGTGATAAAAAAGCTTTCATCCTGCTTGGCAATGGTCCAGGGCACCTCTAAGTTGTCTGCTGCGACTTTTGTTTGGCTAGATGAACTGGCTGGAGCCGTTTCTGAAGAATCCGTTTGATCAGACGCAGAGCATCCGGAAAACAGCAGAACAGCAGCCAAAAGCCCCTTCTTCATTTTCACACCCCCATGTTCGCTTTGTTCCTCATATTATCATGAGCCGATCAATTTACAATAGTCAAAAAAAAAAGATGTTGTTATAATGAAGGCGGGCAGTATCTGAAGAAAGAACTGCACTTGTCTGACGTTTAGCCGCTGGCACAATGAAATAAGCGAAAGTTCTGCCTTGATCCAAATTGGACAGGGACAGAGGGTCGAAACAACGAATCTGATTATTCGGGTCCTTCTGTCTGAAGGACCCTTTTTATTTACTCATTGTTTCGTCTCCTCTGATGAAAAAAGGAGGAAGCGTGCATGAAGCAAACGAGTGACTTTATCAAGATGAAAAAGAACGGGGAAAAGATTGCGATGATTACTGCGTATGATTATCCCTCTGCCAAGCTGTCTGAAGAAGGCGGAGCGGATATCCTTTTAGTCGGTGATTCGCTCGGGATGGTCGTGCTTGGTTATGAATCGACCGTTCCAGTGACGCTCGATGATATGATTCATCATACGAAGGCGGTCAAAAGAGGGGCGAAAGAGACTTTTATCGTCACTGATCTGCCTTTTATGTCTTATCATATCAGCCGGGAGGAGACTATGCGGGCAGCGAGAGCGTTGATGCAGGAAGCGGGTGCCCATGCCGTCAAAATAGAAGGCGGCGAAGAGGCAGAAGAAGCGATCCGCGATCTGACGCGCGCGGGTGTGCCAACAGTGGCTCACCTAGGTTTGACACCGCAATCTGTAGGCGTTCTCGGCGGATATAAAGTGCAGGGCAAGACAGCAGAAGCGGCCAGAAAGCTGCTCGAGGATGCGAAGAAGCTGGAGCAGGCAGGTGCTTTTATGGCGGTGCTGGAATGTGTTCCTCGCCAGATTGCTGCTGAGGTCGCAGGTGCTCTTACTATTCCTGTTATTGGCATAGGGGCAGGCAAGGAAACAGATGGACAGGTGCTTGTCTACCATGATTTGATTCAATATGGTGTGAGCCGGACGCCGAAATTTGTGAAATCGTATAGCAATGTGAACGATCAGATTGCTCCAGCCATTTCCACCTATGTGACAGAAGTGAAAAGCGGAGCGTTTCCCGGACAGGAGCATACATTTACAATGAAAGAAGAAGAATTGGAAGCTTTATACGGAGGAGCGCGCTCATGAAAGTAGTAAAAACCATTCAAGAGTTAAAGGAATTTGTTCAGGCAGCAAAGAAAGCAGGACACCGGATCGGTCTCGTGCCAACAATGGGCTTTCTTCATGAGGGGCACCTCGCTTTGGTCCAAAAAGCGCGGGAGGAAAATGAAGCGGTCATTATGAGTATTTTTGTCAATCCGCTGCAATTCGGGCCAGATGAAGACTTTGAGCGTTATCCGCGGAACCTGGAGCGAGATGAGCAATTGGCTGCAGGGGCAGGGGTTGATTGTTTGTTTACTCCTGATGTGGAGGAAATGTATCCGGAGCCATCTATCATCGCAATGACCGTAACTTCAAGAACGGACAAGCTTTGCGGAGTCAAACGCCCTGGCCATTTTGACGGGGTTGTAACTGTCGTGACGAAGCTCTTTCACTTAGCTGAGCCCGATACCGCTTATTTCGGGTTAAAAGATGCCCAGCAGTTTGCGATTATTGACGGTTTGGTAAAGTCGTTGAATTTTCCCGTAAAGCTTGTCGGGGTAGATACGGTTCGTGAAGAAGACGGGCTTGCGAAGAGTTCCAGAAATGTCTACTTAACGGAAGAAGAACGCATGAAGGCTCCGCATTTGCAGCAGGCCCTTAAGCTTGGTGTCCAAGCAGCTGCGCAAGGAGAAGAAAACGTGCAAGCGATTGTTGATTTGACCATTTCCCATTTAACAGCTTATGCGGGCGCAGCGATTGACTACGTCGAATTGCTTTCCTATCCCGGCTTAATGCCGCTGAAAAAAGCAGAGGGGAAGATGATTTTGGCTGCGGCTGTGAAGTATTCAAAAGCCCGTTTAATTGATAACATTATTTTTACTGCTGGAGAGGAAGGCTGAGTATGTTTCGTACAATGATGAATGGAAAAATCCATCGCGCGACGGTGACGGAAGCAAATTTAAACTATGTTGGCAGCATTACGATCGATCAAAATTTACTGGATGCTGCCGGGATGATGGCAAATGAGAAAGTGCAAATCGTTAATAACAATAATGGGGCCCGTTTGGAAACTTATATTATCCCAGGCGAGCGCAACAGCGGCGTCATTTGTTTAAACGGGGCGGCAGCAAGACTTGTGCAGCCCGGCGATAAGGTGATTATTATCTCGTATGCAATGGTTGCTGAAGAGAAAGTAAAGGATCATCAGCCAAAAGTAGTGGTTGCTGGAGAAAATAATGAAATTGAACAGCTTCTTCACGAGGAAATCGCCGGTACCATCCTATAATGCCGATGCGGATGTAACAGCGTATATAGGTAAGCAGGATCAGCCGAGAGCCCGTTCTCTTTCACAGGAGAGAGGTTCTCGGCTTTTATGCTCGGATGAAAAAGCTTGCCGTTACAGAAAAAAGAAAGCGTGATTTATGAGCGAGCTTTTGTCTCTTCTGGCTCTCAGGCGAATCCATATGTTAAACTGGAAAGAGAAAGTTTAACAGAAAAAGGTGCGTAACCGACTATGAAGGATTTAAAATTTGTCGTAACCGACTTTGAAACGACCGGCCATGCGTCGAAAGGAAATGACCGCATTATCCAGGCCTCCTTTGTCGTAATTAAAAATAAACAAATTACCGGACAATACACTTCTTTTTTTAATCCGGAAGTGCCGATTCCCGCTTTCATCGAAGAGCTGACAGGCATTTCAGATGAACGAGTGAAAGATGCCCCGCTCTTTTATGAAGCGGCTAAGGAGATTCTGCCGCTGTTAGATGGGGCTGTTTTCGTCGCTCATAATGTTGCCTTTGATCTTCAATTCCTGCAATCCGAACTTGAAAGAGCCGGATACCGGACGTTTTCCGGTGCTGCTATTGATACGGTCGAGCTGGCGAGAATTGTTTGGCCGACATCGGACAGCTTTAAGCTGGGAGAATTGACAGGCAATCTGGGGCTGCAGCATGACCGTCCCCATCAGGCGGATAGTGATGCCTATGTAACAGCGGAAATGCTGTTGTTAATGATAGAGAAGCTTGAGGGCCTTCCGATGGTGACGCTTGAGCAGATGGCGCGTCTGGCTGTAAGGCTGAAGAGCGACATTTATTTACTGATTAAAGCGATTATTCAGGAGAAGCAATCCAATATTGAACAGCTTCCTGAACAGGTGGAAGTATATCGGGGTCTCGCTATGCGCAAAAAGAACATTGTAGGCAGGGTGATCGAAAAAACTCCGCCGGTTTATCCGGAAACAGACGAGGAGAAAGCGGCACTGATCGCGGCGATTCCTCATTTTGAGCTTCGTCAAAGCCAGGCAGACATGATGGATTTGATACACAACTCCATGCAAACGTCCAAGCATTTAGCGGTCGAAGCAGGAACCGGCACAGGGAAATCTCTCGGTTATCTCCTGCCGGCTGTCTATCAAAGCAAACAGGAGAAGGAGCCCGTGATCGTCAGCACTTATACGGTGATTTTGCAACAGCAGCTGCTGCAAAAGGAAATTCGCCAGCTGCAGCAAATCTGTCCGTTTCCGGTCACAGCCGCTGTATTGAAAGGCAGGAACCATTATATTGATCTGTACAAATTTTCGCAAAGCCTCAAAGCAACGAGCGATAATTATGATTTCACTCTCGCCAAGATGCAAATTTTGACGTGGCTGCTTGAAACGGAAACAGGAGATGTCGATGAAATTAACCTTTCCTCAGGCGGCGAGTTATTCTGGAATGACATTCGCCAGGATAATGATTATATGAATAAAGGGCGGAAAGCCTGGCTTGATAAAGATTTTTATTTGCATGCTAAAAAACAAGCAAAAGAAGCCGATATCGTTATCACTAACCATTCTCTGCTTGTAGCAGATTTGCTTGCTAAAAGCTCGTTTTTCCCCGCTTGCCGCCATATTATTGTGGATGAAGCTCATCATTTTGAACGGGCAGCAAGAGACCGCCTCGGTTTGTTCATTGACCAAATGACTTGTAAACAGCTCTTTGGGAAGATGGGGACCTATGAGCAAAAAGAATTATTTTACCATATGGAGAAGCTAGTCTCCAAATACGGGAAGAAAGACAAAGAAGATGGCCGCCTGGCTGTTAACCGCAAGCTGCAAGAGTTGCAATTTGAAAGTGACGAATGGTTTAAAGTCTTGCAAGTGTATTTTGAGAAGCATACGAAAAAGCGGACAGGAAACTGGCATCGGCGCCAATTGCGGCTGACGGATGAAGCAAGAAGCTTGCCTTATTGGGAGCATATTGAGTACGGGGCTGAGCGCATTGATGCTTTGATTGGAGAACTTATTCACTGGATGAAGCAGCGGCTGGATCAACTGTCTGAATTCCGGGAACAAATGACCGCTTCAGAACAAGTTAAGATGGATAGCTTTAAAGATGTAATCTCGGAATGGGAAGAATTGCAGCACACCCTTTTACGGCTGATTTTTCGGCCTGAAGAAGAGGAAGTCATTTGGATGGAAGGGGATAGCCGCTCGTTTGCCAATACATTTGTGATTAAGTCCCATCCAATGGAGGCAGCAAAAATGATTCAAGAGGCGCTCCTTCGGCAAAAGCATGTGGTGTTCACGTCGGCAACGCTGGCGGTTAACGGCTCTTTTCACTTCTTTACTGAAGAAACAGGGCTATCCTCCTTTGAGCATGAAGAGGCCATTTTGCCATCTCCGTTTGACTTTAAGCAAAATTGCCGAATGATCATTCCTAATGATGTGCCGGAAGTGAAAAGCGTCCATCAGGAAGAGTACATTGAATCGCTGGCTAACCACTTGACAGCAGTCGCTGAAGCAGCCAAAGGAAGAATGCTCGTGCTTTTCACTTCGTTTGATATGATGAAAAGAACGTATGATTTAATGAAAGACAGCGGTCTTCTCGATGACTATATTTTGCTGGCCCAGGGAATTACAACGGGCAGCCGCTCCCGTCTTACCCGCAATTTTCAGCGTTTCGACAAAGCCATTTTGTTTGGCACAAACAGCTTTTGGGAAGGAATTGATATTCCGGGAGAGGACTTATCTTGCCTTGTTATTGTGCGCCTGCCGTTTTCGCCGCCAGATGAGCCGTTCGCACAAGCGAAAAGCGAACAGCTGGCGCGTGCAGGAAAAAACGCTTTTTCCTCTTATTCCCTGCCTCAGGCTGTGTTGCGCTTCCGGCAAGGATTCGGCCGGTTAATCCGAAGCAGCACAGATCGTGGAATTATTATTGTGTTTGATCGGCGCATACAAACCAATCAGTATGGAAAAACGTTTTTGCAGTCGATTCCGGCGATTTCTATAGAAGAAGCTTCACTTGGCGAGGTTGTGTCTGTGATTGAAAAATGGCTGTGATTTCCGGCAGATGCCTGTGTTTATTTTAGAAGCGAATGACGCACTCTAACGGTATTGAAAGGAGCTGCCGTTATGAGAATCGTCTTAGCAATCAGTATATGTTGGTTCTTTGTTTTTCCGATGTGTGCGGCGGCCTCCGTGATCCATTTGAATTTAGAAGAAGAGGAGTTTGCCCTCTCTTTTTTACCGCTATCGGATGGAGAAGCCGCCTTTTTGCATACAGCGGACGGGCGTCATTTTTTAATTAACACTGGTCATCCAGACAGTGAAGCCGAAATTCTTCAATATATGGACCGCTTTCGGATCAGCAAGCTCGATGGATTGATCCTCACGGAAAAGAAATATTGGAGAACGTCTTTTATTAAAGAGTTGATGACAAAGCGAAAATTAAAAAAAGTGTTTACCAGCTGGCCTTTGCCGGCTAGATGGCGTCATAGCCGTTTGGCGCATGAGCAATGGAAGGAAGGGGAAATTCAAGAGATCGGCCGGGATGTAAGAATTCAGGTGCTCCATAATGGAAGGGGAAAGAACGAAGGACTCGATTTTTCTATTAAATACTATGATTCCCGTTTCTTATGGATGTCTTCCGCTTCCAAGCCGGCTGAAAAGGCGCTGCTGTCTCATTCCCTGAAAGACAGCAACATTATAAAGGTGCCGAATTTCGGAGAGGCTCGAAGCCTTTCCCGTGATTTGCTTATGCACATTGATCCGCAAACCGCTATCCTGTTCAAGCAAAAAGCCGGGCATCCGGATGAAAAATTAATGGAAACACTTCATCAAATGTGGATTGACGTTTACTATACAGACCAGCATGGATTACTTATAATTAAATTTACAAAAGCGGGATATGAGCTTTTTACCTTCCCTGATTTAAAATAAGCGAGATTCGCACTTTTCACAAAATTTATTAATAACCTGCTCTAATTTCCTGCTATAATAGAAAAGAATGGGGGCATTCGCATGGAAAGTAAAATTGAGGTTTTATCCTCTGTTACGGTCAAGAACCAGCCGGATTTATATAAGATTGTTGATACATTAAACCGCACGCTCAAGCGGAACGATTTAATGTTTGGTCTGGCGCTTGATAAGACAGATAAGGATAAAGCTGTTTTTACTATTTACCGTACATAATTAAATAAAAATAGAAAGATAGTGGAGGTATTTTTGTGAACGTACAATTAGCTCAACGAGTGAAAGCATTAACTCCTTCTACAACGCTGGCCATTACAGCGAAAGCAAAAGAAATGAAAGCGCAAGGGATCGATGTGATCGGTCTTGGAGCAGGAGAGCCGGACTTTAACACACCAGATCATATCATTGAAGCGGCTTATGAATCATTAAAGAAGGGTCAGACAAAATATACACCGTCTGGCGGCCTGCCTGAATTAAAAGATGCAATTATCGGCAAATTCGAGAAAGATCAAGGGATTTCCTATAAACGCAGTGAAATTATCGTTACGACAGGAGCTAAGCATGCCCTGTATACATTATTTCAAGTAATTTTGGATGAGGGAGATGAAGTGATCATCCCGACTCCGTATTGGGTCAGTTATCCGGAGCAAGTAAAGCTGGCGGATGGAACTCCTGTTTATATCGAAGGAAAAGAAGAGAACAATTTTAAAATTACGCCGGAACAGCTTCACGCTGCCATTACGCCAAAAACAAAAGCGGTAATCATCAATTCTCCAAGCAATCCAACTGGTATGCTTTATTCAAAAGAAGAGCTTGAAGCACTAGGAGAAGTAGCTTTAAAGCATAATATTTGGATCATTTCCGATGAAATTTATGAAAAACTCATTTACGGTACAAATAAGCATGTGTCCATTGCGGAACTTTCTCCGGCTTTAAAAGAGCAGACAATTATTATTAATGGTGTGTCAAAATCCCACTCCATGACTGGCTGGCGCATTGGGTACGCAGCAGGCAACGAACAAGTCATTAAAGCAATGACAGACTTGGCAAGCCATTCAACGTCCAATCCAACAGCCGTGTCACAATATGGCTCAATCGCTGCATACGAAGGGACGCAAGAGCCTGTCGAGGAAATGAGAAAAGCATTTGAAGAGCGCTTGAATATCGTTCATAGTAAATTAAACGAAATTCCAGGCGTCAGCTGCCTGAAGCCGCAAGGAGCTTTTTATTTATTCCCGAACGTGAAAGAAGCCGCTTTGCTCACTGGCTTCAACGATGTTGACGGTTTTGTAAAAGCTCTGTTGGAAGAAGCAAAAGTGGCGGTTATTCCTGGAAGCGGCTTTGGTGCGCCGGATAATATCCGTCTTTCCTATGCTACATCGCTTGAACTGCTTGAAGCTGCGGTTGCCCGCATTGCTGACTTTGTGAACAGTCATGCCACTGCAAAGAAGCAATAAACGCAACCAGCTTGCATAAAACATTATAGATTTCCAGGTGTTTACTAAACAAAAGGGGTTCGGAAGGAATTTATTTCGAACTCCTTTTTGATGTTGATTGAAAATCAAGAACGCAGAGGGAAGTGGAAAGCTGTCCAAGCTTATCATGCAGATCGCTTCTATGGCTGTTTTCACTGATAGGAGACAGGCATTTCTTGCACATCTTGAAGAAAGACAGGTATAATATGAAGCGAATGGATCAGAATCGCGGAATATGTTGGAGGGAAATATTATATGAAAATAACAATTGCGGAAGTGGGCCAGTTCGTTGGTCAAGAAGTAACAATTGGTGCCTGGCTCGCCAATAAACGTTCCAGCGGAAAAATTGCTTTCTTGCAGCTTCGTGATGGAACAGGCTTTATTCAAGGCGTTGTTGTTAAAAGCGAGGTAGGAGAAGAGCTATTTAAAGCTGCAAAAGCACTGACACAGGAGTCATCCCTGTACGTAACAGGAATGGTTCAAGAGGACACCCGCTCCCCGTTTGGCTTTGAGCTGACAGTAACCGGTCTCGAAGTGATTGCTGAAGCGGTTGATTATCCGATCACACCGAAAGAGCATGGAACAGAGTTTTTAATGGATCACCGCCATCTGTGGCTCCGTTCCCGTCGCCAGCATGCGGTCATGAAAATTCGTAATGAAATTATCCGGGCAACCTACGAGTTCTTTAATGATCACGGATTTGTTAAAGTGGATCCGCCGATTTTAACAGGCAGTGCGCCGGAAGGGACATCAGAATTATTTCATACCCGCTATTTTGAAGAGGATGCCTATCTTTCACAAAGCGGCCAGCTGTATATGGAAGCAGCAGCCATGGCTCTGGGAAAAGTTTTTTCTTTTGGTCCTACATTCCGTGCGGAAAAATCAAAAACACGCCGCCACCTTATTGAGTTTTGGATGATTGAGCCGGAAATGGCTTTTTATGAGTTTGAAGACAATTTAAAAGTGCAAGAGGACTATGTGGCTCATATCGTGCAATCTGTCCTTAAAAATTGCCGCTTAGAACTGGAACGGCTTGGACGGGATACAGCAAAACTTGAACAAGTGAAAGCTCCTTTTCCACGCATTACATATGATAAAGCGATTGAGTTTTTGCATGAAAAGGGCTTCACTGATATCAAATGGGGAGATGATTTCGGGGCTCCGCATGAAACAGCCATCGCAGAAAGCTTTGACAAGCCGGTATTTATTACCCATTATCCTACCTCACTTAAACCGTTTTATATGCAGCCGGATAAAGAGCGCGAGGAAGTGGTCTTATGCGCTGACTTAATTGCTCCTGAAGGATATGGAGAAATTATTGGCGGTTCAGAGCGTATTCATGATTTGCAGTTATTAAGCGAGAGAATCAAGGAGCATCAGCTTGATCCGGAGGCCTACAAGTGGTATTTGGAACTGAGAAAATACGGTTCTGTTCCGCATTCAGGCTTTGGTCTTGGCCTTGAGCGGACGGTTGCATGGATCAGCGGAGTGGAGCATGTTCGTGAAACAATTCCTTTCCCGCGTTTGTTGAACCGTCTCTATCCATAATAAAGAAGAAGCCGTCCTGCCGTCAGGGAATGAATTTGTTTGGCCGCCGCTGCAAGCGTGTAGGTCAAACAAATTCTACAAGCAGGACGGTTTTTTCTTCTTTTTCATTGTTGTAAAAAAGACAAATCACAATTTCGCGTTTGTCAATTCTCATTTTTATAACTTCCCCGTGATATACTTGATTGTGAGGTGTCTGCCATGGAGCAAAAAGAGTTATTAATTAATTGGATGGACGAAGGAATGATCAGTGTTCCGCAAGTTCTCCTTACTTACTATCAGAAATTAGATTTTACAGAAATTGAACTTGTTTTATTGCTGCAAATTTTTGCTTGCAAACAAAAGGGACGCCATTTTCCGACGTTCGAGGAACTTGCCGCCCGTATGACCATTTCTGCCAGTGAATGCTCTCTTGTAGTGAAAAAATTGATACAGCAGCAAGTACTGGAGATTGAACAAGGGGATACGCTAGGTTTTGAAAGTTATTCGTTAAGACCGCTTTGGAAGAAGCTTGCGGATTTTATGATGCAGCAATCCCGGCAATCCGCTTTGCATCAGGCGATGAATGAAGAGCAGGATTTATATACTTGTTTTGAACGGGAGTTTGGCCGCCCGCTTTCTCCGCTTGAATGTGAGACGCTTGCGATTTGGATTGATCAGGATCATCACGACGCGGTCATTATTAAGGCAGCTTTAAGAGAGGCTGTTATCTCCGGAAAGTTGAATTTTCGCTATATTGACCGGATTTTATTTGAGTGGAAGAAGCAAGGGATTGAAACGCTTGAACAGGCGAGAGCATATGGCCAGCGTTTTCGCAAAAGCCAATCCCCGTCTGAT
The DNA here is from genome assembly GCF_001591605.1 of Bacillus badius NBRC 15713. GTDB lineage: Bacteria > Bacillota > Bacilli > Bacillales > Domibacillaceae > Pseudobacillus > Pseudobacillus badius. The sequence goes on along the minus strand of NZ_BCVF01000011.1, from coordinate 68,231 downwards.
CAAGTGCAGCGATCAAAAAAAGCGGTACCTTTCTATAATTGGCTTGAGCAGTAAAAGGAGAAAAAGAGATGTTGAATAAAGCACAAATCAGATATTGTCTTGATACGATGGCTGATATGTTTCCAGAGGCTCATTGTGAACTAAATCATGCGAATCCGTTTGAGTTAGTCATTGCTGTTTTATTATCTGCCCAATGCACGGATGCTTTAGTAAACAAGGTTACGAAGGATTTGTTCCAAAAATACAAAACACCGGAAGACTATTTAGCCGTGCCGCTTGAAGAGCTGCAGCAGGATATTCGTTCAATTGGCTTGTTCCGCAATAAAGCAAAAAATATCCAAAAGCTGTGCCGTATGCTTATTGAAGACAGGGGCGGGGAGGTGCCGAGAACACAAGAAGAGCTTGTGAAGCTTCCCGGGGTAGGCAGAAAAACGGCAAATGTGGTTGCTTCCGTTGCTTTTGGTGTGCCGGCCATTGCGGTTGATACGCATGTCGAGAGGGTCAGCAAGCGGCTCGGCTTTTGCCGCTGGAAAGATTCTGTGACAGAAGTGGAAGAAACGCTTATGCGCAAGATACCAAAAGAGGAATGGTCCGTTACTCATCACCGCCTTATTTTTTTCGGCCGCTATCATTGCAAAGCCCAGTCTCCTCAATGTGAAATTTGCCCGCTTCTCGATTTATGCCGAGAAGGGCAAAAGCGGATGAAGAGGAGAAGCGGATGATGAAGCGCGAGGTGGAGATACCGGAACAATTAAAGCATTCCTTATTTTTTTCTGAAAAGGGACGAGTAGAATGGCCAGCCGAAGCGTCATTGTCTTCGGCTCCTTTTTTCATTTATGAGCTTTCTGGAGAAGGGCAGCCATGGCTGCTTGAGGACAAAGGACTGGACATGATCGAAAGGGAATGGTTCCGCTTAAAGGCAGAGCTTGAAAGTAAATTTCAACGGCGGGATCGAGATACTCAAGTCCAGATGCAGGCTGCTATTGCCTTGTTTCTAATGAAGCTATTTTGGGGCAACGGACAGCCTGTTCAGCTGACCGGCTGGGACAAGCAAGTCAAGAAGCTGGAGGTTCAGCCGGTCAATGCAGCAGATCGGCTGGCATTTGTCTTTCATCGGCCGTATTCCTACCATTCCTACAGGCAAGTGCGCGAGCTTATGATCGAGCAGGACAAGCTGCTAGCAAAAAAGACGGCAATGAAAGAGAAAAAGTAAAAGTAAAAGGATGTCATGCAGGCATGACATCCTTTTACTTTTTGTTGGTTATTCACCACCAGTGCTTTGTTTTTGGTTTTCAGAAGGCGTCTGTGCTCCTGGTGAGTTTTGCTGTGTGTTCCCGCCGGAAGGAGGAGGTGTTGTTGTTTCTCCTGTTCCTGGAGTGGTTCCACCGGTGTTCCCGCCGGTATTCCCGCCATTGCCATTTCCTCCAGTGTTGTTCCCGCCATTGCCGTTCCCTCCGGTGTTGTTCCCGCCATTGCCATTTCCGCCATTATTGTTTCCGCCGTTGTCATTTCCGCCATTATCATTCCCGTTGTCGCCGTTCCCATTTTGTCCGCCATTATTATCCGGATTGGTTGGGGTAGTATCATCCGGCTCGGTTGGAGGCGGAGTCTCTTCGCTATCGTCTTCAGCTGGCGGCTGTTCGCCTCCCGGAACCGTGATCGAAGTGGAGGCTGTATCCACTGTCTTTCCATCAACGGTTGCTGTGACGGTAAAGCTATAAGATTTTCCTGGTTCTGCACCGCCGAAGGACGCGGATGAACCGCCGGTCGATCTAGATTCGCCGGTTGATGACGAAACGGTAAAGCTTGGTGACCCTTTTCCTCCAAATGACCAGGAGACAGAAATGCTCTGAGAACCTGCATCATAAGAAGCGGAAAGGTTTTCGATTTTTCCTTCTGTTTCTTCTTTCTTATCTTTTTCTTTATCTTCTTCCTTAAAGTCGTTGAATACTTTCTTTGGCTCTTCTCCTTTAATAAACAGTTCATACACTTTCTCGCTGTCTGGAGTGCCTTTGCCGGCGATTTGTGCCGGATTTGTGCCTTTTTTAATCGGTAACTCAACCACACTGTTCGGTTTTTTAAAGTTTTTCGTTTCTTTTTTGGATGATACTTCATCCATTAAGTTTTTAAACAGCTCTTTTGAAATGTTCTGGCTGTTTTTCGATAAATATTCTTTTTTATCCTCATAACCTGTCCAAATGGCTGCCGTATAATTTGTTGTGTAGCCGACAAACCAAGAATCTGGAGAAGCCGAGGAAGGGATGTTCCATTCTCTCTTCTCTTTTGCTGTATAGTTCGTTGTTCCGGTTTTACCTGCTAGAGGAAGCCCTGGAATATTCGCTCTGCGGCCCGTCCCTTCATCAACGACATCTTTCAGCATATCAGTAATCATATAAGCAGTATAGTCACTCATTGCTTTCTTCGGCTTAATATCGTTTCTTACTTCTGTATCTCCATCAGCCAAGACAATCTTCTTAACGGCATGCGGCTTGATATACGTTCCGCCGTTACCGAAAGCGGCGTAAGCACCGGACAGATCAAGCGGAGAGATGCCGCTCATGGCACCGATTGAGTTTGATTCGTTTTCCGATTGCTCTTTAGAAAGTTCAATGCCTACATTATTTAAAAACTCGTTCGCTTTTTCATGTCCGACTTTTTTATAAGTTTGCAAAGCCGGAATGTTGCGGGAATAGACAAGAGCTGTTCTCATAGACAACGGTCCCATGTAGGAGCCCCCGGCATTGCGGATCGGCGTGCCGTTTGAATAAGTATCTGGACGGTCATCAAGCTGCTGGTAGGTAGACCATTTTAAATACTCAATCGCTGGACCGTAATCGATTAGCGGTTTAATTACCGATCCAGGCTGACGCTGTTTCAAATCAACGGCATAGTTAAAACCCCGCTCCACTTTTTGGTTGCGGCCGCCGCCAATCGCTCGAACTTCTCCTGTTTGTGTGTCGATAAGAGAAATCCCCGCTTGGAAATTTTCGCTTGGATAATTAATAATTTCATCGGTATTCAGTAATTTTTCCATATAAGTTTGTGCATCTGGGTCAAGTGTTGTATAAATCTTGAGCCCGTCGGAATAAGGGTTGTAATCACCCATCTCCTGCACTTCTTCTACAACCATGTCAATATACGCGTTAAACTTCTTCGCATTGCCGGTGTCCGGTTTTTCTTCAGCAAGCTGCTTGGATACGGGCTTTTGCTTCGCTGCTGTCATTTCAGCGCTTGTGATTTTGTGATGCTGCTCCATTAATGACAAGACTACATTCCGGCGCTTTTCGGCACGGTCCGGATGATTGAACGGATTGTAGTTATTCGGGCTTTGCGGCATACCCGCCAGTAATGCGGCTTCCGATAAAGTCAACTCATCCAGCTCTTTATCGAAATAATAACTGGCTGCTTCTTTAATGCCGAAAATCCGGTCTGACATATATACTTTGTTGACATACATTTCAAAGATTTCTTCTTTGGAATATTCTTTATCAAGCTGGTAAGCCAGCCAAGCTTCCTGCGCTTTCCGCTTCAATGTTTTTTCGGGCTTCAGGAAGGACATTTTTACGACTTGCTGTGTAATTGTGCTGGCTCCTTCTGAACCGAAGCCGTTTGTTACGTTTTTGATGGCCGCGCCGCCAATACGGATCACATCCACCCCGTGATGCTTAAAGAAGCGGGCGTCCTCTGTCGCAAGAATGGCATCTCTTACCAGGGGAGGAATATCTTCATATTTAACGTAATCACGTTTCTCCGAGCCCACAGAGGTAATAAAGTCGCCATTCATATCGTAAATTTTTGAGGAAATCGGATCGCGGAGCAATCCTTCATCCAATTTAGGCGCATCTTTCACCATGAAGGCAAATGTGCCAAGGCCGCCAGCAAGAGTAAGCAGGAATACAGCGGCGAGAGTAAGAAATATTTTCTTGGCTAAAGAAGATTTCTTTTTAGTCGGTTTTTTCGCACCGCCTGCTGTGTTTTTGGGTGTGCGTTTTTTCTTCTTTCTTCTTTCTATACGTGAATTATATTCATCAGACATTTGTTCAATATCCTCGCTTTCAATGGAAATAAAGAGTGTTAAGATCCATAATCTTAAAAATACAGCTTATCGATGACAGACAAGTAGGGAATACGGGGGTGAAGGCCTGTCGGAATCGAAAAGCCTGAGCTCTCAATCTCCGCTTTTGTGATCGATTTTCGGCCGCCGTTCTCCATTCTGTTCCAGAAATCAAACAAACGGCTTGCCGGAAGATAGAAAATTTCCTCCGTTAAGGTAAAACGAATAATGACGAAGCTGATACCTTCCTGCTTCTCCACATTCTCCATATGGGCAATTTGATGTTTATGAAAATTTTTTAACGGAAAGGACGTTGCATTTCTCGTCTCCTTTGCTTCGAAATCGACATACTTCCCCCGATATACGCCGTTATAATCAGTAGTAGAAGCTTGTTTAAAGTAGGCTTCCTTTATGACAGCTGCGCTCCTTCTTGGGTAATCCACCTGGACAATTTGCACAGGCGTCGGCTTTTTATGGATAACTGCCAGGCCGCGCTCAAGATAGAATGTATTTGTTTCGTTTAAATCTTCCTCAAGCGTCATTCCCCTGTTACTATAACTATCCCGCAAAGGAGTCTGCTTCATTGCCGCCGCTTTTGTATCCGCCACATATTTCTTTCCGTTCGGATATCTTATTGTCATAGCATGCACCTCACAAGATAATACATATCATAACAGAAAAAATTATACACGGGGTAGAGAAATAGGACGATTTTTTCCTTTTGGCCGTTCCGGACGTGAAATTTCTTCCTCACTTCCTCTGTGGTCCTCTTGTACAGTTATGCAGTTTAGCGGCCTCATATGACCTTTCCGGCTTCTTTATTATAACCTTTTCACGCCGCGGCTGCATTTCATAGCGCATAGTACTTTTAGGGGATAAAAGCTTTGTCGAATCAAAAGAAATTTTTGTCCGGCTCGTTCTTTCTTTGCCGAAAGACACCTAGTTTTGTCAGCCGAGAAGGAATCCATTATAAAAAGAGAGAAAGAGTTGGGCAAGAGAATAAGCGCAAAGAATATTATAAAAGGAGTGGGAAGAATGACAAGAGAAGAAGTGCTTCGTACCTTAAATGAGATTGAAGAACAAGTAGAGCAAATCGAGAAAGTGTTGCATAAACGATCTGCTGTGATGCACAAAGCCCACTATTCACGCCTTTGGAAGAAAAAGGAGGCGGTGATGGCGCGCATGAGCCAGCTGGAAGAAGGAGCTGAATTCTTGTTGTCTGCCGGTCCTGCCTACAAGATGGTCCAATCCTTTTAACATATAATTGAAATGAAGAAACGATCTCTTGAAGATTCCCCCAAAAACTTATAAAATCGTAAAATAAGCGATGTGCGTGTTGACTCATTTGAATGAAATGAAGAGACGATGACTTTCTCTGTTGTTTTCTTTTTGTTCGATTAAATGAGTTTCTTTATGCGCATGAGCCAAAGCTTAATTAAAATATAACAGGGTGAACAGGAGAATAAATGATGAGCCGACTTCAAGAATTGACAGAGCAGCTGATAGAGATTGTCACCCGTGCCAATAGCCGTTATCACTTAGCGAGGGAAAAACAAGAAAAAGGGGATTTTTATGCAGAAGTCAAACCTTTTGCGGACCAAGCCCGCTTGCGGTCGAGAGAGTGGGAGAAGGAACTGACCGCTTGTTTGCAAACGAGGCGCTTTCGCCATATCCACTATCCGCAAATGAAAGCGGTGGTAGAGAATATCGAGTTGATTTCAGTACAAGCGTTTTTTCCGGAAACCAGCTTTAAACGTTTTCGAAATTACGTTGAGTCAACTCTTTTCGTGTTGCATCAGTTAATAAAAGAATTAACGTGATGGTCACCTTTTCAGCGAATTCGCATACCATGTTGTAACGAATGTTGCGGGAGGGAAAAAGATGAATCCGTGGAGTCAGGTGTACCCATATCCTGGGCATTATCCCTATCATTCACCTTCGGCTTATCCTGGCCACACACCTTCTTCGCCCAGTTATTCCCAATTTCCGGGGGATTTGTGGGGCCATCCGCTTTACCAAATGCCAATGCAAGAAGGACCGTATTCAATGTTTGCGCCCTCTGCTTCTATGACGCAAAACATGGGATCGGCCAAAAGCAGCAGCCAGTCTGCTCTATTGAAATCCTTTCAAAATAAAGATGGCACATTTGACATTAATAAAGCGATGGATACAGCGGGAATGATGGTGAATACGGTATCGCAATTGTCAAAGGTTGTGAAGGATATGTCTGGGTGGCTGAAAGTATAAATAATCCGGCCTTGAAGGAGAATGATGCCTTCAGGGCTTTTTTGCGGGACGAAAACAGTCATTTTTTCTTTCAAATGGATCGTTTGTTCGCTAAAATGAAGAAGAGGTGAGAGCATGCAATTTGGGAGAAAGACGCTGCAAGAAGCCATCGACTGGCTAAGGCAGGAGGAAGCAGTCCGTTCCAATATCATTCATTGGCACACCATACCAGAAAAAGAAGCGGCTGTTGTTCCGCTGCCGGCTGACATTGCTCCTGAGCTTGCAGCCGCGTTAAACAATAGAGGAATTGAGCAGTTATATACGCATCAATTGCTGGCCTATGAAGCAGCAAGGCGGGGAGAAAGCTTCGTAGCTGTTACGCCGACAGCATCTGGAAAAACACTTTGCTACAATTTGCCGGTTATGCAAGCGGTGATCGAAAACGAGAAAGCGCGGGCGCTTTATTTGTTTCCGACGAAGGCACTTGCGCAGGACCAAAAAAGCGAAATCAATGAATTGATTCAGGAAGTGGGTCTGCCAATTCACAGCTATACGTATGACGGAGACACGCCGGCAAATATTCGCCAAAAAGTACGCAAAGCGGGACAAGTCATTCTGACAAATCCAGATATGCTGCATTCGGCAATTTTGCCGCACCATACAAAATGGGTCGCATTATTTGAGAACTTAAAATACATCGTCATTGATGAACTTCATATATACAGGGGAGTATTCGGCAGCCACGTGGCAAATGTTTTGCGCCGTTTACAGCGAATTTGCCGCTATTACGGGAGCGATCCAGTATTTATTTGCACATCTGCTACCATTGCCAATCCGCTGGAGCTTGCCGAGTCATTAACCGGGAAATCTATCCGGCTAATCGATAAAAATGGGGCGCCAGCCGGGAAAAAGCACTTCGTCTTTTACAATCCCCCCGTTGTCAATAAGCCGTTGAATATTCGGCGCAGCGCGGTTTTGGAAGTCCGCCGGCTCGCTGGCGAAATGCTAAAAAATAAAATTCAAACAATCGTATTTGCCAGAAGCCGGGTGCGCGTGGAAATTCTTTTGACGTACTTGCAGGAACTTGTGAAAAACGAACTCGGCGCGAAATCGATCAGAGGCTATCGCGGAGGATACTTGCCCACGCAGCGGCGTGAAATTGAGAAGGGTCTGAGGAATGGAGATATTTATGGAGTGGTCAGCACGAATGCGCTTGAACTTGGAGTCGACATCGGCCAACTCCAAGTTTGTGTAATGACTGGTTATCCAGGAACGATTGCCAGTGCCTGGCAGCAAGCCGGCAGAGCGGGGCGCCGTCATGGGGAGTCTCTTGTGATTATGGTAGCAAGCTCTGATCCGCTCGATCAATTTATTATTGACCATCCAGATTATTTCTTTAGACGCACACCTGAAACAGCTCGGATTAATCCTGACAATCTCGTCATTCTTATTGACCATTTGAAATGTGCCGCTTATGAGCTGCCGTTTAAACAAGGAGAATCATTCGGGGAAACAGATATTGAAGAGGTGCTTGAGTTCTTAACAGCAGAGAGAGTGCTGCATGAGAATCAAGGACAATGGTTTTGGATGAATGATTCATTTCCGGCTCATAATATCAGTCTGCGTTCAGCTTCACAGGAAAATGTGATTATTATTGACATTTCTGTAACAGCTGGCCATAAAGTGATCGGAGAAATGGATACATTCAGCGCGATGACCCTCTTGCATGATGAAGCGATTTACCTTCATCAGGGAGTCCAATACCAAGTGGAGGAACTGGACTGGGAAGAGAAGAAAGCCTATGTTCGCGAAGTGGATGTGGATTATTTTACAGATGCGAATCTGGCGGTCCAGCTTCAAGTGCTGGAGGAGGACAAAAAGCAGGAAAAGGGGACGGCCGCGTTTTCCTACGGGGATGTGGCTGTTCATGCGATGGCCACTATTTTTAAAAAGATTAAATTTGATACGCATGAAAACATTGGTTCCGGTCCGATTCATTTGCCGGAGGTAGAGCTGCATACGAATGCGGTATGGATGTCGCTCGATAACAATGTCCAGGAACTGTCAGAAGAACGAGTAGAGAACGGCCTCATCGGAGCAGCCCATTCATTAAAAGCAATTATCCCTTTATTTGCTATGTGCGATCCGAATGATATCCATATTGTGCCGCAAGTAAAAGCCAGCCATAATGAGAAGCCGACAATCTTCGTCTATGATCATTACCCGGGCGGCATCGGGCTAAGTGAACAAGTTTTCAATCAATTCAGCGAAATTATCAACCAAGCGGCAGAGCTCATTCGTCATTGCCCTTGTCCAAAAGGCTGTCCTTCCTGCATAGGCACCGACACTGCTTTTCCTACGGCGAAGGAAGATGCTTACCGCCTGTTGAAAATGTTCTTATGAGAGGAGTCAAGTGAAATGGGATTATCCGGAAAGCTTCAACGGATGAAACGCCATATTATCAGAGAAGAACAAGATAAGCCTGCAGAAAAACCGCTTGTTCAGCAGCCGGATATCCCTTATATGGATGAATGGGAAAGAGCTGGAGCAACGCCTTATGTGCTTGATGATCAATGGTGTCTCATTCGCGAAGTCAGGTATCCGCTCTCTTTCCAGCATGGCCGGCACCGGTTTTCTGAAGTGAAGCAGGCTGTAGCCAAGTGGAATGAATGGGAAGGAGCCCATCCATTATCTGCGAAAGGGCATCAGGTGTCGGATTTGTTTTTCTTCGATACGGAAACTACCGGTCTCGGCGGAGGAACCGGGAATATCATTTTCTTGCTCGGCTACGCCAGAATCCAGGGGGAGGAGGTCGTGGTGCGCCAGCATTTTTTGCCGGCACCGGGAAATGAAGTGGCGCTGTATTCAAGCTTTCTTGAGAAAGTAGATTACACGACGCTCGTCACGTATAATGGAAAATCCTTCGACTGGCCGCAAGTAAAAACCCGGCATACACTCGTTCGTGAGCATGTGCCAAAGCTCCCGGGGTTTGGCCACTTTGATTTATATCACGCTTCTAGAAGACTATGGAAACATTCAATGGAGGCTGTCAAACTGGTAAATGTTGAGAAGGAAAAGCTTGATATTTGCCGTACAGAAGATATCCCCGGCTACTTAGCGCCAATGATTTATTTTGATTATGTAGAAAGACGGAAGCCGGAAGGTATATTGAAGGTCATGGAGCATAATGAAAGAGATATTTTAACGCTCATTACCCTTTACACCCATGTGAGCCTTCATATTTTGGAGGAAGGGGAAGACCGGACGAGCCGGGAAAAATTTGAAGTTGCACGATGGCTTGAGGCAGTCGGCGAAAAAAAGCTGTCAGCCGGTGCTTACCGAAAGCTTGTTGATGAGCAGGATAAAGAAGTGCAGGCGATGGCCAGCCATGCGCTAGCTTTTCACTATAAGAGGGAAAAAAACTGGGCTCAAGCAGTTGCTTTATGGGATGCCGTCTGCGAGGAAGGAGCGCTGTCCGAAAGAATAGAAGCGCATATTGAGCTGAGTAAATATTACGAGCATAAGCAGAAGGAGCTCTTGAAGGCGATGCAGCACGCAGAAGCAGCAAGCAGTCTTTGTAACGGGACAAATAAGCGGCTGGAAGAGGATTTGGATAAAAGAAAAACAAGGTTAATGAAGAAAATAAATAGATAAGCAAGATGACAGTTTGTAGATAGTTACTTCTTTTCGACTTTTAACAATAAAAAAACGACAAAGTTTTGTTCTTTTCGCCAAAATAAATTCCAGATGTTTATTGTTTCTTATGACAAAAGGCTGTAAAATGTAGAATGGTACAAAAAACATAAGAGAAAATATGTATGGGGTGGAATGAACGTGTATCGCGCTTTACTTGTGTTATTTTTTGTTGTTGTCGGCTTAACTGCTTTTTTCATGACCAATATGAAGGATAGCTTTTCCAGCTTTTTGTAAAACAACTATTTAAAAAATGCGTGTTCCCTTCTTTCTGCACAGATGATCTATATAGAAATAGGGGATGGAAGGATGCATTGCAGCCGGCCCAAAGTATGACCTGTGATGAGTCATCCGCCGATGTGCTGTGAAAATTACATCTTTGAGCAATTTATTGTGCCGCACTTTTATCCAACACATGGCCAACATTAATCATCAAACATACTAGCACCAGCATTATGATCCGCATACCCAATTTTTTGCTCAGAATGTGTATATCAGCAGCTGTTGTGCGGGGAGAATTCTCGCTGGCCATTTGGCTGTTAGGCAGATAAAAAAGTAAGGGCTTTCCCTTGCTTTTTTATTATGCGATAAAGGGGGTTTTTCAATGTCTGTTTGGACAGTAGCAGGGTATAAGCCTTATGAGCTTGGCATCTTTAAACAAAATGATCCGGCTGTATTCTTTATCAAAAAAGCGCTGGAAAAGGAGCTCCTGCGCCTGCTTGATGAAGGCATGGAATGGCTATTGATCAGCGGCCAGCTTGGTGTCGAGTGCTGGGCGGCAGAGGTGCTGTTTCAGTTGAAGGAGGAAGTTCCTCATGTTAAACTTGCTGTGCTTACTCCGTTTGCGCAGCAGCAGGAAAATTGGAAAGAAGAAACCCAACACTATTATGAAGCGATTCTCGCCAAAGCTGATTTTGTCGATTCAATATCGAAGGAGCCGTATAAGAGCCCGTCACAATTTCGAAATAAAAATCAATTGTTTTTGCGAAAAGCAGCTGGCCTCCTGGCAATTTATGATGACGAAAAGCCGGGATCTCCTCAATATTTGTGGGATATGGCCCGGGCTTTTCAAGAGAAGCATCCGTTTGAGATTCGCCAAATAACATTTTATGATTTGCAATTTATTACAGAAGAGGAACAGTTGAAAGAAACAGACTGGGATTAAGGGCTGAATAGATTGACAAATGCGCCTGTTTTTGAAAAAATAAATGCAACACGGTTTGGAATATATTGAGGTGATGACGGGAATGTTATCTAATAAAGTGAAACTGACAGCGAAGGACATTTTAGAAAAAGACTTTAAAACTTCTATGAGAGGCTATAACCCAGATGAAGTGGATCAGTTTCTTGATTTAATTATTAAGGACTACGAGGCATTTCATCAAGCTATCGAAGAGCTGCAGCAGGAGAATCTGCGCTTGAAGAAACAAAGTGAAACGACAATGCGCCGTTCGCAGCCTGCTCCGGCTCCGGCTCCGCAGCCAGCTGCCGGTTCAACAAACTTCGATATTCTGAAGCGCTTGTCCAACCTAGAGCGGCACGTCTTCGGGGATAAGCTGTACAACGAATAAGTAGCTGTGCAGCTGAACAAACTCTTGCATTAGTTGGTTTTTTCCTATATAATAGTGCAGGTGACAATAATAGCGTTCGGGTAATCGCTGCAGCTGTTTAGCTGCAGAGGAAAGTCCATGCTCACACAGTGCTGAGATGCCTGTAGTGTTCGTGCCTAGCGAAAAAGTAAGCTAGGGCAGTTCGGCTCCGGCTGGATTGACGGCAGGGAAAATGCCTAAGTCTTCGGATATGGCATGATTACCTTGAAAGTGCCACAGTGACGTAGCTTTATAAGAAATTATAAAGGTGGAACGAGGTAAACCCCGCGAGTGAGCAACCCAAATTTAGGTAGGGGCACCCTCTTTAAGGAAATGAACAATAAGAGGGGCGGCTGTTTTTAGAACATCCGCAGATAGATGATTACCACCGGAGTACAAGATCATCCCTGATCGCTTGCAGTACAATGGTACAGAACATGGCTTACAGAACGTTATTATGGGATATAATTTCACAAGCTCTCCTTTATGGAGAGCTTTTGTTCTATATGGCTGTTTTTTTAATGAATACATAATTCTATAAGTGCAGGTGATTGGATGCCAACCTATACATTAATGGCTACAGCCGCAATGGGGCTCGAGGCAGTTGTGGCGAATGAAGTGAAAAATCTTGGCTATGAATGCCAAACAGATAATGGAAGAGTTATTTTTCAAGGGGATGAGTCAGCGATTGCCCGCTGCAATATGTGGCTGCGGTCGGCTGACCGTGTAAAGATCATTGTTGGTGAATTTAAAGCAACCACATTTGATCAGTTGTTTGAAGCAACGAAGGCGCTGCCATGGGAGCAGTACTTGCCGAAGGAAGCCGAGTTTCCAGTGCAAGGGAAATCGGTGAAATCGACTTTATTCAGTGTATCTGACTGTCAGGCCATCGTAAAAAAAGCAATTGTTGAACGCCTGAGAAACAAATATAGAATTCAGACATGGCTGCAAGAAACCGGTCCTTTATTTAAAATTGAAGTTTCTTTGCTGAAAGATAAAGCCACACTTACAATTGACACTAGCGGTGCTGGTCTGCATCGCCGGGGTTACCGTATCGCTCAAGGAGGCGCCCCGTTAAAGGAAACGCTGGCGGCTGCTCTTATCCAGCTGACAAATTGGCATCCCGACCGCCCGTTTGTTGACCCGTTCTGCGGTTCGGGCACCATCCCGATAGAGGCAGCCCTGATTGGTCAGAATATCGCTCCAGGGTTTAATCGGGAGTTTGTCTCGGAAGAGTGGCACTGGATGGGCGAAGAGGTATGGGAGAACGCGAGAGTGGAAGCGGAAGATGTAGCCAATTATAATCAGCCTCTAGATATTACGGGCAGTGATATCGATCACCGAATGGTTGATGTGGCGCAAAAAAATGCCTTCGAAGCAGGATTGGCTGATTTAATTCAATTTAAACAAATGAATGTCAAAGATTTCTCGACTTCAAAAGAATATGGAGTGATCGTCGGAAACCCTCCTTATGGTGAACGTCTCGGAGACCGGCCGGAAGTGGAGCAAATGTATCAGGAGATGGGCCAAGCGCTGGCCGGCTACGATACGTGGTCTGTATATATGCTGACATCTCATGAAGGATTTGAACAATTTTACGGCAAGCAAGCGACGAAAAAACGGAAGCTCTTTAACGGGTTTATTCGAACGGATTATTACCAGTATTGGGGAAAGCGCCCGCCAAGACAAAAAGATTAACTTACACTAGCCAGGGGGTCTTGTGCCCCCGTTCGCCCAACGGCCAAATAGATAGAGTTCCGTCCAAAAGAGCCTAGCAAAGCGGCGAATCTTTGCTAAAATAGAGAAAATAGTAAGAACAGGGGCTTTGTCTGCACGAATAAATACAGAATAAAGAACAGCGGATTGATTATTTAATTACGTGGGAGGGCAATGAAGTGATCGGAAATGTTGTTTCTGATGCGAATTGGTTTCAACTATGGGGAGCCGGTTATTTGGTTTGTTTAGGGATCTTGTCTTTTCTGTATGCAAGATTAGTTTCTTCGGACAAGTATGTATTTAAGCGAATGCAGCGATTTTATTTTTATTCAGCTCTGATTTTATTTTATCTTTTCGTAGGCAGCCCGTTTGCTGTTATTGCGGCAGAGGAATTATTTAGCGCGCATGTTGTTGAACTGACGGTTATGCTGTTTGTTGTGCCGCCGCTTTTTATTTTAGGATTGCCCAAAGAGTTCTTGCGGTCTTTCTTTTGGTCTTATCGCACAAGATTTGTGTTAAAGCTGTTTACCCATCCGTGGGTTACAGCGCTCTTATTTAGCTTGCTGTTATCGGTTTATCTGGCCCCTGACATTTTTAACTTCTTGCAAAAGCATACACTGCTGTTAGGAAGCGCTCAGCTTATTATGCTTGGAGCTGCTTTCCTGATGTGGTGGACCATTATTTCACCGTTGCCTGAGATGAATCGCTTATCTGAGTCTGTGCGGGTGATGTATGTCTTTGTAGCGTCTTTGCTGCTTTTGCCGATCGGAATTTTCCTGCTGGTTGCAGAAAGCCCTTTTTATGAAGTCTATAGACCTGGCCAACAATTATTGCCTAACTTGACGGCCTTGCAGGATCAACAGCTGGCAGGAGGCGTGCTGAAGGGGATTCAGCTTGCTTCTTACGGGATTGCGCTTTTCCTTCTTATTTCCAGATGGGCAAAGAAAGAGGAGGAGCCGGATGATGATTTTCCCTTTTATCCGGGACAAGCGATAAATGCTCCGATGAAAAAGTAAGGAGGCGGCTGGAAATATTCCAGCCGTTTTTGTATTTTACCGAAAATTGCGAATGATTTAAGAAAAAATCGAAAAATGTTCGTGAATAACATTGAAATTCTCATGTGTGCTGATATAATTGTGAATACAACTAAACAAAGCATTCGCTCATATAATCGCAGGAATAGGGCCTGCAAGTTTCTACCGAATGACCGTAAATCATTTGACTATGAGTGAGCAGTGGAAGGGCATTCTTTCTTGTTGCCTTCTCAACCCCCAAAGGGCATTGCTTCACTCAGTAATTGAGGAATGACATGATCTTTGGGGTTTTTTCTGTCCAAAAGATCGAAAAAGTTGAGGAGGATATAAAATGAAAAGTTTACAAGATAAGATCGTGAAAGAGGGAAATGTACTCTCAGATCAAGTGCTGAAAGTAGATTCTTTTTTAAATCATCAAGTGGATCCGAAGCTGATGAAAGCAATCGGACAAGAATTCGCCCGCCGTTTTGCTGATGAAAAAATCACTAAAATTTTAACGATTGAATCAAGCGGGATTGCTCCTAGTGTGATGGCTGGTCTTGAACTTGACGTGCCTGTCGTCTTTGCTAGAAAGCGTCAATCGCTTACATTAATTGAAAATTTATATACAGCTGATGTTCATTCGTTTACGAAGCAGGAAACAAACCGAATTGCCGTTTCTAAATCTTTTATAACAGAAGAAGATCATTTGTTGATTATTGATGACTTTCTTGCCAATGGACAAGCCGCACTTGGCTTGCTGGAGATTGCTGAACAAGCGGGCGCCTCTGTTGCCGGCATCGGCATCGTCATTGAGAAAGCGTTCCAGAACGGCCGGCATTTGCTGCTTGAAAAGAATGTCCGGGTAGAGTCTCTTGCCAGAGTCCAATCACTAGCAGATGGCAAAGTGACATTTGCGGAAGGAGTCCTCGCATGAAGCCATCTATTCTCAAATCCGCTTCATTAGGATTCCAGCACGTGCTTGCGATGTATGCGGGCGCAGTCATCATTCCGTTGATCGTTGGCGGTTCTATGGGCTTGACAGCGGAGCAGCTGACCTATTTGGTTTCGATTGATATTTTTATGTGCGGCATTGCGACGTTTCTTCAGGTGTGGAAAGGGCGTTTTGTAGGAATTGGCCTTCCGGTTGTGCTAGGGTGTACGTTTACTGCGGTTGGACCGATGATGGAGATCGGCCAGAAGCATGGAATTTCAGCGATTTACGGGGCGATACTGGTCTCGGGGATTTTTGTCCTGCTGATTTCCTCTTTTTTCAGCCGGCTTGTCCGCTTTTTTCCGCCTGTTGTCACCGGCTCGGTTGTTACCATTATTGGTGTCACCTTAATCCCGGTAGCGATGAACAATATGGCCGGCGGACAAGGCAGTGCTGATTTCGGTTCTGCAGCCAACATCTTTTTGGCATTTACTACTTTATTTATCATTATTGCATTATTCCGCTTTTTCGATGGATTTGTCCGTTCGATTGCTGTGTTAATCGGATTGCTCGCTGGAACAGTTATTGCCGCTTTTATGGGGAAAGTAGACTTTTCGCCAGTCAAAGATGCAGAACTTGTCCATATGGTGCAGCCGTTTTACTTCGGGCTGCCGACATTTGAATGGGCTTCAATCTTAACGATGATTCTGGTGGCTGTTGTGAGCATGGTGGAATCAACAGGCGTTTATTTCGCTGTTTCGGATATCTGCGAGCAAAAAATTGATAAAAAAGATATAGCAAAAGGATACCGTGCAGAAGGGCTTGCTTATACGCTTGGCGCTATTTTTAATGCTTTTCCTTATACCGCATTTTCCCAAAATGTCGGTCTCATGCAGTTATCCGGCATTAAGTCAAAAACGGTCATTTATTATACCGCCGGCTTTTTAGTGATCCTCGGTCTTGTGCCGAAGATCGGCGCCTTGACGACGATTATTCCGTCCGCCGTTCTTGGCGGAGCCATGGTAGCAATGTTTGGTATGGTGGTTGCGCAAGGAATTAAAATGTTGAGCCGGGCGGATATGTCCTCTCAGGAAAATTTATTAATCATCGCTTGTTCAGTCGGCATGGGCCTTGGCGTTACGGTGGTGCCTGAATTGTTTGCCGGGCTGCCGTCTGGTTTGCAAGTCTTAACGGGCAACGGCATTGTTGCCGGCAGCTTGACAGCAATCTTCTTAAATATTTTATTTAATGAGATTGGCCGGAAAAGCAAGAAGATCGTTCAATTAACAGAATCAAAAGTGTCTTGACCATACAAGGTGCTCTTCATCACATCCCCCTTTCCCAGCCAAGAAAGGGGGATGTGTTTGTGTTCTTATTTCAATTCAAGAAGCAAAACTAATTTTTGTTTATTGAATGGTTCTAAAGATTTGTCAAACAATAAGACTGAGACGAGAGCCTCTAGAGGTTAAAACATCCTCCTGATTGCTTCCTGTGACTAAAAAATTATAAAATAAGATTGAAAATCATTATCGGTCGTGTTAACATGTAATTGAAGATGAAAATTATTCTCAGCGTTAATTAAAAATTATTAATTAAAAGGACGGTGCTTTTTCATGGTTTGGATGTTTGTAGCGGCAACAGTTGTAGCATATGGAGGCGTAATGAAATATGTGATCGACGGTGTCGGCAAACCGCAAGCACCGCGTAACTAAATAGAACTAAAAGGAGTTCGGGAATGGTCATATTCCGAACTCCTTTTTAATTGAAAACTAAGGGGGGACCGTGCGGAAAAGGAAGCACCTGAAATGGAAATCAACAGTCCCCATTTATAACCAAAACAAAAAAGGCTGCAGCCAATCTCTATTTTCAGCGAAGAGTTTATCGGCAGTTTAAAAGAAGGCTCTAACGCCTTCTTTTTTTCGTATGGGAAAGTTGGCGAAAATCGTTTACAATAAAAGAAACTTATTCACAGATGAGAAACTTATATAAGGAGAATTATGAGAATGTCAGTAGCAGCCATTGAGCAAACGATGACTCAAATGATGTCAAAAACAGTCGGTCTTTTCGAGATCTTTCAACGGGCCGGTGATGAAGAGAGGGCTAGAAAGGCCAAATTATTTTTAAAAAAGTTACATGATGAAGAATTCATTGTGGCGTTTTGCGGTCACTTTTCAGCCGGCAAATCTACGATGATCAATGAATTGACCGGGGAAAACCTGCTGCCGTCCAGCCCGATTCCGACAAGCGCAAACCTCGTGAAGATTCATCATGCTTCCGAGGACTTTGCCAAAGTTTATTATAAGGACAAGCAGCCCCTTCTTTTCAAGGCACCTTACGATTTTGAAAGGGTAAAGGAGTTTTGCAAAAACGGGGAAGAAGTGGAAGCAATTGAGATTGGCCATAGCACTTCTAATTTGCCGTCTGAGGTAACGGTTATGGATACACCGGGTGTAGATTCGACAGATGATGCCCACCGCATCTCAACGGAGTCTGCCCTTCATTTAGCCGATATGGTGTTTTATGTGATGGACTACAACCATGTGCAATCGGAATTAAACTTTATCTATACAAAGGAATTGCTGGCACATGGAGTAAAGCTGTACTTAATCATTAACCAGATTGATAAGCATCGGGAAGAAGAGCTTTCCTTTGAAGCGTTTCAACAATCTGTGCATACGTCTTTTGCTGCTTGGGGAGTCGAGCCGGAGCGGTTTTTCTTTACAAGTTTAAGAGAACGCTCCTTGCCGCATAATGATTTTCAGGAAGTGAAGGAACTGATTCAGGAAAGCATGACGGACAGGGAGGAGCTTGCCCTCCGCTCTGCCGAAACAATGATGAACCGGCTCGTCAGCGAACACCTTGCCTGGCTAAAGGAAGAACAGGCCGAAACAAAAGAAGCTCTGCTGTCTTTGCTGGGTGATGAATGGAATGAGCAAGAGATTGCTGAGAAAGAACAGCAAGCTAAAGAGCAGTTAGACAAGCGTGATGCACAGGCCCTGGTTCGCGAATTGGAAGAGGGCCGGGAAAAGGTGTTGAAAAATGCTTACTTAATGCCGGCTTCCACGCGCGAATTGGCAAGAGAGTTCTTAGAAGCTGTCCAGCCCGGTTTTAAAGTGGGGATGCTGTTCAGCAAGAAGAAAACAGAAGAAGAACGGCAAAGAAGGTGCGAGCGCTTCCTTGCTGATTTAAAGGAAAAAATAGAAACTCAGCTTGAATGGCATCTGCGCCAGCAAGTAAGCAGCTGGCTGAAATCAAGCGGACTCAATGATGATGAGCTGCAGCTGGAAGCAGAAGAGCTGACAGTGCCGGTTGATGGACAATTAATTACCGGCATGGTGAAATCAGGAGCAATGGCTACCGGGGATTACGTTCTTACGTACACGGACGACCTAGCCGGACAACTGAAGAAGAATGCACGCCGGTTAACGGACGCTATTAAAGAAAAAGCTGCTGAACGGATGGAGAAGCGTTTTGCTGCGGAGAAGCAGGAGCTTCAGGCGAGATGGTCAGTATGGCATGAGAAGCTTAACGCTGTTCAACAACTGAGTCAGCTAAAAGCCGCAGCAGAGCAGCGGCAGCAGGAAATCCGCGGTCTGCTCGCAGAAGATCAGATCACTCTTCCTGCTCTATATGAAACACTTGTCAAGCAATGGGAAGAGCAGCAAAGCAAAGTCACTGTTTTTGATGAAGCGATCGCTGCTGAGCTCGCGGCTCCGTTGGCGGAGGAGAAAAAACGAGAAGAAGAAAGCGTTCCTGTGCCCGTTGGAAAGCCGGCTGGCACGGTAGCAGAAACGGCTGCCCGATTGAAAAAAATGGGCACAAAGCTGGCTGGCATTCCAGGCTTTCACCGCTTCATCGATGGATTGAAGCAAAAGGCTGCCCGCCTGGAGGAACGCGAGTATACGATTGCTTTATTTGGCGCCTTCAGCGCTGGAAAATCTTCTTTCGCGAACGCAATGCTCGGCGAAAAGGTGCTGCCGGTTTCGCCAAACCCGACAACCGCCGCTGTTAACCGTATTCACCCGCCTAGCGAGGGAAATGCTCATCGGACGGCGAATGTGCATTTGAAAACTGAACAGCAAATGCTCATTGACTTGCAGCAGTCCCTGCAATTTTTCAAGCAAACGGTTCAGTCGCTTGACGATGCCTTTGAGCGAATTCCCGGATTGCTGCAAAATACCGACGGAGAAGGCCGCGAAAATATTCATTTATCCTTTTTGAAAGCTTTCTATGAGGGTTACAAGGAATATAAGGAGCATCTCGGAAAAACGCTTTGCGTGGATCTGCCGGCATTCCAAGGCTTTGTTGCCAATGAGAAACAAAGCTGCTTTGTCGAATCGATTGATTTATATTATGATTGCGAGTTTACGCGCCAGGGAGTCACACTCGTTGACACGCCGGGGGCAGATTCCATCAATGCCCGGCATACGGGAGTTGCCTTTGAATACATTAAAAATTCGGACGCTATTTTGTTCGTTACTTATTATAATCACGCGTTTTCAAAAGCAGACCGTGAATTTCTTATCCAGCTGGGCCGTGTCAAAGATGCGTTTGAGCTTGATAAAATGTTTTTTATTGTGAATGCGATTGACTTAGCAAGCAGCGATGAAGAGGTTGATGAAGTCATTAATTATGTGAAAGATCAGCTGCTGCAGTATGGCATCCGCTTCCCGCGCATTCACGGGGTATCCAGCCTGCAGGCGATTCAAGAGATTGAGCGGGGGGAGCTGGATCATCCTCATTCGAATTTGCGTCCGTTTAAACAAGATTTTCACCAGTTTTTACAAGGAGACTTGGCGGAGATGGCGATCCAATCGGCAGAGGCCGAATGGCTGCGCGGTTTGGAACAGCTTCGCCAGCTGATTGCGACGGCGAAAGAAAACCGTGATAATCGTGAACAGAAAAAAGCGGAATTGGATAGCCAGTTGAATGATATTAGCAGCTATATTAACAAGGAAACAGGCCAATTAATAGAAAAGCGCCTGATCCAGGAGATAGATGAGCTTGTTTTCTACCTGAAGCAACGTGTTTTCTACCGTTTTACCGATTTCTTTAAAGAGGCGTTTAATCCGGCAGCGCTCAATGGCAGCCGGCCAATAAAAGCAGCTTTAAGTGAAGCCATGAAAGAATTGCTTGAAGCAGTCGGCTATGATTTGGCGCAGGAAATGAGAGCGACCAGTCTGCGTGCTGAAAAGCAGGCACATAAGCTGCTTTCAGAGAAATACGAAGCCTTGAAGCTGCATAGCCAGTCTATTCAGCCGCAGCTGCAATTTTCGGCTATTGAATGGCCATCGAGAGAAACTCCTGAATTCCCTGTGGCTTTTCATGAAATGACACCTGAAGCATTTGCGGACGCTCTGTCTTTATTTAAGAATGCGAAAGCCTTCTTTGAGAAAAATGACAAGCAGCTCATGCAAGAAAAGCTGTATAGCCGTTTAGGAGAACTCGCCGATCGTTACTTGGCCGAAGAAAAAGACAAGCTTAGCAAATGGGCACTTGAAGAAGCGGCAGAAGGGCTGCGGTTAATGACGGATACAGCGACTTCCGACGTTGACGAGCAATTTGCTGCTTGGCTGCAAGTGCTTGGTGCCGCAGAGAATATCGAAGAATGGGAGCAGACGCTTGTTGAGCTCGAACGCCCGTAAACAGGCAATTATCGATCATTTTCACGCCTGTGCCACTTGCCGGCATTTTCAGCCGCTGAAAACGGAGCAAGGCATGCGCTACTATTGTGCCCGCCTGCAATATGAAACGAAACCGGCTTATCAGTTTAATTGCTGGAATCCGAAAGACCAAGTGGTTAAACTGTTAAAGAAGAAGCTTGATATGATCAGCGATTCCGATGATGAGTAAAAAGGAGAGGACAACGTGAAATATATCCGTTCGATTAACTGGTTATCAGAGCGCTTGAATGACTCAAATGTTTGCATCGTGGACTGCCGCTTTCATTTGGCAGATACGGCAGCTGGCGAAAAAGAATATGGGAAAGCTCATATCCCTGGGGCCTTCTATGCTCATCTTGATCGGGATTTGTCAGGGGAAAAGAACATTCATGGCGGCCGTCATCCGCTTCCTGACCTAGAGGCGTTCCGCAAAACAGCAGAGTCTTATGGAATTACAGATGAAACCATTGTTATCGCCTACGATAACGGGGATGCCATGTTTGCCGGGCGTTTTTGGTGGCTGTTATCATATATCGGCCACTCGCATGTTTATATTCTTGATGGCGGTTTTTCTGAGTGGGAGAAACAAGGGCTTCCGGTGTCAACTGAGGTACCTGTCCCAAAAGAAGGCTGCTTGTCTATGAATGTGCGGCATGACTGGCTCGTCTCTATTGAAGAAGTAAAAAGGGCAGCTCTTGAAAAAGATGGAACCGTGCTCATTGATTCCCGTGCGCCGGAACGCTATGCCGGAAAAGTAGAACCGCTTGATCGGGTAGCAGGACATATCCCTACTGCAGTCAATTTCTTTTTCCAAGAAGGGCTTCGCCATTCATTTTGGAAGAGCGCGGAGGAACAGAAGGCACGCTTTAAACAGCTGGATCCAAGCCAGCCGGTTATTGTGTATTGCGGATCGGGCGTGTCGGCCACTCCCAATATTATTGCCCTGAAGCAAGCGGATTTTGCTCATGTCCGCCTGTATGCCGGAAGCTACAGTGATTGGTCATCCTATGAAGAATTGCCTGTAGAAAAGGAAAAACAGTGAATGGAAAAGCTGCTCCGTTTGTCAGCAACGGGCAGCTTTTCTCTTGGCTTTGCTTAACTGCCGGGATACTTGTGATAGAATACTAGAGAGGTGACAAAATGAATAGACAAGAACATTTGCTGCTGATAGATGGCATGGCTTTGCTGTTTCGGGCTTTTTTTGCGACAGCAGTCAGCGGCCAATTTATGGTGAACTCACAAGGGATGCCGACAAATGGTGTTCAAGGATTTATAAAGCATGTCCTGACGGCGATTGAATACATGCGGCCTACCCACGCGGCTATATGCTGGGATATGGGCAGCCAAACTTTCCGGAATGAATTGTTTTCCGATTATAAATCGAATCGCCAGGCACCTCCTGTTGAGCTGCAGCCGCAATTTGATCTGGCTAAAGAAGTAGCCGGCTCTTTTTTGTTGCCCAATATTGGTGTGAAAGGGTATGAGGCAGATGATTGTATCGGCACGATTGCCAAGCAGGAACACCAAGGGCGGCGGGTTACCATTTTAAGCGGGGATAAGGACCTTCTGCAGCTTCTTGATCAGAACATTGAAGTGACGCTGCTGCAAAAAGGCTTTGGCAATTACTTAACTTATACGGAAGAAAGCTTCGCTCACCAGTATGCCATTACTCCAAAGCAGTTTATTGACGTAAAGGCATTGATGGGTGACCCTAGTGACGGTTATCCGGGAGTAAAAGGCATAGGCGAAAAAACGGCATTTAAGCTGGTCAGGGAATTTGGCACTATCGATGGCATCCTTGAAAATATCGAACAGCTCACGCCCTCGCAGCAGAAGAAGATGAGAGAAGGCTTCGATATGCTCCATCTATCACGTCAGCTTGCGGAAATTAATTGCGACGTGCCTTTAGTTTGGGATATTACAGAAGCAGACTGGGAAGGGGTTAGCAAAGAAGCGGAAGAAGCAGTGGAGCAATTGGAGTTAAAAACAGTACGACGCCACTTAACACAAATGAAAGCGGCAGCTGCCTATTCAGAGGCTGCTGATCCATTTGCATAATGTTCAAGGTGGGAACTGAAGTGAAGAAAGAACAGGCACTGGCTGATTATTTGCTTAAGTTAGAGGAAAAAGGATTTCGGTTTTCCGATGAAGTGGTCGCTTTTATTTATTTTGGAAAAAGGTCAACGGATGCGTCTGATGTATTAGTGATCGCCGGTATAGAGATTACATTAAAAGTACAAAAGGAATTTGATGGCAGCTTTTTTCTCTCCTTGCTCGAGTGGTTTAAAGAGAAGGGGATCGCCAATCGGCAGACCGCCTTCCGCTTTGCCCGTTCCAACGGTTTGCTGTAGTTCAGCTGATGGCTGGGTGAACAAGATGGAGAATACTTTCGAAAAACAACCGCTTGGACAAACCAGGCGGTTGTTTAGATAAAAACACCGGATCTGCAGCGGGAAAAGCGGAACGAGCGCAATACTTAAAGGAATCTAACACCTGCGTTAGAAGCGGCTGGCCTGCCTCATCGTTTTTTCATGCCTTTGTTTTGCCTGACGCCTTCGCGAGCCAGACTGTCCGCACGATTTTCTTTGCTTGGTATCCATTTCACAAAAAAGAGCGGAAATTCTTTGGACAATGTTAAAATTTCTTTTAAGAGAGGTTTATACACTTCTTTATGTACATATTCTTTTTCAATAGCCTGCACGACTGTTTGGGAATCGCTCCGCAAAGAAACGGTGGCTGCCTCTCTTTCCTTCAATAATTCTAATGCTTTAATGACAGCAAGGAATTCCGCCTCATGTGTATCTTTGATTCCAAAAGGAAAGGAGTAGCGGTCCACATGGCTGCCGTTTTTAATAAACACACCGCCGCCCGCCCAGCCAGGCGATCCGCTGCTCGCTCCATCTGTATATACTTCAAACAAACAAACTCCCCCTTTATCTTTGCCATACAAAATTTTACGGAAAAAACAAACCATTTGCAATATGCAAAGAGGAGAGGTCTGTCCAGCCAACCAAACTGTTCACAAGCAAACGAAAAAAAGATGACTGATTGAAAGCTGGTTCGTTCAGTCATCTGGCTGGCTGTTATTTAGGAAAACGTTTGGCAATATAGCCGAACGGGGTATCGATTAAAGCCACAATCCACTTTAATGCATACGTAGACAGGAAAATTTGAAACCAAATTCCGGCCGGAAATGCGCCAAGAAAAGCAATGCTCGTAAACACAAGTGTATCCAAAAGCTGGCTGATCATCGTGCTTCCATTGTTGCGGATCCAAAATTGTGAGTCTTTCGGGAATTTTTTCTTTAAATAGGAAAAGATATACACATCGGCAAATTGACTGACCAAATAGGCGGCAAGACTGCCGGCAGCGATGCGGGGCAACAAGCCAAACAGCTGTCCTAAAGACTCTTGAGCCATATCAGACGGGCTCGGCTCAAAGAGCAAGACCATTTGCATAATGACTGTCATCATGACTAAGGTAAAAAAGCCAAGCCACACGGCTTTTTTTGCATCCTCCTTGCCGTAGCGCTCATTAAGCAAGTCGGTCGCCAAAAAAGCTGTTCCATACATCGTATTGCCCAGTGTCGCCGTTAAGCCGAATACTTCAATGGTTTTTACTACTTGAAGGTTGGCTAGTATCGTGGCCACTCCAACCCATACGAACAGCCCCATGCGCCCAAATAGTCGATACATCGCCAGAAATATAGTAAAGTTAACAATGATAAATAGAAAGCCGAACCACTCGTTAAACATGTAAAACCTCCTGTAAGATAAAAGAAATAGCGGGAAAATAGTTGTCTTTCTTTGCACATTTGAGCATAACGTACATTATACAAAAACATAAAAATTGGTCAAGAAGAAAAACGGAGGATCGATATGAAAATGAAAATTAAATGGCAGTATGAATTCAAGGGAAGAAAGGCAGAATTTGAATCTGAGTGGATAAGCAAAGATATCGTATTGCCGCTGATCGAGGATCTGGGGAGAACGGGCCGGATGAAAACGGCGACCATTATGGATGAATTATTGAATGAATGGACGGTTAAGGAATTTACAAAATTAAATAAGCAGCTTGATGAAGAACCAAGTGAAGTAGAAGTATACTTTGACGGCGGATTTGACCGCTCTTCACAAATATCAGGAATTGGAATCGCTGTATACTATAAGAAAAACGGTGAGGATTGGCGCTGCCGCATCAATGACCGGCTCTTGCAGCTGGAGTCCAACAACGAAGCGGAATATGCGGCTCTTTACAGGGCTATCGAGCTTCTTGGGGAAATCGGTGTTAAGCAAGTGCCAGTGACGATCACAGGAGATTCACATGTGGTTCTTAAGCAGCTGTCAGGTGAGTGGCCTTGCTTTGATGAAACGTTAAATAAGTGGCTCGACCGAATTGAAAGCAAGCTGGAATCGCTTCATCTTACGCCGCTTTACAAACCGGTGGACAGAAGGCAGAATAAAGAAGCGGATAAACTCGCCAATCAGGCGCTAGAAGGAACCATTGTTAACAGTCATTCGGTTATTTCCTAAGCAGTGTCTTGTTCAGAAAGGTGTGGTGTATTTGGAAAGAAAACAGCTAATAGCCGAGGTAGAAGGAATTTTGCACACATATTGCGAAGGCTGCCTGCTGAAGGCGGCATTTCGAAAAGAGAAGGGAAAATCCTACGCCCATAAATTTTGCATTACAGAATGTACTGTAGGAGAACAGCTTAAAAGGTGCGGAGAGCGCCTGCTTAAATAAAAACAAACAAAATAAAAAGCCGGCAGCATATGCCGGCTTTATGAGTTGGATTATAGTTTTACAACGTTAGCTGCTTGAGGTCCACGGTTTCCTTCTACGATTTCAAAAGAAACTTCTTGGCCTTCTTCTAGGGATTTATATCCGTCGCCTTCAATTGCAGTGAAGTGAACGAATACATCGTCTCCGCCTTCTACTTCGATAAATCCGAATCCTTTTTCATTGTTAAACCATTTTACTTTACCGTTTTGCATGTTAATGAATCCTCCTAAATCTTCGAAACACATCTTATCTATATGTGCCCAAATCAAAATATTCATTACAAACAGAGAGTCTGTTTATAATACATACAATATACCGGAAAAAGTAAAAAAAGTCAAGGAAGGGAAAGGGAAAAATACAAAAAATTTCACCATTTCCGATTAAACGGAAAAACTTCCTTAACTTGTACTGGAACTGCTCTTATAGTAAACTTAAATAGACGAGTACATTCAGGAGGATCCCGATGCCGACACCAAGCATGGAAGATTACATAGAACAAATTTTTATACTTATAGATAAAAAAGGATACGCCCGTGTATCTGATATTGCCGAAGCGTTGTCTGTCCATCCCTCGTCTGTAACGAAGATGGTTCAAAAACTGGACAAGGACGAATATTTAATATACGAGAGATACCGTGGTCTTGTTTTAACTGCCAAAGGAAAGAAAATTGGCAAGCGTCTCGTAGAGCGTCATGATTTGCTGGAGGAATTTCTGCGGATCATTGGTGTGAAAGAGGAACACATTTATGAAGATGTGGAAGGAATTGAGCATCATCTAAGCTGGAATTCCATTGACCGCATCGCTGATCTTGTGGACTATTTTAATGAAGACCCTGCACGAATTCAAACATTGCATTCTTTGCAAAAAAAAACCATGGACTAAAAGGATTGTCCCGCTCGCAAGCTTACAGCTGACCAGCGGGACAATCTTTTTAGTGATTCTTATGACCTATGTACAAGTCACCGCTTTTTTTCTATTATTAAAAAATTAGCTTCGTTAAGGTGGCAGGAAAGCAGTCTTCTTGTTTCGTTTCTTAAAAATCGGGCGGAGAAAAGGTTGATTCCAGGCTGTCATTTTAACAGGGGAAAAAATTTTTTTATTCTTTCTTGCAGCCATTACATAGAATCGGAAGGGAAAGAATAATAATAAAGATAAAAAGCAGAGTGAGATGAGAATAACATGCTTGAAGAAACCAGCTTTTCTTCCTTGATGAAAAAAAAAGATCCGAAGTTGACTCTAAAAATAAAAAAGGAATTTCCGGGGGCTCGCTGCGTTGGAGGAAAATATTCGCCCGCTGATCATTCGGTTACGCTTTTTAAGCAAGATATCGCTATTCAATGTGAAAGGCTTTTAGGATCATTGGAGCGGCTGAAGGAATATGAATGGATTATTTTTGCTCACGAGCTTGGGCATGCGCTTGATGAAGAGCTTCCTTCCTTAAGCGACCGGCTCGAAGAAACGAAAAGCCTCGATGTTTTGGCTCAAATTGAGTTAAATGCTTGGAGCATTGCGGAAGAGCTTATTCCATTTATCGATTCACGGCTGTTTGCCAGGGTGAAAGAAGAATCACTGCGCTATTTTTCAAGAAGCCCGCTTGTTCATTAACATAATAACTGTTCCGTTTTGCCATATGCACAACCGCTCTGAGTCTAGGAGCGGTTCTATTTATATTGCCGAAAGCCGGTTGATTCCCTTACAATGAAGAAAACTAAGGGGGAATAAATCATGGCGAACGGATCGTGGCACACAGAAGCTAAAAGCCAGTGGGATGCGAGAGCGGAAGGATGGCAGTCGAAAAGCGCAGAGATGTGGGAACGAGGCAGCCGAAAAGGGATCTGTCCTTTTTTTTTCGGATATGTTCCACAAGGCAGCCGGGTGGCTGATCTGGGCTGCGGTGACGGTTACGGCAGCCGCAAGCTCCATCAGTCAGGGTATGAAGTGATTGGAATCGATTTATCGAATAAGATGGTTCAGCTTGCCCGCAGGTTTGAAACAGAAGGACTGACGTTCAGGCAGGGAGATTTATCCAGCCTGCCATTTGCTGATGAAGAGCTTGATGCCGTTATGGCTATCAATTCCTTGGAATGGACGGAAAACCCATCTCAAGTGCTGGCGGAAATTCGCCGGGTGCTAAAGCCTTCCGGAAGAGTGTGTGCAGCTATACTCGGGCCAACCGCCGGACCGCGGGAAAACAGTTATAAGCGCTTAAGCGGAGAAGCTGTTATTATGAATACGATGATGCCATGGGAATTTGCCAGATTGGCGGCAGACAACGGCTTTTTGTATATGGCTGAGGAGCATGTGTATAAAGGCGGCATTACAGAGCCATACGTACAGGCCTTCCCAGCTGAATTGAAGCAATCGTTGACGTTTTTTACACTATTTATGATAGAGAAAGCTTGAACAACTGCAAAGAAGGTGTTGACGTGTTTGATCCGACCGCTTTTGATAACATTAAATTTATGATGCAGGCGGAAGTATATGACCGGGATCTTGCCGGCCTGTTTCACATTCATCATCGCACGGATATAATGGATCTCGCCAGCCTCAGCCGGGAAGCAGCGATTACGTTTTCGCTGGCGGAAAGGCCTGGCCTTCAGGTATCGCTGATTATCAAGGCAGACCTGGCAAAGCTGGCAGGGGAGTTGCTGCCTCTTGCCGGTACGGTTCCAAGTGTTTCGCTTCGTATTTTGTACACGGGGTCGGAACAAGAATTGCCAGCGGCGAAGATGGATCTTTTCGAGCGTATATGGGGAACCGAAAGACGCTACGAACGGAAGAAAATAGAATCTGATCAAACTGGTACTGTATATGAATGGCATGTGTATTTCGAGCGGATGATAACAGAAGAAATGCTGCCGGAACTTGGTGACTTGGTGAGTTTTATTGCTGAGTCGCTCCAGATGGAAGCCAAAGACAATAGATGATCTGCAAACGGGGAGAGAATGGAAATGAGAGCGCTGAGTGTGCAAGACATGACAAAATCGTACGGGGAAAAAGTGCTGTTTGATCATTTAACTTTTTCCATCGGTGAAAAGGAACGGATCGGTTTAATTGGTGTAAATGGAACGGGGAAATCCAGCTTGTTAAAAATCGTTGCCGGAAAAGATACGCCTGATGCTGGCGAAATTGTTTGCCCAAATGATTACACCATCGCTTATTTGGAACAAGAGCCCGAAATGAATCCTGAGCTGACAGTAATGGATCAATTGTTTCTAAGTGAGGCGCCGGTGATTCAGCTGTTAAAGGAATATGAGAGAGCATTAAAGCAGCTTGAAGAGAGCCCTCAGGATCAGGAAGTGGCAGAGCAGCTGTTCGAGTTGCAGAAACAAATGGATGCCCTCGGTGCTTGGGAAGCTAATACAAATGCGGAAGCGATTTTAACACGGCTGGGCATTTCTGATTTTAGCCGAAAGGTCGGTGAATTGTCAGGCGGACAGAAAAAGCGGGTGGCGCTGGCGCAAGTACTGATTGAGACACCTGACTTATTAATTTTGGATGAACCGACCAACCATCTGGACTATGAAACGATCGGGTGGCTGGAAGAATATTTAAGTAAATATTCAGGAGCTGTGCTGCTCGTTACTCATGACCGTTACTTTTTAGATCGAGTAACAAATAGAATGTTTGAACTGGACCATGGACAGCTCTATACATACAAAGGAAATTACCAGGATTATATCGCTGCTAAAGCAGAGAGGGAAGAGCTGCAGGCAGCTGAAGAAGATAAGCGGAAAAATCTGTACCGCCGCGAGCTTGCCTGGATGCGCAGAGGGGCGAAGGCAAGAACGACCAAACAAAAAGCCCGGATTGACCGTTTTGAGCAATTAGAAGGATCAATCGGTCAGGGACCGAAGAAAGAACAAATTGATTTAGCCATGAAAGGCAGCCGGCTCGGCAAACAAGTATTCGAGCTAAGTCATGTGTCGAAATCATTTGATGGAAAAGTGATTTTAAAAGATTTTAACCTGCTCGTAAAGCCGGGAGACCGTTTCGGGATTATTGGAAAAAACGGCAGCGGAAAATCGACCTTTATGAACCTGCTTGCCGGCAAACTCCCATTCGACAGCGGTGAAATCGTAACAGGACAAACAGTGAAGACAGCCTATTATACACAAGAGCGCACGGATATGGATGAAAAGATGCGGATGATTGCCTATATTCGGGAGTCAGCGGAAATGGTGACAACAAAGACAGGAGAGAAAATTTCTGCTGCACAAATGCTGGAGCGTTTTCTTTTTCCGATGCATGCTCATGGCACACCGATTTATAAGCTGTCTGGCGGAGAAAAGCGCCGGCTGTACTTGTTGAAGTTATTAATGACGCAGCCGAACGTTCTGCTGTTGGATGAACCGACTAATGATCTGGATACAGAAACTTTGACTGTATTGGAAGATTATTTAGAAGATTTCCCGGGCGTTGTTATAACTGTTTCCCATGACCGTTATTTTCTTGATAAAACGGCAGACCGGCTGCTGATCTTTGAAGGAAATGGGGTCATTGGCTCTTACTATGGACAATACAGCGATTATTTAGCCGAACAAGCGATGGCTGAAAAGCTGGAGAGCGCACCGGCTAAAGAAGCCAAGAACGAAACTGTGAGAGAAAAGCCGAAAAAGAAAAAGTTAAGCTATCATGAACAGCGGGAATGGGAAACCATTGAAGAAGAGATCGCCAATGTCGAGAAGCTCATAAGCAAGGCAGATGAGGAGCTAGAGGCTGCGGGCAGCGATTTTGAAAGGGCGCAGCAGCTAAGCAAGGAATTGGAGCAGCTGAATGAAAAGCTGGAGGAGCTTATTGAGCGCTGGAGTTATTTATCGGAATTTGTGCAATGAGCAAATGAAAGCACCGGCGGTTTCATCTATGGTAAAATGGCGGTAAAGCTTGGGAAAGGAGCCGTTCATTTTGCGTATTGTAAAGATTGAACCTACACCAAGTCCAAATACAATGAAGGTCATTTTGGACGAAGAATTGCCTGCGGGGAAAAGCAATAACTATAAAGCCGGTGTCTCAGAAGAAGCACCGGAGCAAATTCAGTCCATCCTCGCTATTGAAGGAGTGAAAGGCGTCTATCACGTCGCCGATTTTTTAGCAATTGAGCGAAACGGCAAATATGATTGGCAAAGCCTGCTTCCGCAGGTAAGGGCTGTTTTTGGCGAAGCTGCCGGCGGAGAGGAAAAGGCTGCCGCAGCCACGGACTCATATGGAGAGGTTCAAGCCTCTATTCAAACGTTTAAAGGCATCCCCATTCAACTGAAGCTTACTTCTTCCACAGAGGAAAAACGCTTTCCGCTGCCGGATTATTTTTTGGAAGCATTTAAGAAAGCCCAGTTGGCGGAGGATAACTATGTTCTTCAACGAAAGTGGGAAGAGTTTGGAATTCGATATGGTGACTTAGATGAGATGGGCAAAGAAACGGTTGAAGAGATTGTGGCCGCTTATCCGCGCGAGCGTCTGGAAGCGCTGGCTGAGGACGGGGCGCAAGGCAAGCCTGAGCGTGAAATAAAGCGGCGCAGCTTAAAACTAACGGCTTCCATGTGGCAGGAAGAAGCAGACTGGCGCAAACGTTATCAATGGCTGGAGCAGATGGAAGCTCCGTCTGAAGGGGATCTTCCTGTTCTGCAGCTGGCGCTTTCGGACAGTAAGCCGGCGATTCGCCGGTTAGCCGTTGTTTATATTGGCATGATTGAAGACAAAAAGGTGTTGCCGCTCTTATATGAAGGGTTGAATGATCCGACAGTGACGGTTCGCCGCACGGCTGGCGATTGCCTTTCTGATCTTGGATTTGAAGAAGCGATTCCGGCAATGTGCAAGGCTCTGGAGGATAAGAGCAAAATCGTCCGCTGGCGGGCCGCTATGTTTTTATACGAAGTTGGCGACGAAACAGCATTGCCTGCTTTAAAGCAAGCGGAAAATGACCAGGAGTTCGAAGTGCAAATGCAGGTGAAGATGGCGATCGAACGTATCGAAGGCGGCGAAGAAGCGAAAGGGTCTGTCTGGAAGCAAATGACAGAATCCAGAGAAAAATAATGACGGAGGGACCAAAATGACAAACGCTTATGAAGAGTATATGAAGCAAATGGCCGCGCCGATGCGGGCCGAATTGACAAACGCAGGTTTTAAGGAGTTAACAACTGCAGAAGAAGTGAGTGAATTTATGTCCAGCGCAGAAGGCACAACGCTTGTCGTGGTAAATTCGGTATGCGGCTGTGCAGCTGGTTTGGCCCGTCCTGCTGCGGTGCAGGCAACGATGCATGAGCCGGCTCCTGATCATCTTGTGACTGTATTTGCCGGTCAAGACCGGGAAGCAACGGCTCAGATGCGCGAGTTTTTCGATGGCTACGAACCGTCTTCTCCATCAATGGCCTTGTTAAAAGGCCAGGAAGTCGTTCATTTCGTGCCGCGCGAGCATATCGAAGGAAATGATATGGGCTCCATTATTCAAGACTTGACAGCAGCATTTGACCAATATTGCAAATAAACAAAGGATGTCTCCGGGCATCCTTTTTTACAGGAGAAAAGATGATTGTATCTACATCAGCACGCACCAATAAGAATCTTGAAGAAAAAGCAAAAAAGACGGCCGATGAACTGGGCTGCCGATTTGTGCGGAGAGAAAAGCGCTCGATCGCTTCACTGCAGGCGCACTACCATTCTGACTGCCTGATCGTTGCCAAAAGTCGGTTGGAGTTATATTCCCGTGATGCAGAGGAACCGTTTTTCTTTCATCCCAACTCAGCTTCCTTTCGCGTCAAACGACTGATGAGAGGGGAAGAGGATCCGTTTATTGCTGCCGCCGGACTACGGCCGGGGATGTCTTTGCTTGACTGCACGCTCGGTTTAGCATCAGACAGCGTTGCTGCCAGTTTTGTCACAGGAGCGGCAGGCAGGGTAACGGGCGTGGAGGGCCAGCCGGTGCTTGCCTATATGGTGCGAGAGGGCCTAAAGGAATGGGTGTCTCCTTTGCCGGAGCTTAATGCGGCCATGAAGAGAATTGAGGTAGTCAACGAGTCCTATGAGTCTGTGCTGGCCCGCCTTCCGGACCAATCATTTGATATTGTCTATTTCGACCCGATGTTTGCCAAGCCGATCTTAACTTCTGAAGGGATTGCTGGCTTGAGAAAGCTTGCAATTCAGAATGAGTTAACAAAAGATGCCGTTCATGAAGCGCTGCGGGTTGCTAGACACCGGGTAGTTTTAAAAGACCACTATCAATCAGGCCGTTTTGCAGAACTGGGGTTTGCCCAGCAAATCCGTCCTGCTTCTCTCTTTCATTTCGGAACGATTGAAGCAGAAGACAAAAGAAGAGTGGACAGCGTAACAAACAAGGAGTGAAGATCAGATGAGCAACAATGAACAGCAATACCTGGATTTATGCCGGTATGTATTAAAAGAAGGAATCAGAAAAGACGACCGGACGGGAACCGGGACGATTAGTGTATTTGGCTGCCAAATGCGTTTTGACCTGCAGGAAGGCTTTCCGCTGCTGACGACCAAACGGGTGCCTTTCCGGCTGATTGTCAGTGAGTTGTTATGGTTTTTAAAAGGAGATACGAACCTTCGTTATCTGTTGGAGCATAACAATCATATTTGGGATGAGTGGGGCTTTCAAAAATGGGTGGAATCAGAGGAGTACAATGGTCCTGATATGACTGATTTCGGCATCAGAAGCCAGCAGGATGAAGAATTTAAGAAGCTGTACGAAGAGCAGCTTGCTGTTTATCAGCAAAAAGTGTTAACTGACGATGGCTTCGCTCAAAAGTTCGGCGATCTTGGAAACGTATACGGAAAGCAATGGCGCAGCTGGGAAGGCGCCGATGGAGAAGTATATGACCAAATTCAGTATATTATTGATGAAATTAAACGAAATCCGGATTCCAGACGCTTGCTGTGCAACGCATGGAGTGCGTCCGAGCTTAAAAATCAGCAGCTTCCGCCGTGTCATTATGCTTTTCAATTTTATGTAGCGGAAGGCAAGCTCAGCTGCATGTTTAACATGCGTTCAAACGATGTGTTTTTAGGTCTTCCGTTTAATATCGCCTCCTATGCATTGCTGACCCATTTAATCGCCCATGAGTGCGGCTTGGAAGTGGGCGAGCTCATTTACACAGGTGCCGATGTACATATTTATTCTAATCATATTGAACAGGTAGAGAAACAGCTGCAAAGAGAGCCGCGCCCGCTTCCGCAGGTGAAGCTAAATCCTGAAGTTAAAAGTGTTTTTGACTTCACAATGGAAGATATCGAGTTGATCGGCTACGACCCTCATGGTCCAATCAAGGCGCCGGTAGCTGTTTAAAACGCATGAAAGAGAAACAGCGGGATTAGTTTGTAAAATTAAATACAAGTGTATATGTATTCCTATAATAAAAGCAGTGAACGGTCTTTAATGGCTCCAATCCTATATAAAAATCCAATAAGCTTCTTAAATCGAAACAGGTGAAGAATAAGGATAGATGTATACAGAGATATTTTCCTGTTCATCTATCCTTTTCTTATGTGCCCGCTCGTTTGAATTTACAAGGGGATTGCGGCAGCATTATAATGAAACTGCTGACCTGTTTGCGATGGCGAATGAATCAGCCATGAACAGGATGTCTGCCCTCCTAATGGAGCAGGCTTTATTTTTCTAATAAAGGGTACTATACTAGCATGATGATCGCAGAAGATAGTGGAGGTTATTCTAATTGGAAAACTATAAGCTGGATGTTCACGGTTCTCTATTTGATTGGGATTTAGACAAGGGGACATTTACATTTGAAAATGATGAAGTCGTATTGTTCTGGGTGAATACAGCCTTTAAAACCTTGCTTGACTCTATTGAGGAAATATCAGGCGAAAAGGCAGCCAAGCTTGTGCTGGAAACAGCCGGATACCGGACAGGAAAGATCGTCAGCCGCTTTTATTTAGATTCGATCGGCGATGTTGACACGGTTTTAGAGAAGCTCCCTATTACATACTTAACAGCTGGCTGGGGAATCACAGAGATCCAGTCTTTTTCGCAAAAAGAAAAAAGAGCAGTTGTCCGCGTTAAGAATAGCTGGGAATATAAGATTAATGTTGCCCAGCACAAGACGGAGGAAGGCACCTTTCTGCCTGGACACTGGGCTGGCGTTCTGAGCGGACTGTTGAATGCGCAAGTTTGGTACAAAGTATCGAAGAGCCAAATTGCGGGAGATTCATATACCGAATATGAATTCTTTCCTTCTCATGTGACACCGACGCTGAATGTCCATACGATGATTCAGGAAGAGGAACAGCGTGCGAAAAGAGAACTCGAGCAAACGATTTCCGAGCGGACAAAAATGTTATCGGACATTATTAAAGATATCTCTTCTCCCATTATTCCAGTAATGGATTCTATTCTTGTGATCCCGCTTATAGGGAAATATGAAGAATTCCGGGCAGAAGAGCTATTGAATCGGACGCTGCTGAATTTGCCGAACTACCGGGCTTCCTATTTAGTTCTTGATTTAACAGGAATTAAAGGAGTGGATGAATACACGCTCGATTTTTTGAGAAAGTTTGTCCAAGCGGCCTCTTTGCTGGGAACAAATTGTTTGTTTGTTGGCATCACGCCGGAGTTAAGTTTGAGGATTACGCAAAGCGGCTACGAAATCCAAGAGAGCCCTTGTTTCTCTACTTTGCAGCAAGGCATTACATATGCTCTGGACCAGCAAGGGCTGCAAATCACGGAAAAACCGTGATGAATAATACGTATAATATATACTGCCTCTATTGTTGAGAGATGAATAGCGGCAAGATGAAAAGAGAAGGTGACGGGCATGATTTCTTTTATTTGGGCAATGGATGAAAACGGCGTGATGGGGAAGGATAACGGCCTCCCTTGGCGGCTTCCCGAGGATTTGAAGTTTTTCAAAGAAACGACAATGGGCCATCCGATTGTGATGGGAAGAAAAA
This sequence comes from Bacillus badius NBRC 15713, assembly GCF_001591605.1. GTDB lineage: Bacteria > Bacillota > Bacilli > Bacillales > Domibacillaceae > Pseudobacillus > Pseudobacillus badius. The sequence goes on along the minus strand of NZ_BCVF01000011.1, from coordinate 32,639 downwards.
CATATGAGTCCATCGGCAAGCCGTTGCCTGGCCGGGAGAACATTGTTATTACACGTGATAAAGAGTATGAAGCAGCCGGGTGTACCATCGTTCACTCCTATGAAGAACTGCTTGAACGGGCTAAACAGGAGAAAGAGTTATTTATCACCGGCGGAGCAGAAGTTTTCAAGCAAATGCTGCCTTATGCGGACAAGCTGTATGTAACGGTAATCCATCATTCTTTTGCAGGAGATACATTTTTTCCTGATTCTATTGAATGGGAGGAATGGGCGCTTATTTCTGAAAAGCAGGGGCCGAAAAATGAGAAAAATCCCTATGAATATTATTTTCGAATGTATAAAAGAAGGTAGCAGCCGGTTTTAATTGTATGAGCTTGCAGTTTTTCTGCAAGCTTTTTTTGTTAGATAAAATGAAGAAGAGAGGGAAATTGTCTCTTATGCCGCCTTCGAAGAATAAAACTTGAAAGCCGGTTTGTGCGTATGAATGATAAGAAATCAGGAGAAGGTTTTTTTGGATAATATGTTGCGAAATAAATAATTCAAAGGAACTCAGTTTTTGCGCTATAACGCACCAAAGCACTAACGAGAAAAAAACGTATTATTAATATTCTGAAAACACTTGATTTTCTGTTATCTTTCAAGCATAATAAATTTATCTTAGAAATAAATGAAGAATTTACTAGAAAGATAGGGACTTAAGGAGGAGTATGGATGAAAAAATGGATAAAAGGGATGACTGCAGCTGGGATAGCAAGTGCATTGTTATTGGCCGGCTGTGGCGGAGAGAGTAAAGAAGAGGGACAAGAAGCAAAGGGGCAAGAAGCTAAAAAGTATCAGATTGGCGTTACTCAGCTTGTTGAGCACCCGTCTCTTGATAACGCTTACAAAGGCTTTAAAAAAGCGTTGGAGGATGCAGGGATAGAAGCAGACTATGATGTGCAAATCGCTCAAGGAGACCAAAACAATAATCAGACAATCGCCAATAACTTTGCCGGTGACAAAGTTGACCTCATTTTTGCTAACTCCACTCCTAGTGCAACAGGGGCGCTGAATGCTACGAAAGACATCCCGATTATTTTTACCTCCGTTACTGATCCAAAGGCGGCAGGACTTGTAAAAGACACGGAAAAACCTGGCGGAAATATTACCGGCACAACAGACTTGCATCCGGACGCCATTCCGAAAACGATTGAATTTATGTCTAAGGAATTTAAAGGCAAACGCGTTGGGGTTATTTATAATGCGGGAGAGCAAAATTCTGTAGCCCAGGTGGAAAGCGTTAAAAAAGTAATGGAGAAAAACGGGTTAAAGCTTGTGCCGGTGACGGTATCATCTTCTTCTGAGGTAAAACAGGCTGCTGAATCGCTTGCCGGAAAAGCCGACATGATTTATATCGTCACTGACAATACAGTCGTATCTGCACTTGAGTCGGTTGTTCAGGTGGCTAACCAAAAAGACATTCCATTATTCGTCGGCGAGCTTGATTCTGTCAAGCGCGGAGGGTTTGCAGCGTTTGGCTTTGAATACTATGACATCGGTTATGAAGCGGGAGAAATGGCGGCGAAGGTATTAAAAGACGGGGAAAAACCGGGAGACATGCCTGTACAGCCTCCGCAAAACTTGAAACTGCTGATTAATGAGAAAGCCGCAAAAGAAATGAATATCGAAATTAAAGATGAATGGAAGAAAGAGGCAGAATTTGTGAAGGAATAATTTTGCGGGGCAATAAAGCAGAATTAGCTAGCCAAAGTAACCAGGTGAGGGGGCTTTATTTAAAGCGGTAGATGGCGTCTATCTCTTACGCTAAGGCTGATGGGAAAGGTTTGTTTTTCAGCGGGGTGCCGGACAAAAGCGGAGGAAGCCGCCCGGCTATGAATGTCGCAGAAAGCAGGTGTTCCCACAGCCCTCTTACCATCGGTCCACAGGAGGAGATTTATATGTTCACAGCCTTATTTGGCTCAGTAGAAGTTGGTGTTATTTATGCCATTATGGCTTTAGGAGTCTATCTGTCCTTTAGAATATTGGACTTTCCTGATTTAACAGTAGATGGAAGTTTCGTAACTGGAGGGGCAACAGCGGCTGTATTAATCATTTCCGGCGTTAACCCCTTTCTCGCTACAATAGCAGCCTTGGCCGCTGGATTTTTGGCAGGATGCGTAACAGGTATACTTCATACCAAAGGAAAAATTAATCCATTATTATCTGGAATCTTAATGATGATTGCTCTTTATTCCATTAATCTTCGCATTATGGATAAACCTAATGTACCGCTTCTTTCCGAAGAAACAGTGATTACAAAAATCGCTTCCTGGTGGCAGGGGATCGGCTTTGACAGCATGATGCAAAGCTTATTTACCTCTATTGGCTTAGGCGATTATATCCCTTCTACATGGGGAATTTTTATTGTTATGTTCATTATCGCTTTTGCTATTAAAAAGATGGTGGATCTTTTCTTAAAAACGGAGATTGGATTAAGCCTGAGGGCAGTTGGTGACAACGATGGAATGGTAAGAAGCTTTTCAGCTAATACGGACTGGCTAAAGGTTCTTGGCTTGGGCATTTCCAATGCGCTAGTTGCCTTTTCTGGAGCATTAGTAGCCCAGTATAACGGTTTTAGCGACGTTGGAATGGGCATCGGGATGATTATTATCGGATTGGCTTCCGTTATTATTGGGGAAGCGGTCATTGGCAATGCGACCATTGTCAGAGCCACTCTTGCTGTATTAGTGGGAGCTATTTTATACCGTCTGATTGTAACACTGGCATTGAGAGCAGACTTCTTGGAAACAGGAGATATGAAGCTCATTACGGCTGTTATTGTCATTTTTGCTCTTGTAGTTCCTAAGTTAATTGATAAACAAAAAGCAGGAGCAAGAAAGAAAAAACGGGCCGCCCAATTAGATTCGGCCAAGTTAAATGGAGGCGATCAGGTTGCTGCAGCTAGAACAGATTTATAAAGTTTTCTATGAAGGAACACCAGATGAAAAGATCGCTTTAAATCAATTATACTTACACATGAAACCTGGTGATTTCGTCACAGTGATCGGCAGTAATGGGGCTGGAAAGTCTACTCTCATGAACATTATTTCAGGGAATATTTTTCCGGATTATGGAACTGTAAATATCAATGGAACAAATATGACTGCCATGTCAGAGCATAAGCGTGCCAGAAAAATTGGGCGGGTGTTTCAGAATCCGCTTGCGGGAACAGCGCCGACAATGACGATTGAAGAAAACTTGGCTCTTGCTTACAATCGAACGAAGCCGCGGACGCTGCAGTTCGGTGTAACCAAGAAACGCCGTGATTTCTTCCGTGAGCAGCTTGAGATTCTGCATCTGGGTCTTGAAAACCGTCTGCAAGCGAAGGTCGGACTGCTGTCTGGGGGAGAAAGGCAGGCGCTCTCCTTGCTGATGGCTACCTTTACCAAGCCGGATATTCTTCTGTTGGATGAACATACGGCCGCCCTTGATCCGGCAAGAGCGGATTTAATTACTAAATTAACGAAAGAGATTGTAGAAAAGTTCCAGCTAACTACACTAATGGTTACTCACAATATGCAGCAGGCGCTCGATCTTGGCAACCGTCTGATTATGATGGATAAGGGTCAGATTATTTTCCAGGCAAACGAAACAGAAAAGCCAAACTTAACTGTGGAGAAGCTGTTGGCGGAATTCCAAAGAATCCGCGGCGAAGCCCTCTTAAGCGACCGTTCACTTTTGGCATAATAAAAAATAAATTAAATTGGCTTTCTGTAATTTGAGGAGCCGATTCAAAAGGTCATGAAACATGACTTTTCGAATCGGCTCCTTTTTCTTTTAAAAATAGACTTGGTCTTTATTGCGGCAGATGCTTTCTTCACCGTGCTCCCTCCAGAGCTCGCGCTGTTCCCGCACGAGTCGCCGCTATCCTTGCAAACAGGCGGAGAAACATCAAGCTTTTTCTCCACCTGTTTTTATTTTATAGACGAATTGGACAGCCACTTTCTGTTGTTTGATGAAGTAGACATCAATTTTTTATTTATTGGGATCTATTGGTCTAATTGTGATTTTCTAACCCGTTATATCCCGTCTGTTTCTTGGTAAACAGTCGTTCATATAGGGAGAAAAGCATAAATATCAGTAAATTCTGACTAGTGGGTAATTGGCACGCTTATTGCATTATTGATAACTAAGTGAAAGTAAAAATAAGGGGGAGTTCATATGAAAAAAAAGCCTGGTTTCGTTTTGGCCATTATCCCTATCGTTGCGCTGCTGTTGCTGCTCGGAATAGGTTACGGCCTCTTTCATTTAAGAGCGGAGCCTCTTCTGATCATTGCCGCGACGATAGCGGCCGTTATTGGGAAAAGCTTAGGTGTATCTTGGGAAGAAATGCAAAATGGAATTGTTGAGACAACTGCTAAATCAATGTCTGCGATTCTAATTTTAATTACGGTCGGGGTTTTAATTGGAACTTGGATGGTGGCAGGCACCATTCCAATGATGATTTTTTATGGAATAAAGTTAATTGATCCTAATTATTTATTGGTTACTGCTTTTTTTGTCGCCGCGATTGTTTCCACCTTCACTGGCACGTCGTGGGGATCAGCAGGAACTATTGGAGTTGCAGTGATGGGAATTGCTCTTGTCCAAGGTGTTTCTTTGCCAATGACAGCGGGTGCGGTTGTAGCAGGCGCTTACTTTGGAGATAAACTGTCCCCGCTTTCTGACACAACGAATTTGGCTCCTGCCGCCGCTGGAAGCAAGCTATATGAGCATATAAAGCACATGCTGTACACGACTATACCAGCTGCCATTATTGGATTAATTGTTTATTTTATAGCAGGAAAAATGATGACCATTACTAGCGGTGATAATCAAGAAGCCCTCAATGAGATGACTTCCACTTTGGTAGCTATGTATGATTGGAACTTATTGTTAATTGTGCCTATTCTGATCGTTTTAGCGGGTTCGATTTTAAAGTATCCTACTATCCCGGTTATGCTTGCTTCTTCAACAATAGCCATTATTTTAGGAGTGACTTTTCAAGGTGTTTCTATTGCAAATGCGTTCTTGTCTACGGTCAGCGGATTTGATGTCAGTATGATGTCTGGAACAGTCGATGCAGCCAAAGTTCCGGAGGATGTCTCGAATTTGTTGAACCGCGGGGGAATGACTTCGATGATGGGAACGACCTTAATTGCTTTTTGTTCTTTTGCCTTTGCAGGAATCATAAGCAAAATTGGGTGTTTAGATGTTGTATTGGAAAAAGTCAATGAAAAAGCCCAGTCAACAGGCAGCTTAATTCTGGCTACTGTCTTATCTTGTATTACGATTGCTATCACGACGGGAAGCTCTTATTTATCTATTTTAATTCCCGGAGAACTTTTTAGAAATGTATATGCTGAAAGGGGTTTGCATCCTAAAAACCTTTCAAGAACGCTGGAGGATTCAGGGACTGTCGTTGTCCCGATCGTTCCTTGGTCTTTGGCGGGAGTGTATATGTCGAGTACGTTAGGCGTGCCGGTGATTGAATTTTTGCCGTGGGCAGTTATGTGCTATGTAGGGTTTATTTTTGCCATTATTTATGGATACACAGGGTTCTCAATCGAGAGAATCAAACCATCTGCTGAAGTGGATTCTTCAAAAGATGACTTTCAATATAAATTTTAAACAGCTGCAGGGGGAAAAAACATGATATTAAAGCTTATTAAGGGTACACATGTATATTCACCAGAAGATTTAGGAGAAAAAGATGTGCTGATTGCAGGCGATAAAATTGCTGAAATCGCTAATGACATAGCAATAAGCGGGGTAGACGTCGAGGTGATCGATGGAAAAAATACGATATGTATACCAGGTTTAATTGATCGCCACGTTCATATTACCGGAGGAGGAGGAGAAGGAGGGTTTTCTTCAAGCACACCGGAAGTTCAACTGGGGTCCTTGGCGAGTAAAGGAATTTCTACAGTAGTAGGCCTGCTTGGCACAAATGATATAGGGCGCAGTATAAAAAATTTATTATCTAAAGCCAAGTCTTTAAGAGAAGAGGGGATCAATGCGTATATTTTAACCGGAGGATATGGTTATCCCCCCAACACATTTACAGGAGATGTAAGGGAAGATATTATGTTCTTCCAAGAGGTATTGGGTTTAAAGCTTGCTATTGAGGACCATCGTTCTTCTTATATCACAAAAGAGGAGATGAAAAGGCTGGCTGCCCATGTAAGAGTAGCCTCTATGCTGTCGGGAAAGAAAGGGTTCATCCATTTGCATATGGGAACCGGCCGCAATCATTATAATACTCTCTATGAAATTCTCTCGGAAACCGATTTGCCCATTAGCCTGTTCAGCCCGACGCATATTAACCGAAGCGAGGATTTATTGGAAGCATCTATAGAATATGCTCATCGCGGAGGACTTGTAGATCTTACTTCCAATATTACGCTAAAGGGAAGCCGAGGCCGATTGTCTCCCGCACAAGCGCTTAAGTATTTGGTGGACAAAGGGGTGGCAATTGATCAAATAACGGTCAGTTCAGATGCTAACGGCAGTATGCCTGTCTTCAATGAGGCAGGTGAACTGAAGGGTCTTGAGGTGGCAGGGTTTCAGCCTACACTGGATGCTTTAAAGGAACTGGTCAGTGAACGAGGGCTTTCCGTGGAGGAGGCACTAAAACCATTTACGGTGACTCCGGCAAAAGGATTAGGGCTTTATCCGGCAAGAGGCGTCCTGCAAGAGGGCAGCTATGCAGATATTGTCCTGATGGATGAAGAGATGGGAATAAGAAATATGTTCGTCAATGGGATGCAATTTATAAAGGAATATGAACTGGTGAGAAAAGGCACATTCGAATCATAGAACAGGGACATTTCTTTTCTTGTGAGAGAGCTTTAGCTGTGGATAAAGCTCTCTTTTTTTATTGTCAGTTTATTGTTAACATTTATAACAAATCCGTACGAACGAACGGCCAATTAGGAGCAGAAGAGAGGAGGAGCAGCAATGAAGGAATTAATCATCATTTCTCTAGGAGTCAACACGTTGGAAAGCATGACGGAACAAATTAAACGTTATGTCGGAGATGAAGTGGCTATTCGGGGATATTCCATTGAAAAAGGCGTGGAGGAAGACTTTAAAGATAAAATTGTGCTCTTAACAGGAGCACCGATTTTACAGCACGTAGCTGCACAAGTACAAGGGGCTAAAAAGATTATCGTTGCCAGACGGGCATTGAGCTATCGTCATATTGAAAAGCTTTTTATGCTGAAAGAGAAAACGAATGTTTTATTAGTGAATGATACAAAAGAAAGCTGTTATGAGGCTATCGAGCAGTTGAAGGGGCATGGCTTTCACTCTCTGGCTTTCTTTCCTTACTATCCGGGTATTTCAAGCTACTCTTCATGTGCGATAGCTGTCACACCGGGAGAAAGCCGGTTTGTGCCGCCGGAAGTTTCAGAAGTCATTGATATTGGGAATAGACAGGTTGATATCACCACCATTACCGAAATTATGTCTGAATTAAATATTCTTAAAAAAGCCGGGATGCTTGCCTCCTCTGAATTTGTCAGTGAAATTATCGAGCTAACCAAGTACTTATCAATCATTAACAGAAAGTTGGATGATTCAAATTTATTGTTAACTATGATTTTCGATAAGTTTCCTAAAGCATTATTGTTTTGCGATGAAAAGGGGCAGGTCACTTACTCTAATGAAAAAATGAAATGGATTTTTGAAGGGAATGCTTTTCTGGATGTTCATGTGACAGACTTATTCGGAGCCGAGTTTGATATAAGGACGGCTCAATATTATGAAGAAGAGCTGTTTCAATTAAGAAATAATACATACATTCTATCTGTGGATAAGGTTGAAAATGAGAAAGAGGTCATTTGTTATTTAATTGAACTTGAAAACTATGACAATTTTAAATATGTAGATCAAGTGATTAGCTCTAAAATCAATAGCGGCAAATTCATAGCTCGTTACCAGTTTGCTCATATTCATTCCCGCAATGAGCGAATGAATAGGATGATTCAACTGGCGAAGAGGATGGCCAAGAGACAGGGTTCGATTCTCATTCAAGGAGAAAGCGGAACGGGGAAAGAACTGCTTGCTCAAGCGATTCATAATGAATCCCCGCGTTCTAACCAGCCGTTTGTTCCTGTCAATTGTGCAGCTCTTTCTCCTTCGGTGTTGGAAAGTGAGTTATTCGGCTATGAAGAAGGAGCATTTACTGGTGCTAAAAAGGGAGGGAAAAGGGGATTATTTGAATCAGCGAATCATGGAACGCTCTTCTTGGACGAAATTGGAGAGACTCCGCTTGATGTGCAAGCTAAATTATTAAGAGTCATTGAAGAAGGGGAAGTGAGAAGGGTTGGGAGCAATCATCAGGTGCCGGTGGATGTTCGCATCATTTCGGCTACCAATCAAAATCTGGCAGATAAAGTAGCGGATGGATCTTTTAGAAAGGATTTATACTACCGCTTAAATGTTCTGCCTTTGGATACAGTACCTTTGCGGGAAAGAAAAGAAGATATCATGCCTCTGGTTCATCATTATTTGAATGTATTCACCCAGAATAATGTGTATCATGTAAATGAATACTTGGATAAAGAAGCAGCAGATTTTTTATCCCTCCATCCTTGGCCGGGAAATGTAAGAGAGCTGGTAAATATAGTTGAATATATGGTAAACATAAAGCTTCCAAAACAAAGAATGGGGCTGAATGATTTGCCGGCCTATTTCATTGCAGAATGGAAAAGCGAAGAACCGCAGACAGAGCTCAAGCAGATCAAGCCTTTTCTGTCAGCAGAAGAGCAGGTGCTGCTCATTATTTATCAAAAGTATGGGATCGGCAGGAGACGTATTGTGCAAGAATTAGAAAATAGAGGTTTGTCCATTGGAGAGGGAAAAGTAAAACTTATCCTTGAAGCTTTAAGGAAAAAAGGGTGGATCGAAGTGAATAAAGGTGTAAGAGGATGTACAGTAAGCCAGAGAGGCGAAAAGCAGGCAAGAAAGATTGCGGAAAGTGCCACAGTTGCAGAAGAAGCCGACTAGAGGGCGCGAGAGCCGCTATAAACTAGCGTTCATTATAGACGAAGCTTCTCTTCGTCTTTTTATATTTATTGGAATATCCAAAAACGAGAGATTAAGATGTTCATAGAATAGGTTTAGCGATATAATGTGATCAGATGGATAATAAGGATGTGGAATCGTGCAAAAAATTAAAGTAGTAACGGATTCAACTGTGGATCTAAAGAAAGAAGTGCTGGATCAGTATGGCATTACTATCGTTCCTTTAACGATTTTTATAGATGGAAAAACGTATTTAGATACAGTTGATATTTCACCTGATGAATTTTTAGAAAAAATGAAGGAGGCAAATGAGCTGCCAAAAAGCTCACAGCCTTCTGTAGGCCGCTTTTTAGAGGTATATGATGAGTTAGGAAAGGATGGCAGTCAAGTGCTGTCGGTTCATATGACAGGAAAGATGAGCGGGACTGTACGGGCGGCCGAACAGGCCGCAGAGATGAGCCAAACGGATGTCACGGTGGTTGATTCCGGCTATATTTCAAAAGCGCTGGGTTTCCAAGTCGTGGAAGCGGCAAAGCTTTCTGAACAAGGCGTCCCGGTTGAGGAAATCGTCCATCAGCTGCAGGAAATTCGTTCGCAGACGAAGCTCTACATTGTGGTGGATACGTTAGAGAATTTAATAAAAGGCGGCCGTATTGGCAGGGCAAAAGGTTTTATCGGCTCTCTCTTAAACATAAAGCCCATTGCAAACCTGGATACAGGAGAACTAAATCCGGTGGCAAAGGTGCGCAGCCATGCCCAAGTGATTAAGTACTTATCTGCGCAAATAGCCGAGGAAATTAAAGGGAAAAAGGTGATAAAAATTGGTTTGATGCATGCGGAGGGCTATGAGCTGGCAAGCCGGTTAAAAGAGAAGCTCATCGAAGTCACGGGATTTGACGATTTTGAAATTGAGACGACGACTCCGATTATCTCCACCCATACAGGAGTAGGCGCCCTTGGGTTGATGTACTGGGCGAAATGAGCGTTTGCTTCCTATAAATAAAAAGTGTTCTGAAAGCTTAAGCTTTCAGAACACTTTTTTATGCCGGCATTGGAGTTGGGGTTGGCTTTGCGTACCCCTCCTTGTATTTTTCATCAATATATTGGCGAATTTCTTTCAGTGGCTTGCCGTCTTTAAACATCAGCACAGATTCGGCAGCAATTTCCAAGCATACGCCGCAGCGTGTGCCGTGATCGTCCCAAACGATTTTGTCTTCTGAGATATCAGCCACAAAACAGTTTAAATTACTTTTGTGGCCAGCTGAATCACCGCAGCCGCAATAGCAAGGCATAGATTCAAGAACCTCAGGGTTTTTGGCGGCCGCTAAGTAAATAGCTTTCATCTGCTCATCTTTATCCTTTAAGAAATCAGGCATTTCTTCTACAGAAGAGGTAGTCTCCTGCAAATCCCCATTCGCTTGAGTATGGGCATCATGATGGCCGGAATGCTCCGCCTTCTCAGATTTTTCCTCGCTGGTTTTAGAGGAACAGCCTGCAATTAGGACGAGCAACGTGCCAAGAACGGCAAAATAATATAGTACCTTCAATTCGGTCAAACTCCTTTTTCAGTGTTTTTGCTATACAGTTAAACATATTATACTATACAATCGATCAAGGGCCTATTGAGAAGCTGTGCTCAAAGCTTCTTCTAAAAAAGGAATATGCTATAATATGAATAATTCAAACGGCGGGGTGAACAACTTGAGAAAAATGTGGATCATTTTTTTGGCCTTTGTGTTCAGTTTAACAGGCTGTTCCACATTTCCAAACGAGACAACAGAGGTCGTTCCAAAAAATTTACATGTCGTTTCGATTGGTGATTCGTTAACACAAGGAGTAGGAGACAGCACGGAGAGCGGCGGCTATATCCCGTATTTGCAACAGCGGCTGGAACAGCTTCCCGAGGTGAAAAAAGCTAACTTTGTGAATTACGGGGTCAAAGGAAACCGCACAGATCAGCTGCTGGAGCGCCTTAACCAGCAGGAAGTGAAAAAATCCCTGCAAAAAGCTGACCTTGTCATTATTACCATCGGTGGAAATGACATTATGAAGGTATTTAAAGATAATTTTACCAAGCTAAGCGTTCCGGCATTTGACCGGCAGCGCAGCTCTTATGAAAAAAGGCTCGATGAAATTATCCAAACGGTTAGAAAAGAAAACAGGGACGCCGGGATTGTCTTAATGGGCTTATATAATCCTTTCACCAAAGTACTGGCGGATGTGGAGGAAGTCAAAGCTATCATTCATGATTGGAATGAGGCAAGCAAAAGCATTGTTGAACAATATGACCAAACCTGTTTTGTGGCAGTCGAAGATCTCTTTGAAGATCCGAAGGAAGAACTATTGTATAATGATCAGTTTCATCCAAACGATCAAGGCTATGAACGGATCGCCGACAGGATATTTGAAACAATCAAAGGAAAAAAGCTGGAAGAACTGACAAACAAAAAAATTATTTACGCAAATGAGGAGAGAGAATGAATAAAAAGTGGAAACTGGCATTTTTAGGGTTGCTTACTTTAAACGTGATCATTGTTCTGATCCTCGCTATCGCCTTGTTCTCACCGATCAAGGATGAGCCGCTGCCGAAAGCTCAGCCGGAGAAAGAGGCCGTTGAGTTTCATGTGCAATCCAATAAAGAAGATTTAAACCGGGTCATTAAAACGTTTATAGAAAAAGAAAAGGCCAAGGGTTTCGTTGATTATAATGTCTATTTGCGCGATCAAGTAGAATTATACGGGGACATCGCCGTGTTTTCAGAGAGAATCAACTATAAATTAAGCTTTGAACCGGAGGCGCTGAAGAACGGAAATGTCATCCTTCGGCAAAAGGGCATTAAAGTGGGCAGGATCAATTTGCCCGTCTCCTATGTCTTAAAGGCAGCAAGAGATGCTTATCAATTTCCAGACTGGGTGAAAATTATGCCCAATGATGAATTGATTTATATCTCTTTAGATAAAATGAAGCTTGAGAGTGATTTGAAAGTTAAAGCAGATCGGATCGACTTGAAAAAGGACGATATTCGTTTTACATTTCAGCTTCCGACAGAATAGCCGCACACAGTCAAGAAGTGTCCCTGAAGGCAGATCCGCCATTCAGGGACAGCTTTTTTTATCAGTCATGTAAAAAGCGGCAGTGGATTTCAATTCATTAAACCGGGTAGTACTTATAAAAAGAGGTGATGGGAAATGGAAGAAAAGGCAACGTTTGCTGGAGGCTGTTTCTGGTGTATGGTCAAACCGTTTGAGGAGCAGCCGGGCATTAAGGAAGTCATTTCGGGTTACACGGGAGGATCGACTGAGAATCCAACGTATGAAGAGGTGTGCAGTGAAACAACCGGCCATTATGAAGCGGTGGAGATTACCTACGACCCGGCTGTTTTTTCATACGAACGACTGCTTGAAATTTACTGGAGGAATATTGATCCGATAGATATTGGCGGTCAGTTTCATGACCGCGGCCGATCTTATCAGACAGCCGTTTTTTACCATACAGAAGAGCAGCGGCGACTGGCAGAGGAATCAAAGCAAAAGCTGCAAAAGAGCGGGCGTTTTCCGCTCCCGATCGGCGTAAAGGTTTTGCCGGCTCAGCCGTTTTATGAGGCGGAGGAATCTCATCAGCAATATTATAAAAAAAATCCGCATCATTACGAAGATTATCATCAAGGGTCAGGGAGAGCGGCCTTTATCCGCAATCACTGGGGAGGAAAAAGAAGTGAAAGCTAACCGGACGGAATTAAGCAAAAACTGAACGAGCGGCAATTTGAAGTCACGCAAAACAACGGAACGGAGCCTCCTTTACGCAATGAATACGGGAATCTTTCAAAAATTTTTCTTTACCGAAACACCTCTTTCCTTTATATTGGGTGAAAAAGGAGATGGGGTTGTGCGAAAATCATTTTATCATTACTTAATGAAATTTCGGGAAGAGCCGCCGAGAGATGAATTGGCGAAATTTGCGAATCATGCATTTGCGGATCACAGCTTTCCGAAATCCGCTGATGACTATGATGAATTAAGCCGTTATTTAGAGATGAACGGCTCTTATTTATCAGGCATGAGGGTTTTTGATGAGGCATGGGACCGCTATTTAGAAGAAGAAACGTAAGAGGCTGCCGAAAGTATTGCGGACAGCCTTATTCTTATCGCTCCGTTAATCATTGCCGCCAGTTTCCCCGGTGGGATGCAAGAGCATTTTAAAGTGAAAAAATTGAAACTTTTTTGCGGTACCGGCGTATATTACATGAGCTTATGAATAGAGAAGGGGGAAACGGTATGTCATTTTTTAATAAAATTTTGGCTAGCATTGGAATTGGCGGAGCAAAAGTAGATACTAAGCTGGAAAAATCAGAATACACGGCTGGGGAAGTCATTCGAGGACAGGTAGAAATCGTCGGGGGAAGCACAGAACAGCAAATTGACTCGATTTATTTGACTGTGTATACGACATTTACCCGTGAAGCGGATGACCGCAAGTATACGGATCATGCGGCAGTGAAGAAACACAAATTAAATGAACCATTCAAGATTGGCGCTAACGAGAAAAAATCTATTCCTTTTTCCATGGAGCTGCCGACAGATACACCGATTACTTACGGCAATACGCGTGTTTGGGTAGCAACAGGGCTTGATATTAAAAATGCGGCTGACCCGGGCGATAAAGATTATATTGAAGTGCGGCCGACGCGGTTGACTGCGGCTGTTCTGGAGGAGGTTGGACAGCTCGGCTTCCGTCTCAGAGAGGTAGAATGTGAACAGGCGCCAAGATGGAGCGGCAGCCGCTTTCCATTTGTCCAAGAATTTGAATTTGTGCCGATAAGCGGTCCATTTCGAGGCAAACTCGATGAATTGGAGATTATTTTCTTAGCACAATCAAACGAGAAAGCGGAATTGCTCTTTCAAGTAGACCGTAAAGCAAGAGGGCTTGGCGGATTGTTTGCAGAAGCATTGGAAATGGATGAAACCCATATCAAGCTAATAGTAGATTCTGCAGAAATACCAAATTTACGAGAGAGGCTCAGACAAACGATTGCTAAATACGCTTAAGTAGCCTGTCACTAAGAAAGCGCCCATATTCATTGCAGACCCTTCTAAAAAGAATTACAATAATGAAAGCAGAAAGAGATTATTTAGGAGGGTTTACAATGAGTATTCATATCGGAGCAAAAGAAAATGAAATAGCAGAAACGGTTCTTCTTCCAGGTGATCCGCTGCGGGCGAAATATATTGCGGAAACATTCTTGGAAAATCCGGTTTGCTATAATGAAGTCAGAAATATGTTTGGATACACAGGAACGTACAAAGGGAAAAACATCTCTGTCCAAGGAACAGGAATGGGCGTCCCTTCTATTTCTATCTACATAAATGAACTGATGCAAAGCTACAACGTCCAAAATTTGATTCGTGTCGGTACATGCGGAGCCATTCAAAAAGACGTAAAAGTCAGAGATGTTATTTTAGCTATGAGCGCGTCTACAGACTCCCAAATGAATCGATTGACATTCAAAGGAATCGATTATGCACCAACGGCGAACTGGGAATTACTAAAAAAAGCTTTTGACGCCGGTACAGAAAAAGGGCTTCAGCTGAAAGTTGGAAACGTCTTTACTGCCGATATGTTCTACAATGACAATGCTGACCATGAGTTATGGGCGAATTATGGCATGCTGGCCATTGAGATGGAAACGGCGGCGCTGTACACATTAGCGGCAAAATACGATCGAAAAGCGCTGGCTGTGCTGACAGTGAGCGACCATATTTTAACGGGAGAAGAAACAACTGCGGCCGAACGCCAATCAACGTTCAATGACATGATTGAAGTAGCTCTTGAAGCAGCCATTCAAGAATAAATGTTCAGCCGCTTGATATTAACAAACGAACAACCAGCCTATTGAAAGGGCTGGTTTTCCTTTGAACGTCCTGCCAGCAAGAATTTGACAAAATTAAGTAAAGAATCAGGTGATAAAATGAAAAAAACAGGATGGTTACTAACAGCTGCATTGCTGCTCAGCGGCTGCCAGCAAATAGGAGGAGCTGATCATGACCAGCAAGAAAAGCCACATGAGCAGAGCGCTGCTGAGAAGCCGAAACAACAGGAGAAAGAGGCTCCTGCCGCTTTCGAGCTGGATTCCGCTTTTTTTAATGAAGTAAAGGAAGCTGAAGGAAAAAAGGTGATCACTAACCCTGAAAATATTATGGTGCTGGTAAATAAAGAGTTTTCCTTGCCCGGAGACTATACACCGCCAGACTTAGTGCGCCCGAACGTGCCGTTTTCCTTTGGAGAACAGGATATTGAAAAAAGCCATATGAGAAAAGAAGCGGCTGCGGCGCTTGAAAAAATGTTTGCCGCGGCAAAACAAGAGCAGATTGAGCTGTTTGCTGTTTCGGGCTACCGTTCTTATAAGCGGCAGGAAGAAATTATGAATAATCAAATCGCAAAAGCAGGCTCCTTTGAAAAAGCTGCGCAGGCAGTGGCGCCACCTGGGCAAAGCGAACATCAGACGGGCCTGACGATGGATATCTCAGGGGAAAGTGTCCAGTTTGATTTAATCCAAGCATTTGAAACGACGAAAGAAGGGCAGTGGCTTGCTAATAATGCGCATAAGTACGGGTTCATTTTGCGCTATCCGAAAGGAAAGGAAGCGGTTACCCAATATATGTATGAACCGTGGCACTTTCGCTATGTGGGCACCAAGGCCGCCGCAGAGATTTACAAACAGGGATGGACGCTGGAAGAATACTTCAATCACGTGAAAAAAATATAATTCCTTTCTAACCTCTCCCCCTATTCCATTCGGGAGAGGTTTTTCTTTTTAATTCGCTTGAAAACTGATAGAATGTAAGAGTTAAACAACGAACATTAAGCATGGAAAGCGGTGAGCATCATGGATGAAAATCAATCTGGCCAGCCTGGCGGCAAGCATCCGTCTCCATACATCCGGTTAAAGAGGTTCCATTTTATTATGCTTGTGTTTTTCCTCGTTTTTGCAACAGCGGCCATTACTACGCTCGCTCTTGCTTTTGGAGGGGAAAAAGCAGCAGAGGTCGGCATGAAGCCGCATCAGGAATTTGAAAAGCTGTATGAGGCCTATGACAAACTAGAGAAAAATTATTATCAAGACGTAAATAAAGAAAAACTCGTAAACGGGGCAATTAATGGGATGATTGATTCTTTAGATGATCCGTACTCGGACTACATGGACAAAAAAGAAGCGAATCAATTCCATGAGAGTGTTTCTTCGTCCTTTGAAGGAATTGGTGCAGAAATACAAGAAGAAAAAGGCATGATTAAAGTTGTTTCTCCTATTAAAGGCTCTCCGGCGGAAAAAGCCGGACTTCGCCCGAATGACCGGATCTTGGCGGTCGATGGGAAAAGCCTGGAAGGGATGAGCTCCTCGGAAGCCGTTTTACTGATTCGCGGTGAAAAAGGCACAAAAGTCAAATTAAAAGTCCAGCCCGCCGGAGCAAAAGAGCCAATGGAAATGACGCTCGTACGCGATGAAATTCCGATTGAAACAGTATATGCGGAAATAAATGATGAGAAAGTCGCCCATATTCAAATCACAAGCTTTTCTGAACATACAGCGGCAGAGCTAAAAGATGCCATCAAAGACATGGAAGCAAAAGGAATGACATCCATGGTGCTTGATGTGCGGCAAAACCCTGGCGGACTGCTTGATCAAGCCATTGAGATTACCGATATGTTTGTGCCGGAAGGGAAAATTCTTTTCCAGGTAGAGGACAATAATGGCAAGCGTGAAAAAATGGTATCTGATAACAAAGAGAAAATATCGGTCCCGGTCGTTGTCCTAGTTGACAGCGGCAGCGCCAGCGCTTCAGAAATCTTTGCAGCGGCTATGAAAGAATCCGCAGGTGTTCCGATCATCGGGGAAAAAACATTCGGAAAAGGAACCGTGCAAACAGCAGAGGATTTTAAAGACGGTTCGAATATGAAGTTTACAACTGCCAAGTGGCTGACGCCAAGCGGCAATTGGATTCACAAAAAAGGAATTAAACCGGACATACCGGTCAAACTTCCTGACTATGCTAACTTGTCTTATTTAAGTCCCGACAATGAGCTCAAGCTCGACAGTTTATCAGAGGAAGTAAAAACTGCCGAGAAAATGCTTGAAGCACTTGGCTACCCGCCAGGAAAAGTAGACGGCTTTTTTGATGGAGAAACTGAAAAAGCGGTAAAAGATTTCCAGAAGAAATCAAACATTGAGCAAACAGGCGTGCTGTCAGGTGAGACGACCGTACAATTGATGACGGATTTACGAGAAAAGATTCAAGAAAATGATACACAAAAACAAAAAGCAATAGATACATTGAAAAACGAGCAGACAAGCTCCGCTTCATAAGAATACAAAGAGCCGGCCTCTTCCTGAGCATTGGGAAGAAGCCGGCTCTTTATCTATAGTCAAGTAAACGGATCGCCTGCACCAAAAGCTAATCAGAAAATGTCGCTTCCTTTTGCTGCTCTTAATTGGTTGCGGCCCGCTTCTTTTGCTTCATACAGTGCTTGATCAGCCAAGTGGATTAAATCGTCCGGCGTATAATCATGTCTACCGGGCAAAACAGTAATGAGACCGGCGCTAGTCGTTACAAACTCACCAGCTTTAGATTTTCCATGCGGGATTTTCAGCTTTTCCACACTTTTTCGGATTTCTTCCGCGGCTATGCAACTTTCCTTAGGAGGCATGTCTGGAAGAATGGCGATAAACTCCTCTCCTCCATATCTTGCGAGGATGCCGGAAAACTCAGCAACCTTTTTCTCCATGGCGGCAGCGGCAGTTCTTAGGCAGGTGTCTCCTTTTAAATGTCCGTATGTATCATTATAAGTTTTAAAGAAATCAACATCTAGCAATACAACGGACAATGGTTTATGCCATTGAGTCGCTTTTTTCAATTCTGCTGAAAGCTTTTCATCAAACGTCCGGCGATTGGGAATGCCGGTGAGTTCATCTATAGCAGAAAGCTGATTTAATTGCTTGTTAATCTCTTTCAGTTTGTTTTTCGCTTTCTTTAATTTTGAAACATCAGAGAAGACAGCGATGTAATGAGTGGTTTTATCTGCCTCATCCTTGAGAGTGCCGATATTCAGCCATTGAGTATAGGTGCTTCCAAATTTATCTTTATTGGAAATTACGCCTTCCCAGTAGCCGTTAGTTAGCAAATTCATCCACATTTCCCGTGAAAACGACTCGTCATGTTCTCCTGATGGAAGGAGTTTCAAGCGTTGGCCTTTTACTTCCTCGAACGAGTAGCCGGTGATTTTGGTAAATCCTTCATTGACATAGGTGATCTTCTCATCTGAATCAGCAATGATCACGCCCTGCTGTGTTGTTTCAAGAACCTTGGCAAACAATTTTAACTCGGACTCCACTTTTTTCTGTTCGGTAATATCCTGGATTTGTGAAATAAAGAACAGCGGGTGATGATCCTCGTCGCAAACAATAGAAGCGGTCAATAAAACAGTAATAATGCTCCCATCTTTATGAAAATACCGCTTGACCATTTGGTAGGAACTTTTTTTCCCTTGTATTAATTCATTGACATGGGATAAATCACTTTCCAAATCGTCAGGGTGGGTTATATCTTTAAAGGTTACTTGAAGAAGTTCTTCTTCAGCATAGCCGATTAATTGGCACAAGGCATGATTGACTTTCAGCCATTTTCCATCAAGGCCGACAAGGGCCATGCCAATAGCGGAATGTTGAAAAGCATTGGAAAACAAGACATCACTATCGAAATTTTTCATGATAACTACCTTTCAAATTGACAAACTCAATGTATTTTAACAGCTGCCTAATAGCATCGTTCTGTTTCTGCATTTAGATAAACGAGGCCAGATAGGTGGATCATCTACTACAAAATCATTCTTCCTTGAATAATGTATGTGATAAATGACATAGGTATTATGTAACTTTTCTCTTCTAATAATAAATCATTTAAATATATTGTAAACAGTGAAAACTTCTTCGTTAAGCGGAAAAGCATGGAAAGAACAAGCCGATCTTCTTTACGAATCAGCAAAAAAATTGTCGGTCTTGTCATCTTATTGTCTTTTTTGAAAAAAACTTCTGAATTCTTCTCTTTTTTTAGAAAAGAAAACGTGCCAATTTCATGAAAGGAAACCACGAGGATGGAAAATAAGCCGATGAGTTCTTGCTTATGAAACCTATGGCAAACGCCGCTATTTCAAGGATAAAGGCGTTTAATTGTTGCCTGAAGCCACTCAGACTCTCTCAAAAAAAGAGACTGGTTTTTTTGCTATGAATTGCCTCTCTTATTACAAAAAAATCATGTTACGATTTTACTGTCAAAAAAAGAAAAAGTAGGAGTGAAATTTATATGAATAAAAAAGTAATCGTTTCATTAGCAACATCCGTCGCATTACTTGCTTCTCCGTTTGTCAATAAAACAGAAGCCGCTCAAGTTTCACAGCCAACAGTAAAAGTTCAGTGCCAAACAGGACAAGTTGTTGTCCCTAAAGAAGTATCAAAGCAATTAGAACAAGGAACGATCAATTTACAATGGGTATTGAAAAACTATGGCTGGACAGTTCAGAAGCCGGTGCAATCAGCACCATCTACAAAACCGGCACCAGAAACAAAGCCAGTGCCTGAGACGAAGCCAGCTCCAGAAACAAAACCGGCGCAACCCGCACCATCTACGAAGCCCGCACCGGAAACAACTGCCCCTGCACCAAGCAAGCCGGCACAGCCAACTGCTGGATTGAGTGCATTCGAGCAGCAAGTGGTTGATCTAACAAACAACGAACGCCAAAAAGCAGGATTACCAGCTTTAAAAGCTGACACGCAATTAAGCTCAGTGGCTAGAAAAAAATCAGAAGATATGTTGGCTAAAAACTATTTCTCACATACTAGCCCAACATACGGTTCTCCATTTGATATGATGAAAAAGTTCGGTATTACTTACCGTACAGCAGGAGAGAATATTGCTAAAGGGCAGCGCACACCGGCAGAAGTGGTAAAAGCATGGATGGAAAGCCCGGGACACCGTGCAAATATTTTGAATAAAGATTATACACACATCGGTGTTGGATACGTAGCAAACGGAAACATTTGGACACAAATGTTTATCGGAAAATAAGTAAAAAGAGAATTTGCTGTCGAAAAAAGAGGTTCCAGATAAATTCCGAATCTCTCAGACTGTAGACAAACTCAATGAAAATTGAAGTTTGTCCGCAGTCTTTTTTATTTTTTATTATGGACAGGGCTGTTGATCTTAAAGCGATATAAGAGAATGAAAAATGATCAAAATGGCCTCTTTCTTGAAATTTATTGTGATCCAGCTGAACCATACTTGTGACGGGGAAGAGATGTTCACTAATCGTTCAGTAAAGCAGGAGAAGCTTAATGACTGATACGATAAACTCATAATCTATCTAGTTGTTTAAGAGTCTATTTTCCTTAAAATTACATTAAAGGTAGTTAAATGTATTCAAAAATTTAAAAATAGTATGAATATTGATAGGAACGTGCTATTATTATTCCTGAACCACAATTCATGTTAACTAGGGAGGAATTTAAGTGAACAAAAAAGTGTTAGCTTTTGGATTGTCGATTGGATTAGCCGCTAGTGCCTTTGCTCCTGCTTCATCTCTTGCAGCACCGAAAAATGTTTTATCCAATTACAAATACAACCAGACAGTTGGATCGCCGGAATTTGTTTCAGGCCACCTGACAAAGCCGTCTCAAAAAAGCGCTGAAAGTATTGTTCATGAATATGTAAGCGCTAACAAAGAGAAGTATAAGCTTGGTTCCCAATCACCTAAAGAATCGTTTAAAGTCATGTCCAGCAAGAAGGATAAAGACGGCTCTACTGCTCTTCGGCTGCAGCAAATGTATAATGGGGTTCCGGTTTGGGGATCTACCCAAGCTGCAACCGTCACAAATGATGGGGTATTGACTGTTTTCTCTGGAACCGTTACGCCTAATCTTGAAGATAAAAAAGGATTGAAACATGAAGAAAAAGTCAATGCCAACCAATCTATTAAAATTGCTGAGGCAGACCTTGGGTTCGTTCCAAAATATGAGAAAAAGCCAACGTCTGAGCTAGTTGTCTATATGGAAGGCGATGAGGCTACATATGCTTATCTCGTAAACTTAAATTTCCTCTATCCGAAGCCAGGAAACTTTAATTATTTTGTTGAAGCTTCTACTGGAAAAATCTTAAATAAATATAATGACCTTCACGAATCGAATGCTCAGCAGACAGGAAAGAAAGGTCCCGGCAAACCCGGTCCTTCCGCCACTTCTACTGATACAACAGGCACTGGAAAAGGAGTATTAGGAGATACTAAAAGCCTTAATATGATACTGTCAAGCTCTACCTATTATTTGCAGGATCGGACAAGAGGCGGCGGTATATTAACGCATGATGCAGCGAATCGCTCCAATATTCCAGGCACGCTTTGGTCTAGTGCCGATAACGTATTAACCAGCACTTATGAGGCAGCAGCTGTCGATGCTCATCATTATGCAGCTAAAACCTATGATTATTATAAAGAAAAATTTAACCGCAATTCTTATGATGACCGGGGAGCTGCACTTAAATCGACGGTTCACTATGGCAGTAAATACAACAACGCCTTTTGGAATGGAAGCCAAATGGTGTATGGAGACGGCGACGGGTCAACATTCATCCCGCTATCAGGGGCACTAGATGTCGTAGCGCATGAATTAACACATGCTGTAACGGACAATAGCTCAGATTTAATTTATCAAAATGAATCCGGAGCATTAAATGAAGCAATGTCCGATATTTTTGGCACTCTCGTTGAATTTTATGCTAATAATAACCCTGACTATGAAATCGGAGAAGACATTTATACACCTGGCGTGGCAAACGATGCTTTGCGTTCGATGAGCGATCCGACAAAAAATGGCGATCCAGACCACTACTCTAAGCGTTATACAGGAACAGGAGATAACGGCGGTGTCCATACAAATAGCGGCATTATTAACAAAGCGGCTTACTTGCTGGCAAAAGGCGGTACTCATTATAGCATCACCGTTCCAGGAATCGGCAATGAAAAGGTAGGGAAAATCTACTACCGGGCGAATACGGTCTACTTAACAGCCTCCTCTACGTTCAGCCAAGCCCGTGCGGCATTAGTTCAATCAGCAGCTGATCTGTATGGAGCCAGTTCGCCGGAAGTAAATGCTGTAAATAAGTCTTTCGATGCAGTAGGTATTAAATAAGTGTTGATATTTTAAGCAATTAACTGAAGGATGCTGTTAAGTACTCGACGCTTTGCTGTCTGTGTTCCGCCGGACTTACTTGCTTTTTAGACGATCAAGCCGGGGAGCCTGGGTGAGAACATATCTGCCAATCTTAAGCACCGTATATTCGCGGTGCTTTTTTTTGCGGTTATGTTTGCATATTTCAAAGCGGATGATTAGTATAATTTATATAATTACTTTTTTGGAGAGGATGTCATGGGGAGAAAAACGGCACTGATTACAGGCGGTTCAAGAGGAATTGGCAAGTGTACGGCAGCTGTTCTAGCCGAGCGGGGATATAACATCATTATCAATTACCGCACCAGCAAGACAGAAGCAGAAAAACTAACCGCCGAGCTATCGGAACAATTTGGAGTCGGAGCGATCGCGGTACAAGGTGACATTTCAAAAAAATCGGATTGCGAGGCGCTGATTGACCAATCAGCTGAATCTTTTGGCGGGGTGGACGTGTTAATTCATAACGCTGGTCCTTACATTTCATTGCGAAAAACAATGGATGAGTATGAATGGGATGAATGGCAGTACATGATTAACGGCAATTTAAACAGCGCTTTTTATTTAACCAAGCTGGCGTTGCCCTATATGCGCGCCGAAAAGTGGGGAAGAGTGATCACCTTTGGCTATGATAGGGTAGAAACGGCACCAGGCTGGATTTACCGCTCCGCCTTTGCGGCTGCCAAAGCCGGTCTCGCTTCTCTTACAAGAACGCTTTCCTTGGAAGAAGCGAAACATGGCATTACCGCTAATATGATTTGTCCAGGTGATATTGCTGAGCGCTGGAAGGAAGAAACCATTGCCAATGCAAGACGCGAGACAAGCCCTCTCGTTCCGGTGGGCCGGCCGGGTACCGGGGAAGATCTCGCCAGAGTTGTCTCTTTTCTCGTTTCTGATGATGCGGACTTTATTACCGGCAGCATGATTCCTGTTACTGGCGGCCAGGACGTTCTCGGAAAAATTTACCGCGCTGATTATGACAATCGACCGCAGGAATAATTCTATTTAGGCTTCCGCTTGTTTTACGGCTGGAAGGTAAAACGAAGAACTATCTCTGAAAGGACCTGTTAAAGGTCCTTTCAGTTTGTCGGCAAAAGGCAGCTGGAATAATCTTATTGTGCCCCCTTTTAGGAGGGAGAAAAGCGGCGCTTTATCATCAAAAAAATCAATGGCTCCCTCTTTTTGTGCCCCCAGTTGATTGGAAAGGAAGGCGCAAAGACTCCTGCGGAAATCGAAGTAGCCTCGTCCACAAGAAAAATAAAAAAACTGCGGACAAACTTCAATTTTTATTGGACTGCTTGAGAGAAACTAGTAGGCAAAATTGGCTATTTGTCCAAGCTTTTTCTTAGTTTTACCGCACTATTTAACAAATCTCTCTCTCGTCTAGCGGCAAAGTAATTGCTTCTGTCAAACTGCTTTGCTTTTTGTAATACAGTTGACGTTTACTAATCGGATCAAATCCTTGATAATCAACTGGAAGCGTTTCTATTTTGGAGAATAGGAGTGGTTGAATGAGCAAGAAAAAAGCGATGTCTCTTTTATTAACAGCTGGGCTTGTGTTCAGTGTTCAAGGCGCTTATGCGCAAGGAAAAGAGGGAGTGCCAAATTCACAGGCTGCCGCCGCTTTCGACAACAAGATAATCAAAAAAATTAACTCCGATCATATGTATAACACCGTTGCTTTATTATCAGAACAGCCAAGGGCAGCTGGAACTGATGGAGAATTAAAGGGAGCCATGTACATAAAAGGCCAATTTGAGAAGTATGGCTATCAGACAGAATTGCAGCCCTTCAAATTTTATGATGCGGTAAGAAAGAATGTTAGCGGAACCTTGGAAATCGGGAATCAAAACTTCCATCCGTATGTGGTTTCTGGTTCCTATAGCGATGAGGTGACGGCTGAAGTCATTCATGTCGGAAAAGCAATCGCCGGCACGGTGCCGGGTGCAGTAAGAGGGAAAATTGCTTTAATAGAGCGAGGCGATATTTCATTTCTTGAAAAGATTCAAAACGTTCTAAATAAAGGTGCTGTCGGAGTTATTATGTACAATAACTCCGGTACATCCAATACGTTTGGTCAGGCTGGATATGGACAAAACATTCCGGTAGTGGCTATCACAAAGGATCAGGGCTTAACGTTAGTAGAGCAATTAAAAGCCGGCACAAAAACGGCTCATCTGAAGGTGACAGGCTCAGGTATGGAGGAAAAAACCTCTTACAACGTCATTGCCAAAATGAAGCCGCACAAGAACAAGGATACAGGACAGATTGTTATGATTGGTGCTCATCATGACTCTGTTCCAGGTGGACCTGGTGCTAATGATGATGCTTCGGGAGTATCCGCTGTGCTGGAGCTTGCAAGAGTTATGGCGAATATGCCGACCGATACAGAGCTGCGATTCGTTACCTTTGGCGCGGAGGAAAAAGGCTTGCTAGGATCTTACCACTATGCCGGGACGTTAAGTGATGAGGAAGCGGATCGAATGGTCGCACATTTTCAAATGGATATGATCGGCAGCAAGGATGCAGGCGGCGGCCACAAGGCAAATGGATTAATCATGTACACCATTGATGGAAAGAAAAATTTAGTGACAGATCTTGCCGCAGCTGCAGGCGCAAGAACAGCATTAGGCGAAGCGGTTCCGTACGGCCAGTTGGGACGCAGTGATCATCAGCCGTTCCATGAACTTGGCATTCCAGCCGCTTTATTTATTCATTCTCCTCTTGAGCCGTGGTACCATACACCAGCGGATACCATTGATAAAATTGATAAAAACAAACTGCAAGAAACAGCAGAAATTGTGGGTGCCTCCGTCTACCAAATTGTACGGCCGGATACACCTGCCCTGGAGCACTCTCGAGTAGCTCCGGGACCTGTAGATTACGATTTCGAAAACCGTCCGCCTGGTGCATAACCAATAGTAAGTATGTTCAATTGGAAATCTTATGGTTAGAAGGAAAAGAAAAGTCCGGCAGAGAGCTTATGCTTCTCGCCGGACTTTTCTTTTCAAGAAATTTTCTTGGCGGTTCCGTTAAGTAGGCAGATGATCGACCGGTTCATTAGTATGTGAATGCTTCCGCTGAATCAGGAATAGGCGGGTAGATAGAGTAAGAGCTCCGGCGGTTAAGCCTGAGATCAAACCAATCCAGTAGCCGTACGCTCCAAAGTCTGTTGTATTGGCAAGATAGTAGCCTAACGGCAAGCCAATGACCCAATAGCTGATCATTGTCATAACAAAAGTAGTATTGACATCTTTATACCCGCGCAACGCTCCTTGAACAGGGGCTTGGATAGCATCCGACAGCTGGAATAATGCTGCAAAGAAGAGAAAGTGAGTCGTCAGCTTCAGCACTTCCGGATCTTTTGTATAAAACGAGGCGATTGGCTCCCGGAACAGCATGAGCAGCGTAATGCATAATAAGGCGGAACAAATAGCTGCGCCAACGCCGAGCCAGCTGAAAACCTTGGCATCTTTCAGCCGGGCCGCTCCAACCTCAAAGCCGACAATAATCGTTAAACTCATTGAAATGCTGAGTGGAACCATATAAAGGAGCGAAGCGAAATTAATCGCTACCTGGTGTGCGGCAATTACCTTTGTGCTGTATTCGCTCATCAGCAAGGTGACTGCAGAAAAAATACTTGTTTCAAAGAAAATAGACAGTCCGATCGGGATACCGATAAACAAGATCTCCTTCCATTTAGCCAGCGAAATGGAAGGGAAGGAATGAAAGATTTGATACCGGCTAAACGGCTGTTCCCGATGAATGACGAAGGCGGCAATGATGGTAATCAGCCAGTATGTAATCGCTGATGCATAGCCGGCTCCCACACCGCCAAGGGCCGGGAATCCCCATTTGCCAAAAATAAGGGTATAGTTGAAAAAGATATTTAATGGCAAAGCAATCAATGTGATGACCATTGAAGTTCTAGTCATCCCGAGCGCATCGATAAAGCATCGAAGAACCGTATAGATGAAAACAGGAATGATGCCGAACGATAGGGCAATGACATACTTTTGAGCAATGTCTCTTACATTTTCCTCAAGATGCATCATATTTAAAACCGGACCGAGCGCTGCCCATCCGATAGCAAAAACGATGACGGCCAGCGCGATGGCTGCATAGATGCCTTGCATAACGGTAAAAGGGACTTCTTTCGTTTTTTTGGCGCCTGCCAATTGAGCGACAATAGGAGTAATAGCAAGCAAAATTCCGCTTAGCCCAGTGTAAACCGGCACCCATAGAGAAGAGCCGATTGCAACGCCTGCTAAATCATCAGCAGAGTACCGGCTCGACATCATAATATCGAAAAAATTCATTGAGAACATTCCCAGCTGAGTAATGAGAATAGGGATTAAAATAAATAGGAGCCGTTTGATTTTTTGATTGATTGTAAAAGCCTGTTTCATTTCCCGCCCTCCTTTGTTCTGTATTTGTACATAGAATGAGAGAATTATACCATAAAAGCGATAGGTACTGCCTAATATATATGAAAACCCCTTCAGCGGCCGCTGAAGGGGAAAAGGGAAAGGTGATACAATTGTTAGGGGACAGCAGAGATCAAGCTTCCAATGCTTGTTCCTCGGCCGCTTCGCTTTGTTGACGCAGCATGTAAAAGGTAAATAAATCCTTGGATACCTCAAACAGATCAAACACTTCCTCCTGTTCATTAATGCGTGAGTAAACGGCAGATCGTGTTTCGTTAGCGAGGATAGCGTAAGGAAGTTTTTCTGCGGCTTTGCGCGAGCGGGTATTGGTTTTGCGAATGCGCATAAATACCGCTTCCATGTCGAGCTCAAAAAACAGCTCGTGGAAAAATGCTTCCTTGGCAGGAGCATTGTATCCTTTTCCGTGGAATGGCTTGCCGAGCCAGGTGCCCAAAAAGCCGCACTGGTCTTCAATGTCATATAAATTAATTGTGCCGATTGGGTTGCCCCATTCATCAGTAATCGTACGGGAAATTAATTCTCCGCGCTCTTCTGCTTCAATCGTTTGTTTCGTTACAAACACAAATTCCTCATAAGAATGCGCTTTTTGGCGCACAAAAGGGAAGACTTCCGGATGCGTCATCAAGTCGAATAATACATGACTTTCGTGTACATCGCGCTTCTTCAACATGTAAATCCCTCCATATGAGGGCACTCCGGTCCTGTAGTGTCCGAATCCACCCTCGAAATTTTTCATAGCATTCACAAAAAATTTCGGGGTGGGAATCGAACCCACTAGAACCAGCTGCAGAAGCTGGTGGCGCACCATTTGCCTTCCCTAATACTCATCAAATTGTTTTAAATCTAGATCTATCATACAAAAAAAAATTCTATTTGAAAATAGATTTTTTTCCTGTTTTTATAAAATTTTTTTCTTATTAAATAGAGTCGTTTCTTCAGGCAAATCAGGCGTTTTACAGAAAAGAGTTTGATACAATATAGTATGAAAAGGAGTGGGTGAACATGCACACAAAGACAGGACTTGTTCTCGAAGGCGGTGGAATGAGAGGCGTTTATACAGCAGGTGTCCTTGACTTTTTTCTCGAAAATAAGATCGAATTTCCGTATGTGATCGGCGTTTCGGCCGGTGCCTGCAATGCAGCGTCTTATATTTCAAAACAATGGGGGAGAAATAAGCGGGTCAACATCGGGTTTGTTCGTGACCCCAATTATATTTCACTGCGAAATTTCTTTAAAAAAGGTGAATTATTTGGCATGGATTATGTCTTTGATGTGATCCCTAATCAAATTGTGCCGTTTGATTATGATGAATTCACACAAAGCGAGACCGAGTTTGTGATTGGCACAACGGATTGCCAGACGGGCAAGCCTATTTATTTTAGCAGAAAAGAATACAAGGAGGATTTGTTAACCCCTATCCGGGCATCAAGCTCACTTCCATTAGCTGCGCCGATTGTTTCCTTTCAAGGGCACGAACTCCTTGATGGCGGCATGAGTGATCCGGTTCCGGTGAAAAAGGCAGAACAGGATGGCTGCAGCCGCAATGTGATTGTGCTTACACAGCATGAAGGATATCAGAAGAAGCCCGCCCGTTCTAACTTTATGATCAAGCGTAAATATGCCGCTTATCCGGAAGTAATAAAGACGCTTGAAAACAGGTGGATACACTATAATCAAACACTAGCGTATATTGAGCAGTTACAAAAGGATAAGAAGGCGTTCGTTATTCGTCCGACGCAGCCCCTTGAAATCAGCCGCATTGAACGCAACCAGCGAAAGCTGACGAAAGCATATGATTTAGGCTGGCAAAATGCGTCTGACCTATTTGCGGAGCTGAGTGAATGGCTTGGTGAAAGCCAAACTGTACCTCGTTAATAAACATAGTCAGGCAATGACTGTCTTGCAAAGAGCGAATCCATGTAAGGGTTCGCTCTTTGTTATGCAAGCATAGCTGCTCTGCATTCAAGGATTTGCAAAAGGACAAATGGGGAATGAGATAGTAGGACAAGCCTAGATCGATGCAAGGAGGGACGTTTATGTATCTGGATATCACGTTAAAAATCGTTGTCGGATTAGTCACGTTGCTGCTTGTCATCCGGCTGCTTGGCAAAAAAGAGCTGTCTCAGATGACTCCATTTGATCTAATTTACCTTATTTTACTGGGCAGTTTTTTAGAGGAGGCCATGTTTGATCAAAAAATCTCCATTCTTCAAGTTTTGTATGCTGTAGCTCTATGGGGAATGTTAATTTATTTCATAGAAAAAATGGTGATGAAATCAGAATGGCTCAAAAAATTACTCAAAGGAGAAGCATCTGATTTAGTCGTTAACGGCAAGGTAAGCATCAGAGAGTTAAAGAAAAACCATATGGAAATGGAACAGTTGCGAACGTTGCTTCGCAGCCAAGGGTATTTTTCGCTGCATGATGTGGAGCAGGCTACGCTAGAAACGAATGGAACGTTAAGTGTATTGCCGAAAGCAGAAGGGGCTCCAGTGACACCTGCCATGCTGAATATCACGGCCTCAGAAAATCAGCCGACGTATTTGCTGATCGATGAAGGAAAAGTGGATGGTGATGAACTGAAAAGAGCAGGGAAGAGTAAAGAGTGGCTCCGATCAGAATTAAAAAAAGAAGGGGTTGTCTGCGCGGATAGCATTTTCTATGCAGAATGGTCAGGAAACAAGGGGTTTTACATCGTGCCCTATAAAGAATAGAGAAAGACGAATCAGGCTGTTGATCAACGTTTACTTTCTTTATCAGGACTTATTCCTGAAAAGATGAACGTGTTTTTCATCAGCCTGATCATTGTAAAAAATATTAGCTTGATTTGTACTCCAATAAACAGTCTCCGGTTACTCTTTATTATGTAGGCTGTTATTTTTTAAAGGATGAGTGTGCCTGATGCCGCTTGCCATTAGACTGCCGCAAAATGGACAGTTAGGTGTTTCAACAGCAGCAAAAGCTTTGCGCATCCAGCCATTGCAGTTTTCAGACGTACACTCCCACGTCTGGATATCTTCATTTGGCAAAGGCTCTTCCCGTCTGTTATTATAATAAGCCATCTTGTCACTCCTTAGTTTCTTTTTCGCTCCTCTCTCATTATCTCACAATTCTTTATTTTTTCCTAAAGTTCTTTTTAAGTATGTCGCTAATAAGAGTGAAACAGACCCCATCAATTACTGGCGACCTTCACCAGAGATTGATATTTATAAATTAGCTTGTCCAATTCTTCGCTGTATTGAATCGTCTCGAAGTGATGAAGCCCCTTTGACATTCCGACTTTGATCATCATTTTTCGTTTCGAATTAATTTCTGCTGTTAAGTCATTAAACATTTCCTGTTTCTCCATTTCTAAACTCTCCCGAACAAATAATTTTTTGCGAAGAAGACACAACATTACATATTATGGCCGCTTCTCTTCACTTTAGAAAGACATTCGACAAAACTTCTAACAATGTTACATAATGAACCATTCTTTTTTGTTCTTTGTCTGCATATGCATGAAGAAAAGAAGTAGTCAAGAAGAGAAACTTTTTAGAAGGAATTTACATAGGTACAAAGAATTTGTATAGTAAGTGAATAAGGAGGCGGAAGAATGGCGGATTTATTCAGTTCGTTTGAAGAAGTAAAAACCAGTGATCAGTTGCTCAATCTGTTGAACGGGGATTGGAAGTTTGTTTGGCTGGAGGACGAACAGAGAGAAATCAAAGTAAATCTCCATGGCTGGAAAAATTATGCCTGCTATGAATTTACCCATACACAGCGCTACGGAATCTGCCCGATTGAACACTTGTGGGAATTTGTGAAAGTAACCAGTTAAGCATTTGAAATAAATTGATCTTTTGAACCTTTTTCCATTTCAGGAAAAAGGTTTTTGTTTATCAGGCAGACGCAGATAAGGCGTCTGCCTGAGTAATTACTGACGGTGCTGGATTAAATCGATGGAGCCTAAGACAATGTGGGCTAGGCCAAATCCAAAAACCGTATTGGCAATCATTTTATTCGAGCCCCGTTTTTGCTTTAGAGCATATCCAGCAGCTGTAACAGCCGTACCTAAAGCAGTTGGAATTAAGCCTTCGCGAATCTCCATATATATTTCCCCCTATCGAATCCAGCGTAGTTTATTCTTTTTCACCGTAGGCAGCAAGAAGACCGGCTCGTCAGGTGATGCCCAAGAGTGCTGCCTATATGCTTAATTTGACTTAAATTAAAAAATATATCCAAGAAAATGATGGCACAAAAAGCGCTGGCGAACGACGAATGAGGAGGGAAAAGACAGGGAAAGATATAAGCGCAGCAAAAAGAAAACCAGACAGCAATTTGTCTGGTTTTAAGCGATGCAAGAAAGGACAAAGGCAAGGCTGCAATGAGAAGGGGATAGCTAACTGCAGCCGGCTCCTAAAAAGAACAAATTAGTAGCCGTAACCTAAGTAAGATGCACCGATAATGATTAAGAGGATGAACAACACAACGATTAACGCGAAACCGCCGCCGTATCCGCCGCCGTAACCCATAGTTTTCCACCTCCTTGTAGAGGAATTACTACATCATATGAAAAAATGTTGTAAGTGATTGGACGGTCGCGCGGAATGGCAAAAATAATAAAAAAGTCACTTTTAGCGGCAGCTCTATCAAAGTACAGAGCCAGACTATTCGCATATAGAAAGGGGGAAACAGCAAGATGGAACGCGGAAAGCAGGAAGAATATAGAACCCAGGTTGAATATAGCAATCTGGATCAGAGAAGAACACTGACAGGACCTAAGGATGCGGACAAGGGAAATTATCCGAGACGGCCTCAGCATGTATCTATTCAGGCGCAAGGAGCTGGTCAGCCATCTGAGGAATAAGATAAAAGCTCGGAGACGCTCCGAGCTTTTAGTATGTTTTGTAAGGAGTATTCCAGCGCCATAAGCCCTGTTTCCTATCTGCTCGACGAGGAAATGAGTATGATGCATAATGAGAGATGAACAAGGAAATCGGGGATAGGAGCGAGGACGATGATTCAATTACTTCCTTTTGCCAGAGAAGATATTAAAGAGTTAATGAAGGAAATTGATTCCAAGCCATTAATGATTCAATGGTCAGGACGGGCGTACAGTTATCCGCTGACAGAAGAGCAGGTTAAGAATTACATGGATAAGGAATACGGAAAAGGCAGTTATATTTATAAGGCTGTAGATTCTTCCACAAATGAAACAGTTGGACACATTGCCTTAAGAGAAATTGACGAGCAGCATGAACTGGGGCGGATTAGTTATGTGCTTGTATACAAAAGGCACCGCGGAAAAGGAATCGTCAAGCAGATTATGGAACAGATTCTTCATTTTGCTTTCAGTGAATTGCAATTGAACCGGGTGAGCCTGGGTGTTTTTACATTTAACAAGCCAGCTATTGCTTGCTATGAAGGTTTCGGTTTTCAAACAGAAGGCGTCCATCGCCAGGTGTGCAAATTGAGCGATCATGAATATTGGGATACGATCGAAATGGCCCTTCTAAAAAAAGAATGGGCAGAACGAACCGTCCCTGTTCAAGAAAAAGTGATAGCAAAAGAAGGCAGTTTAGCTGAAACGCTGAAAACCAAGGAATGAAAACCAAGGCTGCGTGAAGCAGCCTTTTCGTTTTTTAAATGATTTTCAAGTCATTCAAGAAAAAGATAGGCCTTTCGGAGTCGATGAGTCAGGCTATTTTCTTGAGATTCATGGGAGTGAAAATAAGCATCTTTTGCAGCGACAATTTTTTAACTCCTCTTAACAGCGCCTAACGCATGCCATGCTTTTCTTGTGTCTCTGTGAATACACGCTCAAGCGTTTGATTTATTTATTTTCAAACAAGCTTCGTTAGGCTGCCTTAACGTTGTCTGCTCTGTTGATTGGAATGG
>NZ_BCVF01000010.1 GCF_001591605.1 Bacillus badius NBRC 15713 | reverse complement strand
AAAGCTGATGGAACAGATATCACAGTAGGTCAATTGTATATTGATAAAAACGATGATGGTAAGTTTGGTAAAGCTGATGGCGACGTAGTTGTTGGTACAGTAGTTGAGAAAAAATCTGCTGACTCTGAAATTGTAGGCACTGTTGCAGATCCTATTCAAGGTCTTACAACGGATAAGGGTGATAAAGGAACAATTGTATTCACTGTGACTAACACTAAAGGTGACGTTATCGCTTCGACTTCTTTGACAGTAAACGTTCCTAAATAATAATTGGTTAATTCAAGAAACAAATTAGCACCTCGTGTTTTACACGAGGTGCTTTTCTATATAAATAAAGACAATTGTATGGTGTGTTTGGAAATGATAATTTATATATAATACATAAGTTTTATGCTAAATGCGCCTAGTGAACTACTAAAGTACAAGTCCTAGAATCTTTATAAAGAATATCAACCAAAAGTAATAAATAAATTCCCTCTTTTGCATAATAAGTCTATAATAGGTAATGATATGTATTTTTATAGATTATTTATCCTATTAATCTATAATTTGGTTAAAATAAGGGGGAAGTACAGATGGGTTCTAAACAAAAATCTTACCGTAAGTTTATAGCTGTTTCAGCTACTGCAACTATAGCTGCTACAGCTGTTACACCGGCAGCGGCCGCTTCTTTTACGGATGTTACAAGTCCTTATAAAGAGGCAGTTAATTATCTTATATCAAAAGGGATTGCTTCTGGTTATCCGAATGGAGAGTTCGGAATTGCTAATGAGATTAAGCGTGTAGACATGGCCATTATGCTGGCAAAGGCGCTAAAATTAAATATAGAAAAGGCGCCGTCCTCAGGGTTTACCGATGTACCTACACGAGGAGTAAAAGCAGTAAATGCGTTAAAAGCTGCAGGGCTTGTAAGCGGAAAGACAACTAAGTCATTCGGTTCTGATCAGATGATGACACGGGGAGAAATGGCTTTAATCCTGGCTAAAGCGTATAAGCTGACAGGAACAGCCGACTTAAAGTTTACTGATGTAGCACCGCGTTATCAATCAGCTGTAAAGGCACTTGTTGCTGCTAAAATTACAAATGGCCAGACACCGACAAAATTTGGTACTGATGTGCCAATCCGCCGCGGGGAGTTTGCTATTTTTCTTTATCGCGCTGAGACGTTAATGAATAAGCCGGATGAGCCGGAAGCACCAACTCTTGAAGTATTAAGTGTTGCGGCTTCAACTAAGACAACTGTACAAGTCACTTTCAATACAGCCGTGGATAGTGCAGCAGCAAGCAACTTTTCAATTAGCGGGGGAACCGTTACCTCTGTTTCATTAAACAATGCAAAAACAGTAGCTACCCTCCAAGTATCAGGCCTTGCCGATGAGAAAGAATACACTCTTTCTTTCAATAACCTTAAATCAGCCGGCAAACCAGCCAATCTGTCATCCAAGACTTTTAAAACGCCAGCAGCCCCTGTAAAGCAATGGGGATTAAAAGCAAGTGCCGGAGCCTCTACTTTAACTGCAGATGGAAAGGCTTCTACAGAAATTACATATCAGCTAGTTGATACATCCACCGGAGCAGTGGACACAAATGCTAGTAGTATTGCCATTGATGTATCAACCACAAAAGGTTCGCTGGATAATACACGCATAACGCTGCAAAAAGGAATCGCCAAAGTAAAACTGACTGCGCCAGTGAGCACTACAGATGTGAAGGGAGAAGTCACAGCCAAAGTTGCTTCAGCTACAGGAGACTACAGCAGTCTTGTAGGTAAAACAGCAGGTACGGTTTCTATCACATTCAAAAAGCCGGCAGTAGACGTTGCAGGGCCGGTACCTATTCTAATAAAAGCTTCATCAACACAAGCAGATCGTCTGACACTTGAGTTTGATCGGGATATTCCGCTAAGCGCGCTTGTCCAAACGAATTCTAAAGGAGAACTGCTCTATAAGTATCTTGAAGGTTCTAATTGGACTAGTGAAGTAACAAAAGATAAAATCCCATCTGATGTGAAGGCGGGCTCAATTTATCATTTGTTATACAATAATGGCTTAGTCGTTAAGCAAAATTCTTCAGAAAAGGCGATCGTTGGTTTGAAACCTGTAGCCGGCAATTCTAAAGCAATTGAAGTTATCTTTGAAAAATCTCAACAAGGAACGTTAACAAACAACCAAGCTGTGGATATTGAAGCTTCACCTAGAAATACTGAGGGTCAAGTGGTTAAGTCAAGTGTGCGTTTCTATCTAACGGATGCGAAGAAGCCAGAAGCTGTATCAGCTCAAGCCGTTGGACAAAATCAATTAAAGGTGAACTTCTCGGAGCCAGTAGCAGCGGCAAGCTTTAAAATTGATGCTATTCATACAAAAGGATTTACAAATGAGTTTGGTGAGTTTAATCCAGCCACTTTACAGGATGATCGTCACACGGCTTTCTTAACATTAGATGCGAATTATGTTGAAGGAACGGATAAATCAATACCTGGATACTTTACTTCTGGTCTTCATAAAGTAGAGGTTTCTGCTATTTCCGATTTGGTTGGAAATACAGGAGGTACTAAGAACCTCGACTTCAATGTAACGGCTAATACAACAAAGCCAACAGCGACAGTCAAAGTAGAATCACCAAAAAGATTTAGGGTTTCGTTCAGTACAGAGGTCAATGAGCAGGAAGTGGAGCGAGCATTAGAGCTTCAATACAGTTTAGATGGAAAAACATATCAAAGGGTTAGTAATCCGGATGATTACATTGTTACAAAGGTACTTAACAAAAATGAGTACATGGTAGAAGTACAGAAAGATTGGACCGTAATTGATCCATCCTTAGAAAACTATACTAAGGGAAAGTATCAATTATTTATTCCTGAAAATAGTGTAACAAATATGAATAATGGTGTGCAAAATGCGGCTATTACATTGAATTTAAACTATTCAGGTTCTCTGTTGAATACTCTTGATTCTCGTAAGCCAGCTCTTACTTCCATTGAAAGAACGGATGATGTAAACGTCTTTATTATTACTATGGATGAGCCAGTCAAGAAGGAAGGGGCTGTTGTTGAATTCACAGGGAAAAAGTCTGATGGAACAGCAGCCTTGCCAATTACAGGTGAGGTCGAAGGTTATATAGAAGATGGGACTAATAGAAAGTTTAAAGTACGGGCTCCAGAGTTGCAAGAACTTGTCAACAACGAAGGATATAGCAGCAGCTGGACAGTTATCGTTAAGAATATATCCGATGATGTAGGAAATATAACAGAGGCAACCTCATCTAAAAGCTTGATTGTAAATAAACAAGCGAATAATGTTGATTTTAAATTAGTTCAGGCAGCGGGTGCTACAGGAACAAGCAACGATACAGTTACACTTACATTCTCAGAGGGTGTACAGCACAGAGGAGGAGCTAATGACGCTACTGTACCTGGTGTCTACACGTTGAACGGCAGTGCGCTTCCAGAAGGGACAACTATTTCTGCCGCTGATGGTGATGGAAATCCAAAAAATGGTTTGGAGCAAGTCATTGTTTCGTTGCCGACCAACACATTAAAAACTGTCTCAAATGTTATCACAGTTAAGAAGGGACTCGTTTCTTACGATGGTTCGGTGTTAATTGGTGATAATTCCTACGTGTTTCAAGCAAAATAATTAGAGTAAGTTAAAGCATTAAATTTTTTTATACACTATATTGTTGCTCGACTAGAATTAAGAGACTATTACACTTGGTAAAATTTTTTAGAAGGATTTTTGTACTCTACAAAGTGATTGGGCTCAGACCTCATTCCCAAGCCAACAAGCCGGCGCTCCTTGTTCCAAGACGGAACGAGGGACGCCGGCTCTTTTGTTGTCCGGTGAAATTGGTGAATGCGCTGGTTTCTGGCATTGCTTCTCTTCCATAGCGAGTCAAGCGTTCGGCTGTTTAGGGATATAGAAGAGAATCACCGTGCCTTGCCCTGGCTGGCTGCTGATGTCTAGTCCTTGGCCGTACAGCTGCTTTAAGCGCCGGTTGGTGTTATAAAGACCGACGCCATGGCCTTGTTTGGACGGGGTGGCCAAGGCCTGGCGGATGGTTTCTTCGTCCATGCCGACACCGTCGTCGATAATGGCTGCTTCGATTTGGTCCCCTTGGTCTGTCAGTCGGATGCGGACGGTCCCTCCTTCGATGCGTTTAAGGATGCCATGCCGGATGGCGTTTTCCACTAACGGCTGGATGGACAGCGGCGGGATGCTGATTTTTATGGCTGGATCGATGTCCCAGATGATGGCCAGACGTTTGCCGAAGCGTTCTTTCTCAATGAACAGGTACGACCGGAGAAGCTCCAATTCGTGTTCAAGCGGCACGAGCCGCTCTAAATTTTTCGAGGTGAAGCTTCGTTGCAGGTAGTTCCCGAATTCTTCTAAGAGGTGGGTCATCCTGGCGGGATCGATTTCCCCTAATGAAGCGATCGTGTTCAATGTATTAAACAAAAAGTGCGGCTGAATTTGCGCCTGGAGCCATCCGGCCTCCAGCCGGAGCTGCTTGCTTACCGCCCGTTTCAAATGAGTGAGTGTATCGACGCGGACTTTCAGTTCCACGCCTTCGATCGGCTTGCTGATGTAATCGTTCGCTCCCGACAGGAAGGCGGCAATGATGTCTTCCGGCTGGCTTCTTGCCGTCAGCAGCAAAACCGGCAACTCCGCGATGGAAAAGGATTCGCGGATCGTCCGGGTGAGCTCATACCCGGACATTTCCGGCATGACCGTGTCGATAATCACGGCGTCCCATTCGTTGGTCTTGAGCATCGCCAGTGCTTGCGGCCCGTCCGCAGCTGTGACAATGCAGTAAGGGGCGGTGGAAAAAATGCTTTCCAGCGCTTTTAAGTTCACCGGATCATCATCGACAGCGAGCAGGCGGATCGGGTCGGTCGCGGACGGCTGCTTGTCGGCCGCCAAAAAGCCGTCACTTTCAAAGGCTGCTTTCTGTTGCGGCTCGCGGCTTGCGGCTGTTTCCGGCTGGGTGTTGGGATCAGCTGTTGGCAGCGTGAACACAAAGGCGGCTCCTTTATCAGAATGGGTGTGTATTCTCAATGTTCCCCCGTGCAGTTCAACGAGCTGGCGGCAAATCGTCAACTCTAATCCGAAACCGCCATGCTCCGCCGGTTGTTCCTCAAGGGCCAATCCTTTGCTTCGAAAGCGTCCTTCTATGCCGCCCCCGGCTACGGAAATTTCGGCCCAGCCGTCTTTGCTGGCGGCATCGACCGCTGCTTCTCCGGTCTCGGAATGCTTGAGGGCCATATGAAGAAGGTTAAACAGGATTTGCGTCAGCCGTTCTTCATCCGCCCACACCAGTGGGAAGCCGGCCGGAATGCGATGAGTAAGCTTGATTGTTTTCCCTCCCGCCATGTAGCGGAGCATATCAAACACCGCTGCCGCTGCTGCTTGAACAGATACCTCCTTCTGGTAAAGAGTCAGGCGGTTTTCCTTCAATCGCTCCAAATCCACTAGGTCGCTGAGCTGGGCAAACATGCCTTGCCCGATGGTCTGCATAAAGTCAAGGTCGCCTGCGCTTGCTTTGTCCAGCTTGCTTTTTTCTCGTTCCTTCACTGCCCGGGCAATGTGCAGCATGCTGTTCAGCGGCTGTTGCACTTCGCGGGCAACCGTGGCGAGAAATTGGTCTTTCAGCTGGTCGGCTTCCCGCAGCTCACCCGTCAACTGCTGTGACTGATCGAGGAGACGGAAGTACTTTTTGAACCAGTACGCAGCAAAGAAAGTCAACGAAATGATAAGGTCGATCGGGTAAGAAAGGATATCGAGAGCCAGCTTTTTCGTAATGAGCAGCCAGACGAGGCTATTCACTGCGGCGATGATGGAGAACAGCAAGAAGATGCGGTCTTTATCCACCTGTTTCGCCGCACGGTACATGAAGAATACCGCCAATAAGCAAGGGACCAGCATCACAATCTCGTAGAATCCTTTCACTACCAGATTGTAGGAAGCGGGCAAACAGAGAATAGCAAGAGCTAGCAGAGCGCACAGCATGGCATATCTTCTGCTCCACTTGGTGCGCACCGTATCCGGCAGCAAATGCTTGATGCATTGCAGGAGAACATAGCCGCTCAGAAGCTCTGCCAAACAAATGACCTTTATCCCCCATTCAAAAGAAAGAGGAAGCCACTGAAACAGCAAGTTTTCCCCGATTAATGTGCCAAGCACGGCGCAAACAATGACGAGCGCGAAGTAGAGAAGCCGCCGGTCTTTGTTTCCGACAAAGAATAACACCACACTGTAAACG
This sequence comes from Bacillus badius NBRC 15713, assembly GCF_001591605.1. Classification (GTDB taxonomy): domain Bacteria; phylum Bacillota; class Bacilli; order Bacillales; family Domibacillaceae; genus Pseudobacillus; species Pseudobacillus badius. The sequence continues at coordinate 97,761 of NZ_BCVF01000010.1, read as the reverse complement.
GCATGGAACAAGTAAATGATGCAGGCGATCAGGACAGTATCCTCAGCTAAGCGCTGATGCTTGCCGAAAGGCTCCAACAAGCCAAAGGTAGGCGCAGCCACAAGGCCGCCTTTCAGCGGATGATCGAAATTGGCCACCTGAATGACCAGCTCAATTTCCTTTGTATGTTCCGCTGTGAAGTAAGCGGTGTAAGGAGCATTAGATGGAGTATAATGCTGCCGTTTTTCTGCCGGTTTTCCCTGCCCTCCCAACGGCTTCCCGTTTACATATATTTTCGAAGAGACATTAGCATCAGGAAGGTGCAGGCCGTAGATGCGGTCTTTGCCGGGTTCCACCAGAATCCGCAGGCGGTAAGAGCCGAACCCATATGTATGGACGTTCTCCGTTGATGTCTTCCAATCGCCGGGAATGCGTATATATTGTGTCCGCAAGCTGTTTTTTTCATTGCCAGGCGTAAGCAAGGTGTCAGGATAAAATTCCCACTCGCCTTCAAGACGTATGGAATGCTTTTTAATCACCTCGCCCTGGCGTAAGTCTAACGTCCCCTTGACAGCGTGCGGCTGATCAGGAGCTACATATAAGTAGAGCCAAAGAAGGCGGGGGATCGTCAGAATAATCAAAAATAAGGTACATGTGAGTAGAATTTTTTTTGTCATCATTATAAAGAACTATTCGACAAAATTTTCCTCCCTCCTTCTGTACGACGGAGCAGGAATGGTGATTACATGCACAATTTTACATAAAAAGGTTGATTGAAGTGCGTAATTGCTTGGTTAATTAGAACTAAAAACTTAAAAAGTAAGTTGTATGAAGCAAAAGGAAATAAAAAAGTAGCTTTTTTAAGGACTAATGGCTTATTTTTCGTGAATTTGCTCGTTAAAACGAAAGGATGAAAAAGCAAGCGGTTTCTTACTCATTTTGTTCAGAATTTGTTCAGAGGAGGGTTGTAAAATTTAAGCAGTTTATCTTGGAAGCGGGATTGTCGAAATTTGCTGGATGACAGCATGACAATCGCGCCTGTTGAACAAAAAGAGCGAAAGCAAATGAAGATATAAGGGAGAAGGATAATATGAGAAAGAAAATAAGTGCTGCGGCCTTTATACTTGTTTTATTCCTGCACTCGATCCTGAGCGGAATCGGGCTGCCGGTGACAGCAGCGGCAGAAGGAGTAAACGCAAGCATACTGACAGACGTTCTGTTAACGGACAGCAGCGGAACCGTCTTGGATGACCAGCACCGTGCGAGCGCGGAGCAAGCCATCCAGGTCATATATGACTGGTCGATCAGCGGGGGAGAAGTGCAAAACGGAGACACGTATTCATTTACTCTTCCTTCCGAACTTGAGGTCCCATCCGGGCAGCAAGGCTCACTCCTGACGGCGGATCATATCAATGTGGGGACGTTCGAAGCAGCAACGGACGGCACTGTCACGATCACGTTCAATGAAGCGGCAGAGGCAAATCCCAAATCTCAAGGAAAATTAACGATTGCTGCCGCCTTTAACCAAGCAAGCCTGGCTGGAAAGGATACGGTTTCGATTCCTTTTTCTTTAGGTGAAACAGAGAAAGTGATCGATGTGGCGCTTGAACCGGAAGCTGATCCGGCATCAGAAGAAGAGCCCGCCGTGGAAGCGGATAAAGAAGCAGAAAGCGGCTTAGAAGACGACCCGGCAAAGGCTGAAGAAGAACAGCCAGAAAGCGAAGCCAGCCTGTCGGCAGAAGACCGTGAACAGGCAGCGCCAGCTGAAGAAACAGACGCTAAAGCCACACGGGCGGCGCGTGCAGCAGAAGCGATTACGGAAAACATCATCACGAATGTAGAGCTGTATCAGCGGACAGAAGACGGGACAGAGAAAAAGCTGGAGCCCGATCAGGAAATTGAAGTAACCAATCCGTATGATCAGTTTCAAGTCGCGATCAAATATTTGTTTGCCCTGCCAAACGGCCATGACTACGGAGCAGGTTCAACTTATACGATTGACGTGCCTAAGATGTTTAAGGTCTTGCCGAATCCGGAGGCTACCCCATTGAAGGGACCCGATGGCACAGAATTTGGCAGCTTTATCGTCAACAAAAACGGTCAAATTGTGATGACGTTCAATGAAAACATTGAAACCAATTCTGATATTAGCGGATATATTGATTTATGGTCCGCCTTTGATCAACACTATGCAGGTCCGGCAGAAGGAGAAGAAATTACATTCCCTGTGTCCGGCGGAGCATCTATTGAGTTTCCGGTGAAGTTTATCCCGGATGCGACGGCAATTGACAAACGGGGCGTGCCGAATAAAGCCTACAATACAGAAACAATCACCTGGACGGTGGATTTTAATAAGAATTTGCAAAAACTGACGGATGCGACGCTTGAAGATCATCTCAGCGACGGCCACCAATTTAAAAAAGGGTCGCTAAAAGTCTACCGGCTGCAGATGAAGGCCAATGGAGAAATAGATGAGAGCGGGACACAAGAAATTGATGCTACTAAATTTGGTTCAGCCTTCCCGCTGCAGCTAGGAAACATTGACTCGGCTTACCGCATCGTTTATGAAACAGAGATGGCGGAAGGAGATGCCGGCACCACTTACACCAATACGGCGGCCTTGAAAGAGCCAGGCAAAGACCCGCTGGAGGCGGAGGCTTCTGTCGGCGTTAAACGCGGCCAGCCCCTTGAAAAAAGGGCAGCTCACTACGATCCAAAAACACAAACGATTACGTGGGAAGTCAAATATAATTACAACGAAAAATTGATTTTCGAAGATAAAGCAAAGCTGACAGATGTCTTTGGCGACAACCAGGAACTGATCGAAGGCAGCTTTGAAGTAGCGGAAGTGGAGATCGACCCGGCCACTGGAGAAGAAAAACCCTCTGCACCGTTCAGCCATTACACGGTCACTCCAACTAGCACGGGCTTCGAATTCCAATTTAATCAAGACATCAGCAAAGCTTATAAAATTACGTATCAAACAAAAGCGAAAAATCGGGTGGAGAAAGATACCCTAGTTGAAAATAAGATTACGGATGAATCGAACAACGAAACAAAAGGTTCGCAATGGATGAACCAGGGTGTCTTTTATAAGTACCATAATAAGAACGCTAATTATGATGAGAAAACAACGGGCTGGGGACTCGTCATCAATAGAGACGAACACGTGATGAGAGACCTCACAGTTGTGGACACTTTGCCGAAAGGGTTTACCCCGCAGGATATTCAAGTGACCCATGGCGGAGAGAGCTTGACAGAAGGTACGGATTATACGAAGGCGTTTGATGAAGGGACCCGGAAGTTAACGTTTACCTTCAAGCAGCCGGTTACGAAAGAAGTGCATATTGCTTATACGACAGCGATTAATTTTGACCAAACCGAGCCGGCTCAAGATGGCAACTTCCGCAATCAAGCGGTGATCAATTGGAAGCCGGACGGAACAGAGGAAGAGAAAACAAAAGAAGGAACCGCCACATTTGAGCCAGACCGCTATACAAAGGCCAATGGATTTAAAGGCGGCTCCTACAATCTGAAAACAAAAACCATCGACTGGAAAATCGGCGTCAATTACAACAAAGCCACACTTAAGGATGCCCAAGTCGAGGATATTATTGAAGGCGAGCAGAATTTTGACATCAATTCTGTCAAGGTCTACCACATGAAGCTGACCGGAGGAGCAGACGGCTACGAGAAGGGAGAAGCGCTGGCGCCGGACAGTTATACAGTGGAACCGATGACAGGCCCTAATGGGGAACGAGGCTTCAGAGTGAAGCTTGGCGACATTAACACGCCTTATTTAATTACGTACGCCACCGACCTGAACGACAAGTTAATTGCAAAAAAATACAATAATACCGCTGTGGTGAAGAGCAGCAACCAAGAGGACATCCCTTTAACAGCTGCTGTCTCGCCTAAACACGGCGGGGAATACACAAACAAAAGCGCCGGACAAAATGAAGACAATCCGCGCATTGTCAATTGGAATGTCGCGATTAACTTTGCTCAATCCGCTGTCTCAAACGTATCGGTTTCTGACACGCCGAGTAAAAATCAGTCATTGATCAAAGATTCGATTAAGCTGTATGAAACAGACGCGTCTCGAACGGGACTGGCAAAAGGTCAACTGTTAACCGAAGGAAAGGACTATACGCTGAAGTTTGCTGAAAACGAGGAAGGACAGGAGACGTTCACCCTCACCTTTGCTAAAGAAAAGATCGATCGGGGATACATTCTCGAATATGACACGTACATCTTGTCTAAAGGCGACGGAAGTATCAGCAACGATGTAAAGTTTACTGGAGATGAAACAAAAGGCCTGGACACGAATAATTCAATTAAGCAGGCAATAGAATTGGCGGGTGTCGGCGGCGGCATCGACGGAAAAGTAGGCAGCCTCGAAGTCACTAAAGTGGATGCCGGGGACCAAAAGCCGTTAGCCGGTGCAGAGTTTACCCTTTATGACAAAGAAGGAAAACAAGCGATCCGCACATACACGACAGGCGAAGATGGCAAAGTCGTCTTTAAAAACTTGCTGTATGGCGATTATATTTTGAAAGAAACCGGTGTTCCCCAAGGATACGTGACGACCATTCCGAACGGGCAAGTCGTGCAGGTGGAGGCGGATCTTTCTAAAGTAACGATCGAGAATAAGAAAATCATTCACGCCGTTCAATTAAAGAAGATAGACAAAGAAACAGGAGCTGTATTAGCTGGGGCCAAGTTTGCGCTTCAGAAAAAAGAAAACGATAAATATCAGACCATCGAAGAATTGACAACTGATGAGCAGGGATTAATTTTCAAAGACGGATTAAAGCCTGGCGATTATCAATTTATCGAATTAACGGCGCCGGCAGGCTACCAAAAATCCGACAGCCCGCTTCCGTTTACGCTTGCCGATAAACAAACAGAAGTCGTCAAAGTTACCGCGGAAAACTTAAAACTAGGCTCGGCGGAGCTCATGAAGGTAAATGGCGACGATCCGAGTGAAGCATTAGCGAACGCAGAGTTTAAGCTGCTTCAGGCAGATGGCTCAGTTGTCGCGCCGCTGCTGGTCACTGATAAAGACGGAAAGATCACTGTAACCAATCTTGAACCGGGACAGTATCAGTTTGTGGAAACGAAAGCGCCTGATGAGTTCCAATTAGATGAAACGCCGCTTTCATTTGAAATCAAAAAAGGCGAAACCGCCACGGTGAAAGTGCGGGCGGAAAACCGGCTGATTACCGGAAAAGTCGTGCTGAGCAAGGTGGATAAAGCTGAGCCTTCCTTAACATTGGCCGGTGCAGAATTTAAGCTGGTCAATGAACAAGGCGATGTCATCAAAGACCAGTTAACAACTGATGCAGCCGGCGAGATTGCGGTGGATCAATTGAAGCCGGGAAGATACAAATTTATTGAAACGAAAGCACCTGAGCATTATCAGTTAAATACAAAAGAAATCGAGTTTACTATTGAACGAAGCAAGACAGAAGCAGACGTGAAAGCTGTGAAAGTGACAGCTGAAAATGAACTGATTCCGGGTTCAGTGGAGTTAACGAAGGTCGACAAAGATCATCAAGGGGCCCCGCTTGCCGGAGCGGCATTCAAGCTTCAGGATGAAGCAGGAAACGTCTTGCAGGAACAGCTGACAACTGATGAACAAGGCAAGATTCGCATAGACAACTTGCGGCCGGGCAACTATCAATTGGTTGAAACGAAAGCGCCGTTTGGCTACTCGCTAGTCACTGCGCCCGTTGCTTTTACAATTGAAAAAGGGCAAACGGCAGCCGTTGCTGTGACAGCAGAGAACGAATTGTCGACAGGGTCGGTCGAGTTGATCAAAGTAGACAAAGACAACCATCAGTTAACACTTGAAGGGGCTGTATTTAAACTGCAGGATTCGCAAGGAAACACGTTGCGGGAAGGGCTCGAGACGAATAAAGAAGGAAAACTGGTTGTGAATGGCTTAAAGCCCGGCGATTATCAATTAGTTGAAACGAAGGCGCCGTTCGGGTATGACTTGGACGAAACGCCGATCAAATTCACGATTGTAAAAGGCCAAGTGGAAGCCATCGTGAAGCAGATGGAGAATGCGTTGACTCCAGGGTCCGTCGAATTGATCAAAGTGGATAAAGACAACAATCAAGTGACATTGCAAGGAGCTGAGTTTGAGCTGCAGGATGCAGCAGGCAACACCTTGCAGCAGGGCTTAACCACCAATTCGGACGGCAAGCTTATTGTCAAGCAGTTAAAGCCTGGCGACTATCAGTTTGTCGAGATGAAGGCACCTGAGCATTATCAGCTCGACAAGACGCCAATCAAATTTACGATTGAAAAAGGCCAGAAAGTCATCTTGAAGGTTCAAGTGGCCAATGAATTAATAACTGGCTCTATTGAACTGACAAAAGTCGATAAAGACAATCATAAAGTAACACTGCAAGGAGCCGAGTTTGACCTGCAGAACGACCAAGGAATCCCGCTGCGGAAAGGCTTAACCACCAACGCAGATGGCAAGCTGACGGTTGACCATTTAAAACCGGGCAACTATCAGTTTGTTGAAAAGAAAGCGCCGCAAGGCTATAAGCTAGATGATAAACCGTTGCCATTTAAGATAGAATTCAGCCAGAAAGAAAAGATTGCTATCGTAGCAGAAAATAAAAAGAAACCAGCAGATCCAGGCAGCCCGGGAGAACCGGGAGAACCGGGTAAACCGGGAGAGCCAGGAGAGCCGGGTAAACCGGGAGAACCAGGAGAGCCGGGTAAACCGGGAGAACCAGGAGAGCCGGGTAAACCGGGAGAGCCAGGGGAACCGGGTAAACCGGGAGAGCCAGGAGAACCGGGTAAACCGGGAGAGCCAGGAGAACCGGGTAAACCAGGAGAACCAGGCAGTCCAGGAAGACCGGGCAGCCCAGGAACATGGGGCGGTCAGGGAACACCGGTGACACCGGTCAGCCCGGGAACATGGGGCGGCCAAGGAACACCAGTTACATCGGTCAACTCAGGCGGAGGAGCTCAGCCAGTTGCAGGCGGCAGTCAGGGGAATGGAAAAACATTGCCGAGCACAGCCACAGCCATGTTCAACTATGGCATAATAGGGTTTGCAGCGATTGCTGCTGGTGTGTTCATGCGCAGAAGAAAAAAATAACTTAAGACCGGCAATAGGGTTGTCCAAAAAGTATGCATCAATACTTGGAAGGGCAGCCCTTTTGTTCAGACGATGCATTTTTTAGTTTTACAAGTTAAAGAAGAAATGTTAACTATATTATAAACGAGGAAGATTGTACTATAAGGAAAAGGGGGAGACGATATGAGAGCAGTGTTAGTCGATGATGAACCGCTAATTCTGGCTCATCTTGAAAAGCTACTGCAAGAAATCAAGGGAATCGACGTCATTGGTACATACAGCAATCCCCATCATGCCCTCCAGTGGATCGAACAGAATCAGCCGGATGTCGTTTTTCTTGATGTGGAGATGCCGGAATTAAGCGGAATCGAATTGGCCGAAAAAGTGGTCCGTTTATGGCCGCAAATAAATATTGTGTTTGTGACGGCTTATAGTGAATATGCGGTGAAAGCCTTTGAATTACATGCGGTGGACTATCTTTTAAAGCCAGTGAAGCGGGAGCGTTTAGCTGAAACCGTTCGCCGTTTTCAGTTAGATACGGCAGAACAACAGCCAGCTTCATCCGCTCCTATGGTTTGCTGCTTTCAGTCTTTGCAGTTTAAACAGCCCGGTCTTGATCAGTTTCATACAGTTGATGTTCGATGGAGAACAGCGAAAGCGAAGGAGTTATTTGCTTTTCTCCTTCATCACCGCCAAAAGCCTGTTCGCAAAGATATTATTCTGGATTTGTTTTGGCCGGAAACGGACGAGTCCAAAGGATTTACCCAATTATATACAACCATTTATCAAATCCGGAAGACGCTTAAATCACTGGGGATTCATATAAATATTGCCAGTCATGATAACTACTATGTTCTTGATTTAAATGAAGTGAAGCTGGATGTCGAGGAGTGGGAGAAAGGAATAGCCTCCTTGTCTCCGATTACGCCGGCTACGCTGGAAGAACATCAGGCGCTGATCGATCTGTATGAAGGAAATTACTTGGAGGATTGCGGCTACCTTTGGTCAGAAGGGGAGAAGGAACGCCTGCGGTCTCTTTGGCTGAACCATATTACACATGTAGCCCAGTTTTTAGTAGGCAGGCGGGAGTATCCGCAGGCTGTTATTCTGTACAATCGAGCCCAAGAAATACATCCTTATACAGAAGATAGTTACTTTATGCTGATGCAGCTGTATGATAAGCTGCAGGACCGCCACTCTGTTGAACTGCAATACGAGAGGCTGACGTGCATGCTGGCGGAGCAATTTAACCAGGAACCGCGGCAGCAGGTGAAAGATTGGTACTGCCATTGGTCAGGAGTTGTCTTATGAGAAACTTTGCCAGCCTTTTATTGATTCTAATCGGTCTCGTGTTCACCGCTGTGTCTCTTTTCCAGTTCTATCAACATAGCGCCAGCGCAAAAGATTCTTTGCAAAAAGCCGAGCAGCTTGTGGCTGACGAGGAACATCCGGTGAATGAAAGGGCCCAATTCGCTCCGAAGGAAAATGAAGAAATCGGTGTGCTGCGGATTCCGAAGATCGAAGGAGTCCTGCCGATTGTCGAAGGAACAGCAGACGAAATGCTGAAAAAGGGCGTAGGCCACTTTTCTTCTACTGTATTTCCTGGCGACAAGGAACAAATTCTTCTATCCGGCCATCGGGACACCGTCTTTAGAGATTTTGGCCAGTTAGAAAAAGGAGACCGTTTTATCATCGATATGCCGTATGGCACCTTTGAATATGAGATGAGGGAAGCGAAGATTGTGGAAGCGGATGACACCACCGTGATTGCCCCGCAAGGAGAAGAAGTCTTGACGCTGTCAACTTGCTACCCGTTTGGTTACATTGGCCCCGCGCCGGACCGCTATGTGATTTATGCCTACCCCGTTAAGCCGTCTTCCGGTTCGTAAGCACAGGACAGAAGCGGCAGAACGGTGAGTGAGATGTTGCAAGCCGGCTGACTGATCACCGGTACAAAATAGGCGAGGATGCAAAAGGATATATGGCTGATCTAAGAGCTTGATAACAACCAGATAAAACCCCGCGGAGAGAGATCTCCATGGGGTTTTATCTGGTTATATAAAGATCATGCCCTCAAGCTTCAGCCTTCCCGGTTCATTAAGCCGTTCAGAAAGAGCTGGACAAACTCTTTTGCCCGTTCGGCTGGCTCTTTCTGTAAACGGGAGGTGGTGCCAAAGTGCACCAGCGTTCCGACCAGGCTTTCCGCTGCCATCGACATATCGATATCGGCTGAAAAATAGCCCATTTGCTGTTCTTTTTCCAAGTTCAGTTGAATGCGTTTTGCTAGTTCTTCCTTGATTGCTTCGGCTTCCGGGGAGAGACAGAGGCCGATATGGGTGAGCTGCGGCTTTTCATGGAAAAAGCTGAATATCCCCGCTACTCCAGCAGCAATGGCATCGGCCAGAGAAGCGTGCTGAATGTCCGGTGCCAGCAGGCTTGCTTGGACGTGTGTAAACAGCTGCTCGCGAAAGGCGTCCGTCAGCTCCTGAAAGATCGCTTCTTTGCTTTCGAAATAAAGATAAAAGGCCGGCTGGCTGACGCCAGCTTTTTTGACAATCGCACTGATTTTCGTTTCATGATAACCGCTTAACGCAAATTCCGCTGCAGCAGCGGCCAACAGCCGTGCTCTGCTTTTTTCTCCGTCTGAGCCGGGTTTTCTTCCGGGTTTGGCCATGTTGGTTCACTCTTTCTCTCAGGTTGTTATAGCGGTATCCTATCATACTTTCTGAGCGGGTACCATGCAGTCGGCGAGAATAAAAAGATGAAAAAGCGCTTTACTATATTACTGGTGAGTAATATAATAGAGTCAGGGGAACGGAGGAAAACGATTGCTGATGGATGGGTGTGTGCGATGAAAGTCGCCACCACCGTGAGGAATCGTAACCAAGATGCAGAGGTAAGGAATGGATCAAGAGAGAACAGCAGCAAGAAGTTGAAGGGCGGAGGCTAGCCGCCCGGTCAAGCGCGAAGAGAGGAGCAGCCGCAAGATGGCTGCTCCTCTCTTTCATTGCCTGCTAATCAAAAGTTAAATTGTAAACGCTTTCAAATCTCTTTTTATCTTTCTGTAAAAGCAAACCGATCGTGCAGTATGTAGGCTGGATGAAAAAATTAGTTTTCTAATTGTTTCGTACGGGACATCATGCGCTGGTAATAGTGCAGGCAGTTGGCGGTGCGGCCCAGCTGTTTCTCGAATACCCCGAGTGAACAGTTGAACGACAAAGAGGCCCCATTGTGAAAGGTAACGGCTAGTTGATCTTTATTTATTTTCCTGCGGCTCAGCACGTGGTGGGCGAAGATCCAAGGGCAGCCGTACTTTTGCGGTGAGGCTAGCGGGAATGCGCAGAGCTGGGTTTGGGGGCAGATCAGCAAAGGTGTCTTACGGGAGTAATTCAGCAGCTTGCGTACCGATTTCAGCCGGCCCTCATACGTCGATAGCCGCTTCATGCAGGCATCCTCAAGCAGTGATTTGACGGTCTGATTTGTGCAATACACGCCGTTTACATCGTAAATGATCGTGTTATACTCCAGATGAAATTCTTCGATGAGCGCCATCGTGTTCAGGGAAATTTCGTAGTTTTCGACTTTTTTCATTCAAACAGCCTCCTCCTGATTCATCTCTTCTTTATTATAGCAACATTAGTACTTTGTTACTATTTGAATGTAAAGAATATTTAGGAAAAGTTGTTTTTTCGCCTTCATTCGCGGGTAAATGCCCGATTTTTTGCTTATTCTTGCGATTTTGGCTGGCAGATGAAGAAAACACTGATCGGTGTATGAGGAGGGGAGGATAGATATTAAACATGATCTTAGAGAGGGTGTACAGTAAACAGCTCTGCAAAGCTTCTTCCCTTTGCAGAGCCGTTCGATCATCCTTCTTTCTTCTATTTAAAAACCGCGATGGATTGCTCCAGCTGCTCGGCGAATTGCTTCAGTAATTTTGTTGTTTCTTCAATTTTATCCATTTGCGCTAATTCTTCTTTGGAAGCATCGGCTACATCAATGGTATCGTTCGCCGTTTGTTTCGTAATATGGGAGAATTGCTCCAAGGAGGCAAAGATTTCTTCCGACCCGGCGCTGAGCTGCTCCGTGACAGCGGACACCTCTTGGATTTCTTCATTGACCCTTTGGACAGAGTCGAGGATGCCGTTAAATACTTTTCCGGTGTGCTCGACCGCCTCTGTACCTTTATGAGCTTTAGCTGTGCTTTCATTCATTTCCACGATGACTGTGCGGGTAATGGCCGTGAAGCCAGTAATCAAGCGGGAAATTTCTTCCGCTGAAAACCTCGATTTTTCGGCAAGCTTTCTGACCTCCTCTGCCACGACGGCGAAGCCTTTTCCATGCTCTCCAGCCCGTGTTGCTTCAATGGCGGCATTTAAAGCCAGCAGGTTGGTCTGATTGGAGATGTCGGTGATGACCTTTGTGATTTGACTGATTTCCTCCACCTGGCCGATCATGCTCCTTAGCTTGTTGGCCGTTTCTGTAATGGAAGACTCTACTTCTTGGATTTCGGCAATGACTTTCGAGATATCCTCATCACTTTTCTCTACGGTTTTTGTCACATCATTCGAAGACTCTGAGACGCTGGCAGAAGAATCGGCAATTCGCTGAATGCCGATCGCCATTTCCTCCATGGCGGTAACCGACTCCTCGGATTGCTGCAGGTTGGTCCGGCTGCCGTCAGCGATATGGTCAATTTTCACGAAAATGTTCTGGTTAGACCCCTTGGCAGAATGCACATCCGATGCCAGCTGATCAGACGTCTGAACGAGATGGTCGGAAATATCGGCAATGTGGGCCAGCAAGGTTTTGATTCGATGTGTCATGCTCTGGAAAGAATCGGCGACGTGCTTGATTTCGTCATTTCCTTTCACGGCAAGGCTGTCAATCAGCTGTTCGGCTTTTTCCAGGTCGCCGTCCTGGATTTCGCGCGCCGTCTTGGAGATGACGGACAGCGGAGCCAGCCGTTTTTTCGTGTAGAAGAATAACAGCACGCTGGAACCGGCAATCAGGAGCAGCAGGACAGCCAGATAGACCGGAAGTGACTGGGAAATGACGTTGTTTTGGATGGCACCCACATCCTCCGCCATAATATCGACACCCAATAGGCCGATGATCTCATTATTTTTGTTTTTGATAGGGGCAAAGGCTGATAAGTATTTGCCGTACTCCGGATCATCCACGATGCCAGTTGATGAGTATCCGCCTTTGATTGCAGGCTCCACATCGGCAAATGACGTGCCGGTGGTCGGTGCGCCGATTTCGGCGGCATCCTCTGCGTCTTTGGCTGAACCGTCGACAAGAATGGTTATTTTTTTGTTTTTCTCATTCAATATGTATACATAGGCGGCGCCTGTCTTTGTCTGGTAGTCTCCGAGCTGTTCCCGCAACTTCCAGTACTCTGCGGATTCCGAAGGGCTGTTCAGGAATTGTTCAAACGTGTCAGTATCCAAACCGGCGGCAATGTTTTTGGCTGTGTTGATGCTGAAGTTAGAGATTGTCTGCTCGACTGTCATTTTTGTATTTTTGAACAATATAATAGTCGTGACGATCAGAATCAGCAGCATGGCCGCCAATAAAGGCAAGGTGATCTTAGTGCTGAGCTTTCCTTCTCTCGATCTCATAAAAATTTCCTCCAAATGAATATTTTACTATGTATATCGACGGGTTCTAAAATAAGTAAAGTGAAAAGAGTTAATAAAAAGAATTATCAAACAAATTAGATGGAATTTTAAGCATTTCCCTTCTTTTTTCTTGCTAAATACCTATTACATGATAATCTAATAAAGTAGTACATTGTACGTGGGGATTTTGAAAAGGAGAATGGAAACAATGCAAAGAAGCAGGACAAGACAAAAGCGGAAAAAAAGGAAGTTTTTAAGCATTATATTGCTGATTTTACTGGTCATCGGAGCGATTTTCGCCTTTCGTTTATATTCTTCATTTAATAACGCACTTGATAATATTGTGAATAAATCAGCGCTCGAAAAGTCGGATAAGCGTAAGAAGGAAGTATCATTGGAAAACAAAGAGGCGTTTACGGTATTGCTTCTTGGTGTAGATGAACGGGAAGGGGATAAAGGCCGTTCGGATACGATGCTTCTCATGTCTGTGAATGGGAAGGAAAACTCAGTTGAAATGCTGAGCATCCCGCGGGACACGCGTGTCAATATTGCCGGCAAAAACAAAAAGGACAAGATTAACCATGCCTATGCCTTCGGCGGGGTGGATATGTCAGCCAAAACCGTGGAAGAGTTTCTGGATATTCCGGTAGATTACTATGTGGAAATGAATATGGATGGTTTTAAAGACCTCGTGGATGCTGTTGGCGGCGTCACAGTAGATAATCCATTTGCCTTTTCTTACGGCGGACAGAGCTTCAAGCAAGGGACGATTCACTTAAACGGAGAGGAAGCGCTTCAGTATACGAGAATGCGTAAAGAGGATCCAAAAGGCGACTTCGGCCGCCAAGCCCGTCAGCGCCAGGTCATTGAAGGCATTCTTGATAAAGGAGCGAGCATGCAGTCGCTGTGGAAGTACAATGATATCCTGGGCGCGCTGAAATCAAATATGCAGACGAATGTATCGGTTGATGAAATGATGGATATTCAAAAGCATTATGCCGGTGCCAGAAACAACATGAAGCAAGAGCAAATAGAAGGAACCGGCCAGAAGATCGACGGCGTTTATTATTATTTAGTGCCAGATGAAGAGCGGGACAGAGTGTCCAGCATCTTCAAAGATCATTTGAACTTGCAGTAAAAATGGTTCGAGAGGCAGGGAAAATAAAAATTTTTTCCTGCTTCTTTTTTGAAACCTTTTGCGCATCCGTGCGTATAGGTTACTAAATCAATAATGGAGGAGTAGAAGATGTCATCTTATACAATACCTGAAACGTCCAATCCTAATCATCTGAATGCGGTGTTGCGGGCGTTTGCACTGTCACTCGGAGTCGGGGTGATTGGAATGAGCGTGGGTACGGTTGTTCCGCCGGCGCTGTTTTTGCCGCTTGCTATCCTGGAAATTCTCTTGCTGGTAGGCGCATTCTTCCTGCGCAGAAGAAAAGCAGTCGGCTACACGTTCTTGTATGCATTTAGTTTCTTGTCAGGCGTGACGACTTACCCGATTGTTTCCTACTATTTAATGACTTCCGGCGCACAAGTCGTTCTTGGGGCTTTAGCCTCCACGTTCGTTGTATTTTTTGCTATGGCGGTTGTCGGCACAAAAACGAAAAAAGACTTGTCTTTCTTAAGCGGCTTGCTGCTTACCGTCTTATTAGCGCTGATTACGCTGTCGATTATGAACTTCTTCTGGCCGTTTTCTTCGACGGCGATGCTGGTTTATTCCATCATCGGCACTGTGCTGTTTTCGATGTATGTCATGTACGACTTTAACCAAATGAAGCGTATGACCATTACAAGCGAGATGGTTCCGCTTTTGGCGCTGAACCTGTATTTAGACTTTGTCAACTTGTTTATCAATCTGCTTCGCGTCATCGGCATTTTGAGCGACGATTAAAAAGAAGGACCAGCCTCCGATACTTTTGAAGTATCCGGGCTGGCCCTTCTTTTTTTGGTTTTTTCAAGAGCAAGACCCAGTTATGCATGCGATTAAGACAGCTGACAGATCATAGAAGAAGGGGGCTATCTCTATATCGAGAGTAGCCCCCTTATCGGGTTCAGCAATCACAAGCTGCCGGTCACTTTTTTCAGCAGTTGATCTTTTTGCTCTTTTTTCGCCTTTTCATAGCTAGTTTTAAATGATTGAGCATGGGACGGACTATAGTCGTTCTTTTTTAAGTCGTTCTGCAGTGATTTGTAGACGGTATTAAAGGCGGCATCTGTTTTGGCTTCGACAGTATCCGCCGCGTCTGTATATTTTTGATAGAAATAAGCGGGATTAATCTTTTCGCCTTTTGCCGCTTTGTCGGTATATTCATTTTTGGCTTTTCCGACTAAAGCGCCTAATTGGGTTTTAGCCTGTCCCTCCAAGTGGCTGAATGTAGGGGCGTACCGTTTTTTTATCTCTTCAACTGTTGCTTTTTTATCTGATGTCTCGGTGGGTTTTTTCTGCTCTGGCTGGTTATTTTCAGCCATCCATGTTTCAGGGTCGACCGTTTCCCCGTTTTCCAGTATGTAATGGCCGTTTTTGTCAATCCACACACTTCCATCCTTGTCTCTCTTGACTCCTTCGGGAAGGGGAGTATCATCTGGCAGCTTCAGGCTATATTGTTTTTGCGTGATTTTGTCCACATCTTGGTCTTCAACATCATACTCTTTGACATTTACGAAGTAATAAAGGGCAGCTCCGACACCGATCATCATGACGAGTAAAGCGGCCAAAGCAATCTTAATGAATGTTCTCATGCAATTACCATCCTCCACCAATTAATCTTTTAGTAGTATAACATGCCTTGTGGAAAATAATAGTTACACGAGTAATACATTTATAAATTGGTATTATATAACTATTTATAAGTTTGTGTTTAAATGCAACAATAATGTTGAGCAAGATACTTATATATTTTTACAGCTAGTTTGCTTTATTCACTATGCAATCCATATGAACATTTGCAGGGAGGCAGCGGAAAAGGACAAGCCCCTTGCAATAAAAAGGCCAGCTCTCATTCCATCAGCCAGCTTATCGTCGGGCAGATGGGACAGAAAGGGAAGCGCCAAGAAATCAAAGATGCATAGGCGGCTAGATTAGAAGAGAAGCAGAATGGCGGTGGTTGGATCAGTTTCCGGGGAAAGTGGCGGATATGTAATTTTTAAAGCGACTATTACAGCAATGTTAACTTTTTATAATATTAAATTACATTTATGGAAGTATATTCTTCTTGTGCTATAATTTCCATAATTCATTCTGTTTTCGACAACGACTGAGGAGGATTTTATGGAGGAAACCATCAGCTTACGAGAATTGTCAGCTACACTCAAGAAACGATTCAAGCTTATATTGCTGGTTGCGTTTGCGACAGCTTTGGCCAGCGGAATCATCAGTTATTTTGTGCTTAGCCCTGTTTATCAGGCGTCGACCCAATTGCTTGTCAATCAGGCAAAGTCTGAACAGCAGCTATACAATCCAGCTGAGGTGCAAACAAACCTGCAATTAATCAATACATATAACGTGATCATTAAAAGTCCGGCTATTTTGGAAAAAGTCGTTCAGAATCTTGATTTGGATATGACGGCGGCAGAGGTAAATGGAAAGATTAACGTTCAAAATGAAAAGGACTCACAGGTGGTTAATGTGGCTGTGCAGGATGAAGATCCGGCCATTGCTGCGGATATTGCAAACGAGACTGCCCGCGTGTTTCAAAGCGAGATTGTTAAGATTATGAATGTGGATAATGTCAGTATACTGGCTAAAGCAGAAGCAACCGGAAAGGCAGCGCCTGTGAAACCTAAGCCTGTGCTGAATATTGTGATTGCTCTAGTGGTTGGGTTAATGGGGGGCATTGCTCTTGCCTTCTTACTTGAATATATGGATAACACAGTAAAGAATGAGCAGGATGTTGAGAAATTGCTTGATCTTCCCGTGCTTGGGAGCGTGACAATCATTGATGAGGCAAGCAAAGGAAAAAGTCATGGCTATGCAGGGAAAAAAGCTGTTGTAAGGAGTGAAACGATTGGTTCTTAAAAAACAGAAACATAAGTCGCTTGGACAGACGAAACGGAAGTTAATCACTAACGTGGACCCGAAATCGCCTATTTCTGAGCAGTACCGGACGATTCGGACAAATATCCTCTTCTCCGCGGTGGATCGTGACATACAATCCTTGCTCATCACTTCTGCAGGTCCCGGAGAGGGAAAGTCCACAACAGCCGCTAATCTGGCTATTGTCTTTGCCCAGCAGGGGAAGAATGTGTTGTTAGTAGATGCAGATATGCGGAAGCCGACGATGCATTATACGTTTAATTTCACAAATACAATTGGACTGACCAATGTGTTGGCCAAGCAGAAAAGCATTTCTGCAGCTGTGAAAGAAACGGATATGCAAAATCTTTCTGTACTGCTTTCAGGACCTATTCCGCCAAATCCGGCTGAGCTGCTAGGTTCCCGTGTGATGGCAGAGTTTCTTGAAGAAGCCCGACGTTTATACGATCTCGTTATTTTCGATACACCGCCCGTGTTAGCGGTCACTGATGCCCAAGTTCTGGCGAATCAATGTGATGGAACGGTGTTCGTTGTGAACAGCGGCCAAACAGAAGTGGACAATGCCGTTAAAGCAAAGGAATTGCTGCAGGCGGCAAAGGCTAAACTACTAGGCGTTGTATTAAATAACCGCAAAGCAAAAGAAACAAATCATTACTATTATTATGGAAACAAGTAGTATTTCAAACTGCGAACCACAAAAAAACAGTAAATACACATCTATCCTACTAGGATAATTATGTGATTTTTTTCATTGTTTGTCAAGTAAAAAAGAAGGAGATGAGAGCATGCTTGACCTTCATTGCCACATATTGCCTGGTGTAGATGATGGGGCTTCTACGCTTGCAGAAAGTCTTGCCATGGCGAAAGAGGCAGAGCAACAAGGGATTACCTGTATTGTAGCTACTCCTCACCATAAAAATGGTGCATATGAAAATACAAAAGCAGATATATTAGCGAGCGTTGAGCATTTAAATGAAGAGTTAAAAAAGGCTGATGTGAACGTGGATATACTGCCGGGACAAGAAATCCGGGTGTATGGAGAGCTGCTGGAAGACTATGAAAAAGGAGAGCTTCTTACGATTGCCGGAACGTCTCCTTACCTTTTTATCGAATTTCCTTCCAGTACTGTTCCTCATTACACGGAACAGCTATTCTATGACATTCAAATGAAAGGCATCCTGCCTGTAATCGTTCATCCGGAGCGCAACAGCGAATTTATACAGAAGCCGGATCGGCTGTACTCTCTCGTTAAGAATGGGGCAGCCACTCAGGTTACGGCTGCCTCCTATATCGGAAAGTTCGGCAGGAAAATCCAGCACTTTACCGAGCAGCTCATTGAAGCCAATTTAGCTCATTTGCTGGCTTCGGATGCTCATAATACTAGCAGCCGTTCATTTAAAATGGTTGAAGCCTATACACGTCTGGCCAACAAGTTAGGCGATGACCATGTGTTTTATTTTCAGGAAAATGCAAAGCTGCTTGTCAGCGGAGAACACCTTCATAAAGAGCCGCCGGAGAAAATTCATAAAAAGAAGAAGCTTTTGGGCATTTTCTAACTTCTACATAGCAGGATTTCATCCAGCTTCTTTTTCGCGGAAATGAATGGATAAATATACGAAAAAAGTACTAAAAATACATTCGTTATTGAAAGCTGGTGATGTCTCCTGACCGTTATCAACGGAGGCACTCGGCTGTACTGTGGGCTTGGGTGATCCCGGGCCTTAGACGCGAGTCGTCAGTGGTGCAGTGTGAGGGTGGGTTAGATGCCCGTTTTTTTCTCTGCTAATCAGTTAGTCTTTAGGCAGTTTTGCGAAGACAGCTAATAAAAGCTCATTTTTCTAAGTGGTTTTCTATTAGCTGTTTTTACATAACACTATGACTTTTGAAAACTGAGAGAGGTGAATATTGTTGACGTACCAAAAAAGGCTGTCCTGTTTAGCTGCGCTTGATTCAGCTATTGTTTTGTTTTCCATTTATATCGGCTATTTCCTGCTGCACCCTTACATTGACATTTACAATGCGGGAACACTGGCCGTCAGTTCGATTTCGCTTTTAATCAGTCATCATTTGTTTGCCGCTCTTTACAGGCTCTATCAGAAAGCCTGGGAATACGCCAGTGTCCATGAATTGATCGCCATTGTGAAGGCTGTGACGTTATCAGTCCTTGTCACAGCTATCGTCCAGCTGGTTGCTTTTCAGGATATTTACGTCCGGGTTCTTTTAATTACCTGGATGCTGCACATCCTGCTCATCGGCGGCTCCCGCTTTTCCTGGCGCTTGTACCGCAATCACTTTATTGCTCGGGATAAAGAAAAGAAGCGAGCGTTAATTGTAGGAGCAGGTTCCGGCGGCTCGATGGTCGTCCGGCAGCTGCTCAGCCATACCGATGCAGATTTTCGTCCGGTAGCTCTAGTGGATGATGATCATAACAAGCAGCGGCTGCAAATCCATGGAATCACAGTAGCCGGACAAACAGCGGATATTCCGAGGCTGGTCAAGCAATGGAAGATCGACCATATTATTATCGCTATTCCCTCATTGAAGCGTTCTGAAATCCAGCATATTTACAAGCAATGTGCCAAGACGAGCGCGAAAGTACAAATCATGCCGCTGATTGAAGATGTAATTACCGGCCGTGTATCAGTCAGCCAATTTCGCGAAGTTCAAGTGGAGGATTTGCTTGGACGCGATCCGGTGGAACTGAATATTGAAAGTATTGCCGAGTATGCGGCCGGCCGCACGATTCTGGTGACAGGGGCGGGCGGATCGATCGGTTCGGAAATTTGCCGCCAGATCAGCACGTTTCAGCCCCGGAAAATCATTTTAGTCGGTCATGGAGAAAACAGCATCTATCAAATTGATTTGGAATTGCGCAACCGCTGCAAGGGGAGCATTGAAATCATTCCCATTATTGGCGACATTCAGGATCGGGAGCGGATGTTTCATGTAATGGAAGAGTACCGGCCGGATGTTGTGTACCACGCGGCTGCCCATAAGCATGTTCCGCTGATGGAACACAATCCGCAGGAAGCCGTGAAAAATAATATTTTCGGCACAAAGAATCTGGCAGAAGCCGCCAGTGCGGCGGGTGTCAATAAATTTGTGCTTATTTCCTCCGACAAGGCGGTCAATCCAACCAATGTGATGGGGGCAACGAAGCGTTTGGCAGAGATGATTATTCAGCAGCTGGATAAAGAAAGCGAGACGCGGTTTGTGGCTGTCCGGTTCGGAAATGTCCTTGGCTCAAGGGGAAGCGTCATTCCTTTATTTAAAAAGCAAATTCAAGCCGGTGGACCCGTAACTGTCACTCATCCTGATATGACCAGGTACTTCATGACCATTCCGGAGGCATCCAGGCTCGTGATCCAAGCGGGGGCACTTGCCAAAGGGGGAGAAATCTTCGTATTGGATATGGGCGAGCCCGTCAAAATCGTGGACCTTGCCAAAAATCTGATCAAATTATCAGGGTTCAGCATAGAAGAAGTGGGCATTAAGTTCTCCGGTATCCGTCCGGGTGAAAAAATGTACGAAGAATTGCTGAACAAAAATGAGATTCACCCGAATCAGGTGTTTCCGAAAATCCATGTCGGCAAAGCAGCCCAAGTGGAGCCGGAGGTACTGTGGGAATTTATTGACACGCTGCCTTCCAAAAGCAACAGAATGCTGAAAAAAGAATTAATCGAAATTGCTAATGCCAAAGATGGATTACAGCGCCTGATGAAGGAAGTCAGCGGGCTACTAATATAGAAAGAAGGGGTTTAGTCATGAACTTTGCCATTGTAGGCTGTGGCTTTATTGCGAAAAAACATGCGAGAGCGATCGAGGATATACAAGGAGCACAGCTTGTAGCTGTCTGCGATAAAGAACCTAAAGCGATGGAGTATTACACGGAGGTGTATGGCGCGGCTCCCTTTGTTGAGCTATCCGAGATGCTGGAAAGAGAAGAGATTGATATTGTCTGCATTTGTACGCCGAGCGGCCTTCATGCGCCGCTGGCAGAGGAAGCGGCGAAAGCGGGAAAGCATATTATCCTGGAAAAACCGATGGCAATGAACTTGAAAGAAACCGATCAAATTATTTACGCCTGCAAGGAGCATAACGTGAAGCTGGCCGTTGTGCATCCCAATCGATTCCGTCCGGCTGTGCAGGAGCTGCGGCGTATCCTGGACCAGGGCCTATTGGGGAAAATCAGCCATGTGAACGCCACAGTTAATTGGAACCGGAACCAGGAATATTATGATCAGGCGCCGTGGCGCGGCACTAAGCAATACGACGGCGGCGTGTTAATGAACCAGGCGATCCATACCTTGGATTTACTGCTCTGGTTCATGGGACAGCCGGAACAAATCTTCAGTATGGAAGCGACGCGCCTGCGAGAGATCGAAGCGGAAGACGTATCAACCGGGCTGATCCGTTTTGAATCGGGAGCGATCGGAGTAGTGGAGACCTCGACTACCGTTTATCAAAGCAACTTTGAAGAGTCGATTACTATATTTGGAGAGAAAGGCACAGTGAAAATCGGCGGGCCGAATGCCCTTTATTTTGAATGCCTGACCGTTGAAGGGATGTCGGAGAAAGAGACCGAGGAGATCTTAGACAAGGTCAAGGCTGACCCGTGGGGCAAGCCTGGCCACCAGTGCATTATGGAAAACATGATGAAAGCCATCAAAGAAGACCTCGAGCCGGCCGTCACCGGAGAAGATGGCCGGGCAGCCTTGGGACTTGTTCTTGCTTTTTATGAATCAGCTGCCAGAAATGAACCAATCTATCTGAAGCCTGTCAAAGTATGCATGTAAAGGGGAGTATTTATGACAACACAAACGATTACTAACACAGCAGAACAGCTAATTGCCAAATTGAAAAACAAAACAGCTATCGTCGGGGTGGTCGGCCTTGGCTATGTGGGCCTGCCGCTGGCGGTGGAGAAGGCAAAAGCCGGCTACCAGGTTATTGGATTTGATGTGCAGCAGGAAAAAGTCAGAAAGGTCAATCGCGGGGAAAATTATATCGGTGACGTAGTAGCGGCCGACCTGGAGGAACTTGTCCAGTCAGACCAATTAAAGGCGACGGCCGATTATTCATTTATCGGAGAAGTGGATGCCTTGGCCATTTGTGTGCCGACGCCGCTTGATGTTTATAAACAGCCGAACATGGAATATGTGCAAAACTCTGCTAAGGCGATCGCCAAGCACATGACAAAAGGAACGCTGGTTGTCCTGGAAAGCACGACTTATCCCGGAACGACAGAAGAATTGATTAAGCCGATTCTTGAAGAAAGCGGCCTTGTATGCGGACAAGACTTTTTCCTTGCGTACTCCCCGGAACGGGTAGACCCCGGCAATAAAGATTTTAACACCAAGAACACGCCAAAGGTCGTTGGCGGCCTGACTGATGCTTGTACACAGGTGGCTGCTACGATGTACCGCTCTGTACTGGAAGGAGATGTCCATGAAGTATCCAGCCCGGCCGTTGCTGAAATGGAAAAGCTGCTTGAGAACACCTTCCGCAATATCAACATTGCCCTGGCTAATGAAATGGCGATTTTGTGCAACAAAATGGGCATAGATGTGTGGGAAGTGATTGACGCGGCGGCAACGAAGCCGTACGGATTCATGGCCTTCTATCCGGGACCGGGGCTCGGCGGCCACTGCATTCCAATTGATCCGTGGTACTTGACTTGGAAGGCGCGCGAATATAACTATCATACGAAGCTGATTGAAACAGCCGGGGAAATCAATGACAGCATGCCGGAATTCGTGATTCAGCGCTGCATGGAAATTCTGAACGAACAGGGAAAAGCGCTCAAGGATGCCAACGTTGTTGTATTAGGTGTAGCTTACAAAAAGGATATTGATGATTACCGGGAGTCACCGGTGCTGCCTATTCTTGAAAAGATGACCCAAGCCGGCGCACGCTGGACAGTGGCCGATCCGCATGTGCAGGAATTCAAGCTGAAGGGGAAGCTGTATCAAACGGCCCGATTGACAGAGGAGCTGCTTGAGCAAGCGGACTTGACGGTCATCGCGACGAATCACAGCTTGTTTGATTACGAGATGATCATGAAAAAATCACAGGCTATATTTGATACCCGCAATACTTATCGAAACAAGGAACAGAGCAACTATCTAAAATTGTAAATAATCAGGGAAGTGCCTGTGATGAACGTAGTACAAAGAATACATTCCAATAGATTTCTAAAAAACTTTGCGGCGTTGTTTTCCGCTACATTGTTTGCCCAATTAATCAATATTGCGGCTTCACCTGTCCTCACAAGGATCTACAGCCCGGAGGAATTCGGTTATTTCAGCTTTTATTTGTCTGTTTGTGCTTTACTGATCGTTTATACGACAGGCAGATATGAGTTTGCGATTAATACGGTGAAAACAGAAGCAGAGAGCCAGCAGCTATTCAAGGTCGTCACTGTTTTCTCCACACTCTTTGCTGTCCTGCTGCTGGCGGCGGAGCAACTTTTCTATGAACCGATTATTCGTTTATTCAAGCTAGAGGGGGCGTCCTCGCTCTTGTTATATATTCCGCTCACGCTTCTTGTCATGGGAATTTCCCAAGGGCTGAATTATTACTTGAATAAGTACAAGGCATTCGGGGTGCTTTCGAAAGGGAAGGTGCTCCGAAGCTCTGTCACCAGCGGCGCTTCCATTGCTTTTGGCTTCACAGGGCTGCAGTCGGCCGGGCTGATTCTAGCGAATGTCCTCGGCTATGCCGTTTCAAACGTCTATCAAACGAGGGTCAAAAAGATTGGTTTTTTATTTAATCTTCGCGAGTATAAGGCCCGGTCATTGGCGAGAACGGCGGCGCAGCACAAGCATTACCCGCTGTACAACAGCACCTCGGCTTTTTTTGACAACATGGCTGTCCAAGCGCCGGTCTTTATTTTAATGCGCTTTTTTTCGGAGGCTATTGTCGGTTTTTACAGTTTAACCATCCGGGTGGCGGCGATGCCGATCTCTCTAATCTCAGCTTCGGTGGCCCAAGTGTTTCTAAGTGAGATTGCTGAACTGCATGCCAAAGGCCGATCCTTTTTGCCTGTAGTAAAGAAAGTGCTCCTCCTGCTTGCAGGTATTGGCATTCTTCCTGTTGTGCTGCTTGTTATCGCGGGCCCGTGGGGGTTTGCCCTTGTATTCGGCGAAAAGTGGCGCATGGCGGGAGAGCTTTCGCAAATTCTGGCTTTCGGCTATTATGCAAAATTCGTTGTTTCGCCGCTCAGTGTTGTATTTTTTGTGAAGCAAAAGGTGAAGCTGCTTTCAATGATTCAAGGAATAAGAGCCATCTCAACGCTTTCTGTGCTTTGGGCCAGCTCTGTCTATTTAAATATCAAAGGCGTTGTTTTCGTATACTCCATTCATGAATTGCTTTTTTACAGCCTATATTTATTTTCTATCTTTCACATTAGCCGGGATAACGATCACATACGCAGTTAAATAAATATACTCATTGCTTGGAGCGATACATTATAAAGACAAAAATCGTAACGTTCATTTCTTTAATTGCTTTAAAAATTCTCTTGGAATACAGTTACACGGCAATTATTCATCCCATTTTTGCCTATGAAGGCTTTATTCTATATGAATCTTTTCCAAAAATGTTTGAGTCGTATATATTAGCCTCAATTATTTTTCTGACGGCTATTTCTTTGCTAGAGCATAAAAAAGCGCCCAGCAAAATAGTCATCTATTTAATGATTGTCTTATTGTATATTCCGTTAACGGCATTGTTTTGGCTGCAAAATCAGCCGCGGCCGTTTATTTATGCCATTACGGTTTCTTTGTTGATGATTATGTTGATCGTCAGCTTATTTTCGAAGATACGCTTAGTGCAGCTTGAGGAAGGCAGAAGTGTCACGTTTTTCATTATCGGCGGGATGTCCCTTATCGTTTACGGATTGTTAATTGCACAGGGAGGATTAGGCCGCATTAATTTAAACCTAATGGAAATTTATCAGGTGCGGGAGGCGTATGCCAGCACAAACAATCAAGTGCTGGCTTATTTGCTTCCATGGCAGGCTCATGTCATCAACATGCTGGTGATCGCTGTGGCCATGTACAAACGAAAGTACAAGCTGGCCGGCCTGTTCATCGTACTGCAGGTGTTTCTCTTTTCGATGACAAACTTTAAAAGCTTTTTGTTTGCCCCGCTGGTTTTAATCGGGTTTCAGCTATTCGAGAAAACAAAGCTGAAAGACAACCTGTTATTTGTGATCTCTTTCGGCTCATCGCTGTTATTGTCGATCTGCCTCCTGGTTTATCATTTTTTCGGCTCATTCTATTTGGCGTCTATTTTCGTCAGACGCTTGTTTTTCGTGCCGAGCAACCTGCATTACGTGTATTATCACTTTTTCGAGCCGATCGAAAAATATAAGCTTTCCCATTCTTTTTTAAGTTTTATCAATGACAATATCTATCAGATGACGCCTGTCCAATTGGTGGCGCTCGCTTACTACAATAAAGAAAATTTTGCTCCGAATGTCGGTTTTTTCGGAGATGCCTATTTGAATTTTGGTGTGTTGGGGATTTTGGGGTTTTCATTGCTGCTCGGGCTGCTGTTAAAGCTGATTGATACAGCGTCTGTCTCACTGCCGCCCTTTTTGGCTATGTCGATCCTGGTGATCCCTTCGATGTCATTGATTAACGCGGCCTTCTTCACTTCCTTGCTGACGCATGGGATTTTGTTTGCCATTTTAATGCTTTGGCTGGCTAACAGTTTGTTTATAAATGAAATAAATACAATAGGGAGTAAAAGATGAAAATATGTCATTTAACCTCAGTCCATCCTTACAACGACACGAGAATATTCATTAAAGAGTGCCGCTCCCTTGCTGCATCAGGCTATGAGGTGCATTTGGTTGTGCCGGGCGCTCCTGACGCGGTTATTAGCGGGGTGCAGCTGCATGGAGTGGCGAAAGAAAGCGGGAACCGTTTCAAAAGGATGACAAAGACAGTTGAGCGCGTATTCAACAAAGGATTAGCGATCGATGCGGACGTCTATCACTTCCATGATCCCGAGCTCATCCCTGTCGGCTTAAAGTTAAAAAAAGCGGGCAAAAAGGTCGTTTATGATGTGCACGAAGATGTGCCGAGGCAAATTTTAACGAAAAAATGGCTGCCGGGTTATCTCCGTAAAGGGATCTCTGCGGCGTTTGAGCAATTTGAAAACCGGGCGGCGAGGAAGTTCGATGCGATCCTGGCAGCCACGCCTCATATAAGAGACCGGTTTTTGACGTTGGGGTGCAAAGCCCAGGATATTAACAATTATCCGATACTGGAGGAATTGAGGATTGACAATGTCTCCTGGAAGGAGAAAGAAAATGCAGCCTGCTATGTGGGCGGAATCACCGCCATACGCGGAATTCGCGAAATGGTGGAGGCTTTGCATTTAATAGAAAATGTGTCCATGCTGCTTGCCGGGAAGTTTGTGGCAGCTTCGGAAAAAGAAACGGTAGCCGCTTTGCCGGGCTGGTCGAGGGTGCATGAGCTGGGTTATTTAAATCGTGAAGGCGTAAGGGAGATATACCGAAAATCAAAGGCCGGGCTGGTCGTTTTGCATCCGACAGTTAACTATATTGATGCCCTGCCGGTAAAGATGTTTGAATATATGGCTGCCGGGCTGCCGGTCATTGCTTCTGATTTTCCGCTTTGGAAAGGCATTATAGTGGAAAAGGGCGGCTGCGGCTTGTGCGTCGATCCATTGGACCCGCAGCAAATTGCTTCGGCTATCCAATGGCTGGTCGATCATCCGGAAGAAGCGAGGCAAATGGGCGAAAACGGCCGGAGAGCGGTAGAAACCGAGTATAACTGGGAAAGAGAAAATGAAAAGCTGCTGGCAGTCTATGAGAGCCTGGCTTAATAATTACGATACATAAGGAGTTTGTTATGAATATTAAAATGCTGGATTTATCTGAACAATATCAATCGATGAGAAGAGAAGTAATGGCAAAGCTGGATGAAGTCATGTCCTCGTCCCAATTTATATTAGGAGATAACGTCAAACAGCTGGAAGCGGACATCGCCAAGTATAGCGGAGTCGATCATGGCGTAGGTGTGGGCAACGGCAGTGATGCCATTCATATCGCTTTGCAGGCCGCCGGAGTAGAAGCTGGCGATGAGGTCATCACAACAGCCTTTACATTTTTTGCGACAGGCGGGGCGATCGCGCGTGCCGGTGCGGTGCCTGTCTATGTCGATATTGATCCGGTTACCTTTAACATCAGCCCTGCAAAAATTAAAGCAGCGATTACAAAGAAAACAAAAGCTATCATTCCTGTTCATTTATACGGGCAAATGGCGGATATGGAAGCGATCAAGAACATTGCCGACGAGCACCATTTAGCGGTGATTGAAGACGCTGCACAGGCCATTGGCGCAAAGCAAAACGGCCATAGTGTCGGAGAACTCGGCACAGCTGCTACCTACAGTTTTTTCCCTACGAAGAACTTAGGAGGGTACGGGGACGGCGGAATGATCGTTACAAAGGATGAAGAGCTGGCGGAAAAAGCGCGGGTGATCCGGGTGCATGGCAGCAAACCGAAATACTATCATCATGTGCTAGGCTATAACAGCCGTCTTGACGAGATGCAGGCCGCCATTTTAAATGTAAAATTCCCTTACCTGGATAAGTGGTCTCATGCCCGCCGGGAGCGTGCGGCGTATTACACCGATCACTTGCAGGAAAAGCTCGCTGGCGTCATCCAAACGCCGGTGCAGAAAAAAGGGAATTATCATGTATATCACCAATATACGCTGCGTGTGCCTGAACGCGACCAGCTGCAGCGCTATTTAAAGGAGCAAGGGGTCGCTACAATGGTGTATTATCCGCAGCCGCTTCATCTGCAGCCGGTTTTTAAACAGCTTGGCTACAAGGAAGGAGACCTGCCAGAAACGGAAAAAGCAGCGAAAGCAGCGATTTCCCTTCCGATGTATCCTGAATTAAAACAGTTCGACCAGGATTATGTGATCGAAAAAATTGTGGAATTTTATGCGAACAAAGAGGAAGAGGGCTTCAATCAAACCAAAACAGAAGAAGTCACACAATAATAATAAAGCCGCCTGCTTGCAAGGCGGCTTTTTAAGGAGAGATCGAGAGATGAATGTATCTGTGAGCAAGGGGCATAACGCTGTCATTGGGGAAAATGTCTCTTTAGGAGACAACGTGGTGCTTGGCAATAATGTAGTTATATATGAAGGAACTAGGATTGGAAGCAATGTCATCATCCAGGATAACGCGGTTATTGGCAAGCAGCCAACCAGGGCAAAAGCGTCTATTTTGCCGGAAACGTCCCAGCTCCCGCCTGCTGTTATCGGATCAGGTGTGACGATCGGCACCTCGGCGATTATTTATGCAGATGCCAAAATTAGCGATGAAGTGTTTATTGCAGATTTGGCGACGGTCCGGGAACGGGTGGCGATTGGCGAGCGCACCATTATCGGCCGGGGAGTCGCTGTTGAAAACGACTGCACAGTAGGAAAACGCTGCAAGCTGGAAACCAACTGTTATATTACCGCTTATTCCGAGCTTGGGGACTATGTCTTTGTTGCGCCGTGTGTTGTAACGACGAATGATAATTATATGGGCAGAAGCAAGGCGCGGTTTGATAAGTTCAAAGGAGTAACGATTAAGAAAGGGGGGCGCATCGGAGCAAATGCGACCATTCTTCCGGGAAAAGTCATTCATGAGGATGGAGCTGCGGCTGCAGCGAGTGTGGTAACGAAGGATGTACAAAGCGAAGAGCTTGTTGTCGGGACGCCGGCCAAAAAAGTCAGGGACGTGCCGGCTGAACAATTATTAAGAAATCAAGGGTGAGGATGTAAAGTGAATATATGGATCTTTAATCATTACGCGACGACCCCTGCCCATGTCGGCGGGACAAGACATTTTGACTTAGCCAAGCATTTGTCTGATAAAGGGCATCAAGTGACTATATTTGCCTCTTCATTCAACCATTTCTCCAAGAAGGAGATGGTTTTTCACAACAAGGAAAATCACAGCGAAATCGAGTGGATCAACGGCATCAGGTATGTCTGGATCAATACACCTGCCTATAACAAGTCTTTAGGAAGAGTGAAGAACATCTTAAGCTATACACTAAAGAGCTATAAAATTGCCATGGCAGCCTGTGAAGAAGAGTCCCCTGATATTGTGATCGGGTCGAGTGTCCATCCGTTAGCGGCGATCGTCGGATATTTGGTCGCGAAAAAGGCAAGCTGCAAATATTATTTTGAAGAACGTGATTTATGGCCGCAGACCTTTGTCGATTTCGGAAAAATCTCAGCTTCCAACCCGCTGGCTCTCGTGCTGTATAAATTAGAAAGTTTTCTATATGAAAAAGCGGAGCGCGTCATCGTGCTTTTTGATAAAGCCAAGCATTATGTGGAGTCCCGGGGAGTCGATGCCGGAAAAGTCATTTATCTGCCTAACGGGGTGAACCTTGATAAATACGAACAGCTCGAACCGACTTTGCGTGTCGATGAGATGTTCAAAGGTTTGGAAAACAAATTTGTTGTTGCTTATATTGGCTCGCATGGGGTAGCTAACCATCTGGACCCGGTCATTGATTTATTTTCTAAGCTGCGGGAGCATCCGGATATTCATCTGCTGCTGGTTGGGTCGGGTGCGCAAAAGCAGGAATTAATGAAAAGAGTGCAGGAGGAAGAATTGTCTAATGTAACGTTTGAAGACCCTGTGCCGAAAGCGCAAATCCCTTATTTGTTGAGCAAGGCGCAGATGGGGATCATTTCAATTTTAGATACCCCTCTTTATAAATGGGGGTTCAGCATGAATAAAATCTATGACTACATGGCTGCAGGCCTTCCGATTGCCATGGTGGCGAATCCTGATTTGACCGGCTCGTTAAGAAGCGTGAAAGGAATCTATGTGCAGGATCAATTAGAGGAGCTTCAACAGGTGATCGTCAACTCTTCCGGCTCTGCCCAAATGCGCCGGGAGGAAGGGGAATTTCTTCAAGAGTATGTCAGAAAGCACTATTCATGGGAGGTGCTTGGCGACCAGTTGGAGTCTGTCATGTTAAATGATGTAGAGGGAGTAAGCAGAAATGAAAAGGCTGTTTGATATTATTTGTTCTTTTCTCGGCCTGGTTGTTTTGTCCCCTGTTCTTTTGGCTGCCGCTCTTTTGATCCGTTTGAAGCTGGGATCACCGGTCATTTTCAAGCAGAAGCGCCCCGGCTTGCATGGCAAGCCTTTTTTTGTTTATAAATTCCGGACGATGACTGATGAGCGCGATGAGCATGGCGGGCTGCTTCCCGATCATATTCGGCTGACGCCTTTCGGACAGCTGCTTCGGAAGCTGAGCATAGACGAGCTGCCGCAATTGTTGAATGTGTTGAAAGGCGATATTAGCTTGGTCGGGCCGCGGCCGCTGCTGATGGACTATTTGGAATTATATACACCGGAGCAGGCACGCCGGCATGAGGTGCGCCCTGGTATTACCGGCTGGGCGCAGGTAAACGGCCGCAATGAGCTGTCTTGGGAAGAAAAGTTTGAGCTCGACGTGTGGTATGTCGATAACCGTTCTTTCTGGCTGGATGTAAAAATATTATGTATGACAGTGTTAAAAGTATTTAAATCGGAAGGAATCAGTCAGACAGGACATGTGACCGTTGAGAAGTTTACCGGTTCGAAAGGTGTGGGGAAATGAAAGAGATTGCAATCATCGGCGGCGGTGGCCACAGCAAAGTCATCCAAGACATTATCCAGGCAGGAGAACAGTATAAGCCTGTTGCTTTATTGGATGATAAATACGAAGCCCTTCAACAAAAAGGAGAATTCATTTTTGCCCCTATTTCTGATGCTGTGAAGCTGATAGAAAGAGAGGTTGAGTTCGTTGTTGCGGTGGGAAACAATCGGGTAAGAAAACGCTTGGCGGAGAAGTTAGCTGCTGAACGGGCGCGTTTTGCGGTGCTTATCCACCCTGCCGCGGTCATCAGCCCGTCGGCTGTTATAGAAGCCGGAACGGTGGTGATGCCCGGCGCGGTCATTCAGGCGGATACCGTCATTGGCCGGCATGCGATTATTAATACGGCGGCTGTTGTCGAGCACGATAACCGGATTGAAGATTTTGTCCACATTTCCCCGCGTGCTGTCCTGACCGGGAACGTGGAAGCTGCAGAAGGGGCTCACATCGGGGCAGGGGCGGTTGTTATTCCGGGAAAGAAGATCGGCCCATGGTCGGTGGTCGGAGCCGGCTCCGCCGTTATAAGCGATATCCCAAAAGAAGTCACAGCAGCAGGCACCCCGGCAAGAATCATTCAACCTGCACAAGAAGGGGTCAGATCAAAGGCTTGATACATAAGAGAAGGAGGAGGGATTTCAATGCAGTCACCGAGAATTCTTCTATCCCCGCCTCACATGAGCGGGAGAGAAAAAAAGTATATAAACGACGCGTTCGAAACAAACTGGATTGCCCCGCTAGGCCCCAATGTAGACGGGTTTGAAAAGGAACTGGCGGAATACGCTGGAACGAGAGGGGCGGTTGCGCTCAGTTCAGGCACGGCAGCGATTCATTTGGCTCTTCGCCTGCTTGGCATAAATAAGGGAGACACAGTATTTTGTTCATCGCTCACCTTTATCGCAAGCGCTAATCCAATTGTATATGAAGGCGCAGAGCCGGCGTTCATTGATTCGGAGCCCGACACATGGAATATGTCGCCTGCTGCTTTGCAGAAGGCTTTTGCCGATGCCGAGAAAGCCGGCCGTTTGCCGAAAGCGGTAATCGTGGTGAACTTATATGGCCAAAGCGCCCGAATGGATGAATTATTAGCGATCTGTAATCACTATCGGGTGCCGGTGATTGAAGATGCGGCTGAGTCGCTTGGATCACAATATAAAGGGAGAAAGAGCGGCACGTTTGGCACGTTTGGCGTATTTTCCTTTAATGGCAATAAAATTATCACAACATCCGGCGGAGGAATGCTCGTATCAAACGATGAAGAGGCATTGCGCAAGGCTCGTTTTCTGGCGACACAGGCCCGTGATCCCGCTCCGCATTATCAGCATAGTACAACAGGCTATAATTATCGGCTGAGCAATATTTTAGCCGGGGTTGGCCGGGCGCAGCTGGAAGTGCTTGATGAGCGTGTGGAAGCGAGGCGGACGATCTTTGCCCGTTATGCCGGGGAGCTTGGGCAAATAGAGGGGCTGGAATTTATGCCGGAACTGGAAGGGACGGTGCATAACCGCTGGCTGACGACGTTAACAGTGGACCAGAAGCAATTAGGAATAGCCCCAATGGAATTAATAGAAGCGCTGGAGGAGGAAAGCATCGAAGCGCGCCCTGTTTGGAAGCCGCTTCATTTACAGCCGATCTTTAAAGGCGCTGCCTACTATCCTCATGAAAAAGAAAGAAGCGTATCAGATGAATTGTTTGCCAACGGCGTATGTCTGCCATCAGGGTCAGGGATGACTGAAGAACAGCAAATGAAAGTGATTGATACCATTAAGAAGGCAGTGAACAGGAAAGTGAGCATTTCATAAAGGTTCTTTTCAATAGGTGAGGGTATTCAATGGATCTAAATAAAAAGGAAGGCATGATGTGATAAAAAAACTCATCATTCTCATTTTGTCGGCCGTTATCGCTGCTGTCTGTGTGATGATTTTTAATACAGATCATGAGAAGGAACGGGCAAGCCAAAAATTGAGCGAGCAAGAAAAACGTTTGTGGAATCAAACCATTCGTGTGTATTTGCAAAAGGATTTGCAGTCAGGCACGGACTTTTATGATGCCGGCCATTTGCTTATGGTTCCGCTTCATTATGCCTATTCTTCCTCTGACGAGAAGCTCATGAATGAGTTTGAAGAACATTTCCGGCGTTTTCAGTCAGCGGCACACGAAGAGCTTGATCTTCGCACGGAAAGCAAACGGCTGTCTACATTACAATATTACTACCTCATTAGCCGATATATCGTGCTGGCAGATAAGAGCGGCTCCGATCAAGAGCACGTTGATGATCTAGCTAACTATTTATTGGATGAAATGGAGAAATTGTGGCTGGAAACCCCGGCCTGGCAATGGAGCAGAACAAGCTTCGAAGGCGGTATGAGGCAGCGGGTCCTATGGAAGCTTGAAAACAAGAAGACAGACCGGGGGTATTACAGAGCTTTCGTGGACGAAGAGCTTTTTGCGTTTGCGATTGCTGCTGATTTAAGCCGGCATTTTGATAATAACCCCGTGCTTAAAGATATTCTGAGAATCAATTACCGGGTATTTCAGCAAGAAGGACGGTTTGAGCGGGACGGACGCTGGGTGTTTCAGCCTGGCATCTGGAGTGATCATCCCGATTATCTATATGCCGGGTATACGAAGAAGACTCATATCAATCAAACCAAGCCGATTGAGGGGATTGCGGCGGATTCCTCTCATTTTCACCGTTTTCCTTTGTGGATAACGAACTTTATTCAGGCTTATCCAAAAGGTTCTGAGCAAAGACAGCTCTTCTTAAACATTCGCCAAGGGCTGGAGAAGCAATTTTTTGATAAGGTTCTGGTAGCTCCTGACCGACAGAGACCTTATTACAAGCTAAATAACTTTATGGATGGCCGCAACGGGCTTTATAGATGGAACTATCCAACGATCCGGAATAATGGATACGGTCCTTATGAATTGTCAGGTACTTTTATGATGGGCTGGTGGACTTTTCTCGGGTCCGACAGAATAAAAGAGGTATATTCGGATGTAACGAAGCAATTTCCGCTGCCTCGGGAAGCAGTAGACCTGTATACAGGCCCCGCTGCAACGAAAGCAAGCAGCTCATTTGCGGCGGCTGCGAATTCTTATGACAACGGTTTTAAAGAAATTTTGGCCATTTTGGCTTCAAAAGTAAGGTGATAGGTGTTTTTCATACAGTTGGCCGTTATATGGCCGTCCGCTGAAGGAGTTTTTGTCATGCCGTACTTATTAAGGATGGCGGCGCTGTTCCTTGTGGCAGGAATCATTTACTCTTTTTCTTCGCAAACATACGAGGAGCAGTCGCTTGTGCCGCTTTTAAAACAAATGCTCCCGGGAGAGCCGTTTGCCGGTGCGTTATCTTCCTGTAAGGTTGTGTACTGGGGAAAAGAGATATCCATTGGGACCCAAGGGTACTATTATTTTATCGAATTTTTCATCCGGAAGTTTGCTCATTTGTTTTTATTCGGCGTACTGGCTGTTGCATGGTTTCGAGTGTGTGAAATGTATGACCCAAGCAGATTAGTCAGAAGCATCTGGATGGCCTTTGCCGGCACCGCTGGGTATGCCATGATTGATGAATTGCATCAAATGTATACGGGCGGCCGGACACCGCTTCTGAATGATGTCCTTTTAGATATGTTCGGAGCGGTTCTGGCGCTTGCTCTTTACGTGCCGGTTTATGCGAAAAGGAGGTCCGGCTTTGTGCTGGCTTTCAACAGAATTTGTAAATAGTTACGCATATGATTGGCAGATGCTGCCATGAAAGCCCGCGGCGATAAGGCCTTGTTTCCTTATCATCGCGGGCTTTTCTACTCAATGCAGCGGTTCACTTTTTAAAGGTGATTGGAGGGTATTGAAATGATTGAATTACGCAATGTACAAAAGCTTTACCGCTCAGGAGGAGAGAAGCTGCCGATTTTGCGGGGAGTGAATTTACATGTTGAAAAAGGCGAGTATGTGGCAATTATGGGCAAGTCCGGTTCTGGAAAAAGTACGCTGCTGAACTTGTTAGGGACGCTTGATGTTCTTGACAGCGGTGAATATGAACTGGCGGGACAAGCTGTTCATAGAATGGGAAAAGGCAAACGGGCAGCTTTGCGGAACGAGAAAATCGGGTTTGTATTTCAGCAGTTTCAGCTTATCCCTAACATGTCCGTCTATCAAAATGTGCTGCTCCCGCTTACCTACGGACAGAAAAGGTGGAGCGGGAAGCGGGCAAAAGTTCTTCATTTGCTGAAAGAAGTCGGGTTATTTCATAAAAGAAATCAAAAGCCGAGTCGCTTGTCTGGCGGGGAAAAGCAGCGGGTAGCCATTGCCCGGGCGCTTGTCAACGAGCCGGACTTAATCTTGGCTGATGAACCGACAGGGAGCCTGGATGAGGAAACGACAGAAAATGTGCTGCAGCTAATGGAACAGGTGCATGCCGATGGAGCAACTGTTATCATGATCACCCATGACTTGGAAGTGGCTAAACGGGCTGAGAGGATTTTGCTATTGAAAAATGGGATGCTGAAGGAGATGGCTAATGAAGCTGCTTACGGGATTTAAACTGGCTTGGCTTGGGTTATGGGCCAATCGCCTGCGGGTGCTGTTTGCCATGTTCGGCGTCGTCATTGGAATGTTTTCAGTCATTGTGCTGGCTTCTATATCGATTGGCGTGAAGGACACGCTGCTCAAGCAAATGGGAGGGCTCGGGGCTGAACAAATTCTGGTGATCCCCGGGCGCGTTCTCGATACTATGAGCGGACAGAAAGATCTGTTGAGCGGGTTAACCAGCGTACCCAGCACATTAACGTATGAAGACGCGAAAGAGGCGGAAAAGGTAGAGAACGTCCGGTCAGTCACCCCCCATCTGGAAACCGTGACTACCATACAGTCAGGTGAAGGCAAAGAAGCAAAAAAGCTTCAATCCGTTCTTGTGGGAACCACAGATCAATATAGCCGTGTGCAGCATGCAGAGCTTGCAGAGGGCCGATTTTTTACGAAAAAAGAACAGGAAACTAAAGCTAAGGTGGTTGTCTTAGGGAGCAATATTCATGACGGCCTGCTTGGAAAGGAAAGCACTTCTGAGGCTACTCAGACACCGGGGCACCCTGCCCCTGAACCTTGGTGGAAACGGTTATTCTCCGCGTTGACTGCACAAAAAGCATCCGCCCAGAAACAGGAAGCCTCGCTTGTTGGAAAAGAAGTCGCCATCAACAATGAAAAGTACAAGGTCATTGGCGTGCTGTCACCGAATGCAGCGCTCGGTTCAAGCACTGACAATAATGTCGTTATGCCGATCAACACTGCTCTGCAGGAGACCGGCATGAAAAACCTGAACAAGATAATTGTTGAGGCAGACAGCACGGAGACTATTGATCAGGTTGACAGCGATGTATTTGCGGCGATCAAAACGCATCACAAGGACATCGATTATAGTGTGGTCAAGCAAGAGCAAATGCTTGAGGCGTTGAATAAGGTCACAACGATTTTGCAAGCAATGCTTGCCGGTATTACCGTTACGGCCTTAATTATTAGCGGCACAGGCATTATGAATGTCATGGTGATGTCGGTCAGGGAACGCACCCGGGAAATCGGGATACGCAAGGCCCTCGGCGCGACCACTTTTGAGGTAATGCTCCAGTTTTTCTTCGAAACGCTTCTGCTTTGTGTTCTCGGCGGACTCATCGGTCTCGGTATTGGTTATTTATTTATCGAGCTATGGAATCACAATATTTCGGTTTTCTCTCTTGTTTTGCCTCTTTGGGCGGTGAAGCTTGCACTCTATTCGTCTCTTGGCGTTGGTACATTATTCGGCATTTACCCGGCATTGAAAGCGGCAAGAATGAATCCGAGCAAGGCATTAAGATTTGAGTAAAATAGAATCAACCTAAAGAGAGCTGCCTGGTGAAAAGCGGCAGCTCTCTTCTAAATCATGTTTATGACAGCCTAGAGGCTTTTTTTCTTTAAATCTGGCGGCTCTTCATCAAATTGAATAATCCGGTCGATTTCTTTGTCCATATGCTTATCCGAATTTTCTGCGCCGTATTTGGACATCGACAGCTTGTAGAAGATAGCGCCCAGAATGGCCCAGGCGAAGACAATGATCCACTCATAAGGCCAGACGAGAGCGGACGGCATGCCAGGCATATAAAGAATGGATACACCGAGAGCCATAAAGGCAGCAATCCAGCCGATCGCCGTGCCGCCAGGAAGCTTGAACGGCCGGTGCATCGCCGGCAGCTTTTTCCGCAGGATGATAAAGGATAGAGCCACCATAAACCAAGCAACGACCAGACCTAAACCGCCGGCATCAACGAACCAGACTAAGGCCGGACGGCCGAGTAAAGGAGCAGCAGTCGATAAAACAGCAATTAATAGAATAGCCTTGTGAGGAGTATTGTACTTTGGATGCAGTTCTCCGAGCGACTTTGGCAGCATGCCCGATTTAGCGAGCGCATAGATGGCCCGGCTGCCGCCGACATAAAAGCCGATCCAGCTCGTTAAGATCCCGCCAATTCCGCCCAGCACGAGGATGTTGCCCATTAGCTGGCTGTTTCCAAAGGCTTTGGCCATGGCATCGGCCGTCACCAGATTAGAATTCGCGATTTCCCCGGGAGTGAGTATGCGGGAAACGCCAAATATAACGGCAATATACCAGACAACAGCAAGCATAACGGAAAAGATCAGAAGCTTGCCAATTTGTTTTGGCGGAAGGTTAATTTCTTCAGAAGCCTGTGGAATAACATCAAACCCGACAAACATAAAAGGTGTCATGACAATCACTGTCAGCAGTCCGGCTGCTCCTTTTTCAAACAGCGGCTGCATATTAGCCGTACTGCCGGAGATGGAGCTTCCAGTAATCAATAAAATGCCGGCAATAGCGATGACCAACGTCAAAATAAATGTAATCGCCGTTGAAAACTTGATGCCTCGATAGTTGATCCACGCAATAACAATCGAACCAATAATCCCTACACCAGCCCACGTAGCTGTAACATCCCAGCCGGCGACCGTATAAAGGTACCCTTGGCTGTAGTTCGGAATTAAATATTCGAAAACAGTCGGCAAGGCAACCGCTTCAAAAGCGACGACCGAGACGTAGCCTAATACGATTGCCCATGTAGTAATAAAGCTGGGCACCCGTCCCATGGCTTTATAGCTGTATACGTGCTCGCCCCCGGCCAGGGGAAGGGCTGATGCCAGCTCCGCATACGTCAAGCCGACGAACGTCACCACGATCCCGCCAATTAAGAATGCTAGAATCGCTCCTAACGAACCGGCCTCCGTAATCCACAGTCCAGTTGTGACGACCCAGCCCCAGCCAATCATGGCTCCGAACGCCAAAGCAAGTACATCCCTGTTTCCCAGTGTCTTTAAAAACCTCTGTTCGCTCATCCATCCGCCTCCTATCAACATTTTGTATAGGCTCAAATAAAAATAAGGCCAATATGATCCGGTTAAGGACTAGCTGGTTATTTCCTCCTCCTTTCCTGTTAAGTCAAGCCGGAAAGCATGTCCTCTTCCCTATTATATTACAATTTATCAATTTATTCTAAAAATTCTTACAAATATTTATTGCTTATTAATTTGAAAATAATAGATGGAAGGAGTTGACTTTATATTGAAAATAGGATAAATTTTCACTTAGGTAAATAAATTTTACCTAAGGAAACTTTTTTGAGAGGGGGGAATAATGGGATGTTTTCGTTGCCTAAGCTTCCATATGAGTACGATGAGCTTGAGCCTTATATTGATGGCCGCACGCTGGAAATTCATCATGGGAAGCATCATGCGACCTATGTAAACCAGTTAAATAAAGCATTAGAAGCGCATGAGGGTTTACAGGATCAGCCGTTAGAGTATTTACTGAGCAACCTGTCATCGCTTCCTGAAGAGATTCAAACAGCGGTAAGGAATAATGGCGGCGGACATTACAGCCACAGTTTGTTTTGGGAATTGATGACTCCAAATGGCGGAGGGGAGCCGACAGCGGATATCGGGAAAGCGATCGATTATTATTTCAAGTCTTTTGACCGCTTTAAGGAGCAGCTCTCACAGGCAGCTGTTTCACGGTTTGGAAGCGGCTACGGCTGGCTCGTCAAAGACGGAGATGGGCTGGCGGTCATGAGTACGCCTAATCAGGATACGCCGCTAATGGAAGGCAAAGTGCCGCTTCTTGTGATTGATGTATGGGAGCATGCTTATTATTTAAAGTATCAAAACCGCCGGCCTGAATTTGTCGCAAACTGGTGGAATACTGTCAACTGGGATAAGGTAAATGACCTCTATCTAAAATCCGAACAACAATCGTATGCATAAGGGAATGAATGTATTGAAATGCCACCTTCTCCTCCGGCTTGGTAAACCGGAGGAGCTTTTTTATTTGTGGCAGTTGGGCGGCAGAATATCATAAAAAGGAGGATGGCTCTGTCTTGGAGCATCCTCCTTTTTACTAAAAACATTGGAACGAGCGAATTCTCCGCAAGTCTGTTCCGTAATAAACCCATCGGCCATTTCTCCAGCGCCACCCGGCAACAGAGTTTCTCCCTACAAAGGTCGGGTAAAACCAAAAGCTTCGGCCGCCCTCCATCCAGACATAGGTATACCGGTACAAGCAGCCTCTTATTCCGCCGGGATCGACCGCAAAAGGAGTGGCCCCTGTTTGCTGCAGCTGAGGAGTAAAGGCTGGAGGAGGCGACGACGGCGGTCCGCCTTGCTGAGCGCCTCCCCCTGGAGTTCCCGGAGGCGGAGTGGATGGAAATCCGGGCGTTCCGAATCCCGGCTGCTGGCTGGACGGAAAGCCCATCGGCCCGACTGGCTGCTGGCCGGATGGAAACCCAGGAGGCCATCCTCCCTGAAATCCCTGGCCTTGGCGCGGGTCTGGTGAGAAATCATATAGTGTTTCAGCTTCGAACATTCGATTTTCTTCGGGAGGGAAGGCAGAGTAGTAATGATAGTAATCTCTATAATCCATCTGTTTTTATCCCCTTTCGTCATGCGTTCCTTTTACTGTATGCAGCACTCTTCTTTTGGTGAGTTGTACAGCCGGCATGGCGAAAGGGCAAAGAGAGGCTAGAAGATGTCAGCCACCCAGCGCAGCGCGTATCTCAGGCCGAACAGCAGCGAACGGACAGCAAACAGCAGCAGCTCGGGAACCGCAAGCAGAAGGTCCAGAATAAAGTCAAAGAAGGAATACTTTTTATTGTCTTCCTTTCGTTTTCTTTTTCTGTTAAAGGGCATACTTTTCATTCCTTTCTTCTTTTTCTTCATTTTAAATGTTTATGAAGGACTAGACAAAGTTTACCTTTTTTTGTTATATTGAAATGGTTACCCAGGCTAACTATTTTATCGGGAAGTGATTGTGATTCAAACGTTTCAAAAGTTTTTTTATCAATTTTTGCTGTTATACCGTCCTTTCGAGAACCAGCTGAATGCGCTTCTCGGCAAGCATGGCCTTTACCGGGCGCAATGGACGGTATTATATTATTTATTTAATTTTGGACCGGCCACGCTGGTGGAGTTAGCGAGCTACCAAAGCGTGGAAAAACCTACAATGACCCGGACGGTGCAGCGCTTGAAGGAGCTGGGCTATTTAGAGGCGGTGCCGACAAAGGATAAGCGGGAAAAAAGAATGCAGCTGACCGAGGCGGGGGTGAGTGTGTATCAGGAGGTTCGGCTGACGATTGATGCCTTTGAGGAAAAAATTATAGAAGGCATTTCAGAAGAAGAGCAGCTAGAAGCCATTCGCCTCATGAAGGACATTCAGCAGAAAATTACAAAATGGGAGATGGAAATGTGAGTCAATCAGGCCCAAAGCTGTGGACAAAAGACTTTATCGTTGTTTCCGGGATTAATTTTTTTCTGACGCTCATTTTTTATTTATTAATGGTAACGATTGCGGTGTACGCTGTTGATGAATTTCACGCCACTACGAGCCAGGCAGGTCTGGTGACAGGTATTTTCATCATTGGCACACTCATTGGCCGGCTGTTGATCGGCCGGATGATTGATTCGATTGGCCGCAAAAAAACGTTATTTATCGGACTCGTGCTATTTACTTTAGCGACAGCTTTATATTTTGCTGATTTAGGCTTGGCGTTTTTATTTTTCAACCGTTTCATTCATGGGCTGACATTGGGAATAGCGAGCACGGCGACCGGTACAATTGTCGCCCAAATTATCCCGGCGACACGAAAAGGAGAGGGGATTGGCTATTATACGATGAGCGCAACACTGGCAACGGCCATCGGTCCGTTTATCGGTTTGTTTATGAGCCAGCACACGAGCTTTCCTATTATTTTCGGTTTTTGTCTGGTGCTGGGAATGGTGAGTATAGCTATTGCCTTTTTAGTGAGTGTGCCGCCAGTGGAGGCAGGGGCGAATAAAGCAGCCGTCAAGGGGCTGAAGCTTTCCAGCTTTGTAGAACCGAGAGCGCTGCCGATCGCCTTTGTGACCCTTGCCGTTGCTTTCTGTTATTCAAGCGTGCTTTCCTTTATTAACTTTTATGCGATGGAAATTGATTTGGTAGACGCCGCCAGCTTTTTCTTTATTGTCTATGCAGCCGCTGTTTTGGCGTCTCGTCCATTTACCGGCCGCCTCATGGATATAAAGGGAGCCAATTTCGTAATGTACCCCGCTTTTATGGTGTTTGGAGCCGGCATGCTGCTTCTCAGTGCGGCAAGCCACGGCTTCGGATTGTTGCTGGCAGGCTTTCTGATTGGCCTTGGCTTCGGAAATATGCAGTCGAGCACACAAGCCATTGCCGTAAAATTAACCCCGCCTCATCGGATGGGACTGGCGACTTCCACCTTCTTTATTTTCCTTGATGCCGGTCTTGGCTTTGGTCCTTATGTGCTCGGGCTTATTATTCCGCGAACCGGATACAGCACACTCTACATGGCACTCGGTATTGCCGTATTCGCGTTCTCGATTCTTTATTATTTCCTCTATGGCAGGAAGGAAAAAGAATTACGCACCGCTATGGATGCTCCGGCAATCATGTAAGGGAAATTGTTGAATCAGCGCGCGGTTTCCCGGGAAATATCGTTGACTTTGTGGAATATGCGCGCAATCGCTTCAAATATGCACGCAAAGTTGTCGAATATGCGCGCAACAGACCAAAATATGCGCGCAACCCGATCAAATATGCACACACCACACCACAATCTGCCCAATCCCATCCTTCATGCGAAGGATGGGATTATTTTATAGCATACTAGCCGTTTGATAAAGGCTGTCTGCTGTTTCAGCCACTTGACGGGTGTCTCCGCTAATGGCCTGGATGACTTGGACGAGCTCATTGACATCGCCTTCCACACGGTTGATGTGCTGGTCATTTTGGTTAATCGCTGAAAGAATCTGGTGAAACTTGTTTTGTGTGTCGGCCGAGTTTTCCAAGCCGAGTGCGACTTTTTGTTTGACATCAGCGGTCGTGCTGACGGCCTCGTCCGTTAATGAAGCTGAATTATGAACAAGCGAGGTAATTTGTTCAACAGACTGCTTTGCCTGCTGGGCCAGCTTGCGAACCTCCTGGGCAACAACAGCAAAGCCATTGCCGTGTACGCCCGCCCGTGCCGCTTCAATGGAGGCATTGAGCGCCAGCAGATTGGTTTGTTCAGCTATTTGGTTGACCATCGCGACAATGCTGGTGATCTGGTCAGAGGATTTTTTGAGTTCGCCTATAATGTTGCCGAGCTGGTCAGTGCTCCCGGCAATAAACTGCATATGGGATTGCATATGCTGTACCATATCAAATCCATCGGCTGCATCTAGCTGGATTTGTCTGACATTTTTCACGTTAGAGTGGATGCTTGCGCTGATCTCACCCGCATGCCGGTCCACCTGTTCGACAGAAAGGCTCGTTTCTTCCGCCAGTCCGGTTAGATCCTCACTAATCGAAGAAATTTTACTTTTCAGCTCCGCTTTGACTTTCTCATATTGCTCTTCCCTTAAACGCAGATGGGCTTTCTCATACTCCTCCAGCACAATTTGCATTTCAAAATTGATCAGCTTGGCCACTGTTGTCATGGTCCGCTCCGGCATGCTGTTAAACGGTTTTTCTTTGATCGCCAGCTGAATAATGACTTCCTGTATTTGTTGAAAGGTACCCATATACCATTTAGGCTGCAGGCCGATTTTAAAGTGCATTCGTGCTACTTGCATGCGTTTTTGGATAGAGGGTTCGTCGATGTTTCCGTCAAACATGCTGATCAGGTAAGTGGCTAATGTTTGTTTGAGCCGGCCTACTTCGCTGCGTTCCTCAATAATGCGGCGAAGAGAGGGGACGGCTAGCACTCTATCATAAAAAACAGAGACAATTTCATCGCGATGGCGGCTGACGACAGACTGAAGAGCGTGCGCGAAGGCCAAATCCTGTTTTGTTAAATGAATTAATTCCATTTGTGTTTTTAATTCCGGGTATGTATGTAAATCAACCGTTGGTATTTTAGTGATTGATAATTCTGAGACAGATGGTTCTTCTTTCCTAGTTTGCTTCCACTTAAAGAGTGTATTCAATGTTCATCTCTCCCGTTTTAGAGTCTTCTTCTTGATTCATTAATAGCAAGAATTGATGGCTTTGTCAAATATATGTACAACTTTTTTTATAAAACATTGTACAAAGATTGATGATCCTTTATCCTAATACATAAGACCTAAAAGCAGGAGGGATACTTATGGTTCATTGTCAGGCATGTCAGCTATCAGATCTGCGTTATTATATCCGTTTTTCAGGAGAAAAGAATCTTACGCATTTTCCGCAAGTGGTGGCCGATTTGGAGAAAAGCGGGAGGCTTGTTTATTCCCGAAAGGAAATGGCGGTGGTCAAAGAAGCCGGGGCGGCCGGATTGTACGACTTTCTGATCGATCACCTGGAGGCTGAGCAGCTTTCCTTTCGCACCGATTCTTCCGGCTGGCGTCCTATTCATGATTTGCCGCAGGTGATCGAGTCGCAATGGATTGATGAGGTGATTGCCGATCAGGCTGTTATTTGTTATAAGCAGCCGATTGTGGACAAGGAGGAACAAATAGTTGCTCATGAAATCCTCGCCCGGTTTCATGGAAAATCCGGCGAAATCATTTCCCCGGCGCAGGCGTTCGCTGCAGCTAAACGCAGGAACCACCTGTATGCGCTTGACCGCATGTGCCGAATGGCAGCTGTCCGCAGTGCGGCACAACTGGAGGGAAAGGTCTTTATTAACTTTATTCCCACATCCATTTACTCGCCGGAGCATTGCTTGAAATCGACGGTTCGCCTGGCCAATGAGCTTGGAATCGCCCCGTCGCAATTTGTATTCGAGGTAGTGGAAACAGAAGAAGTGGACGACGTTGAGCATTTGAAAAAAATATTAATGTATTACAAGGAGAAGGGGTTTCATTACGCGCTTGATGATGTTGGAGAAGGGTTTAGCACCGTGGACATGCTGGAAGAAATCGCCCCGCACTATATGAAGCTGGATAGGAAGTATGCGCACGGCATAGCCGAAGACCCCGGCAAACAGCGGGCTGCTGAAGCCATTTTGCAGGCTGCGCTGAATGTTGGGGCCGTGCCCCTTGCCGAGGGAGTGGAGGAGCGGGAAGATTTCACCTGGTTAAGAAACAGCGGCTATCAGCTCTTTCAAGGATATTTATTCGGAAAGCCCGCTCCGTTCTAGCCGTGCATTTGTCAAAGTTGACGGTCCCGTTTAAATAAGAAGCCCAATACAAGCCCGTAGAGCGCATGTCCGGCCAGCCAATAAGATAAAGCCGGAATGCTGGTGACAGCAGGTGTGCGGTCAGATAAAGC
Organism: Bacillus badius NBRC 15713; assembly: GCF_001591605.1. Taxonomy (GTDB): domain Bacteria; phylum Bacillota; class Bacilli; order Bacillales; family Domibacillaceae; genus Pseudobacillus; species Pseudobacillus badius. The sequence goes on along the minus strand of NZ_BCVF01000010.1, from coordinate 53,556 downwards.
CGTTGTCGGGAAAAGAAGCAGGCCGATCAATGTGCAAATCGCCGTGCACCAGGCGAGAATGTGCCCCCCTGTTGTCACCCGCTCATGCTGAAGGACAGCTAACAGAACCATACTTAATAAGATAGACACCACCAAGTGAAAGGACACTTCTATTATTTCCGGAAAGTAGTACCGGTTAATGATCGGGATGTAATCGACATTCAGCAGCAGCGTATACACTTTTACTTGAGTGATTTGTTCAATGAGCTTAAAGACGATGGATAGAATAATGCCGGCGATCAATCCGTACCAGCCTGCTTTTGCTACCTTTCTTTTATCAGCAATCAACATAGGTCCTCCTGTTCTCTGCTATTTTTCAATATTCATAGCAAACTCCGTTCAGAACGTCAAGCAATTGTCTAAACTTATTGGTGAAACATTGTACAAAAAATAAGGATACGATATACTAAGTGCGTAAAAATATTCGGGCAATAGTGATCCTTTGCTTAGAAGGAGGAAAACTATGGATCAGTCTCATGCCAACGGAATGTACTATATTCAGCAAGTCGCTGAGATTACGGGCATCTCTAAGCAATTAATACGAAAATGGGAAGAGCGATATGCATTGGTGCAGCCGCAGCGTCTGGATAACGGATATCGTATTTACAGCGAGAAAGATATTAATACACTGTTAACAGTTAAAGAATTGTCTGCACAAGGGCATTCTGTTAAACAGGCAGTTATGATGGTGAAGGAGAAGGCAGAACAGCCTGAGAGGAAAATCACTCCTGTCCAGGAGCCGGTCCGCCGCCAGGAGGAGATGAATGAATATGTGTTAAAGCTTCTGCAGCAGGCCGCCCGCTGTGATGAGCTGGAAATCACCCTTCTTTTGCAGCAAGCGTATCATTCATTAGGATTGGAGGCATTTGTTCAATCGGTCGTTGCCCCCTTTTTAAAAGAGGTCGGCAGCCGCTGGGAAAGGGGAGAATGGGATGAGTACCAGGAATCTCTCTCCAGCCTGGCTGTACGCGATTTTCTCGTGCAAATCCGGCGCAACTACAAATGCCGGGAGGAAGCCCCGCTTGTTGTCGGAGCCTGTCTTCCTCATGAACAGCATGAAGTGCCGGTGCATCTTTTGCTGCTCCACTTCATGATCAAAGGCTGGAAAACGACCTTGATAGGCGCTTCGCCTGCACCGGGTTCGATCGAGCAGCTCGTTCAAAAGCTGCGTCCGGCAAAGGTGCTGCTTTCGGCCACAACAACGATTCCTTTTGAAAAAGATCCTTACCTTCTGGAAAGGCTGGATCAGTTTGCTGACGACAACCGGCACATCGACTTTTATATCGGCGGCGCTGGCGCCGTTCAATATGCATCAGGCAAGCCGCTGCAAGCCATTCGAATCGTCGGATCAGTCGGGGAAATAAGAGACGGCGACTGAACGCGCCCCTTGTTTCTGAGCAGACGGTTTTAAGGCCGACCCCACAAGTCATTTTCAGGGCTTTTGGGGTCGGCTCTTTTTTGCTGTTATCATCCAATCTGAATAAGAAGGAATAATTTACTTTATTTCCCTTAAAATAATATAAAATGATCAGTTGCCGCTATTGTCGAAAAGATAAAAGAACAAAAGGGATAGTGAATGTTTCGACAAAACTATCTGTATGGAGACAAAAGGCAGAAGCTTGTCCGCAAACGGGAAAGCCATTAAAAAAAATAAGTGATGATTCGACAGTTTTTGAAACGGATGATTGACATATAAGTTGTTTTTCCACTATACTGTGGATAATAATTTTTGAATTTTATAAATATTCAAAGGGATAGAGGGTTGTGTTCTATTGTTAAACTGTTCTCAAGTGAGCCGGCTGTGCCGGGAACATACGTCGCTAAGTGAGCGGGAGATCGAAAAGATTGAGCAAGTATCACGGCAGCTGCAGTTAATTGCTGATTTAACCGGGGCGAACGTATTTATTGATTGTCCGATGAGAGAGCCTACAAATGCCATCGTCGTAGCGGAAGCCTCTCCTTCTAGCGGTGAAACGCTTTATTACGAGCCGTATGTTGGAACGGTTGTTTACGAGCAATTTGAACCTAGCGTATTTCTCTCCTTGCGGGCAGGAAAAAGCGTTCTCTTTAATAAGGCCGTGACACAGCGGGGGATTTTCGTTAAGCAAAGCGTCACGCCCATTAAGAATGACAAGGATCAGGTGATTGGAACGCTTATTAAGGAAGAGCATGATCCGCGGGAGATACAAAAAATGAAATCGCTTTCTCCGGCTACGGAAATGCTGTGGGAGCTGTTTTTTTCCACCGACCAGGAGCGTCCAGCCTTATCGGATATCATGAAAGAGCACTTTATCCTGATTGATTCCTCGATGGAAATTGTATATGCAAACCCCTCAGCAAAAACCTTCATTGCCGAGGTGTATAATCTCGGACCTTGCGAGGGAAAGCCGGCGGAGGAAGTGATGCCCTTTATCAAACCGGTCATTCATTCGAGGAAGGATCTTGTCATTGAAGAAATTCAAGTGTCGAGATTCTTTTTGGAAGTGAAAAAAGTGGATATCTACAAACAGGATCAGGTGACCGGCATGCTCATCCTCATCCGTGATGTGACTGATTTGCGCATGAAAGAAAGAGAGCTCGTCGTTAAATCGGTCGTGATCCGTGAAATTCATCACCGGGTCAAAAATAATTTGCAGGCGGTGGCGAGCCTTTTGCGGCTGCAGATCAGAAAAGGCGTGTCGGAAGAAAGCCGCGGCTACCTGACAGACAGCTTGAACCGGGTGCTGAGCATCGCTTCTGTCTATGAAATCATTCTGGCCAATGACAATATCGATGATGATGAGGTCGATATTGTCAGCTTGTCGAACAAAATTGCCCAAATGATCATCCAGAACAGCCATAGCGAGCAGCTTGACCTGCAGTTTAGCTGCCGCGGCGAGCCGATTTTGGCTGATTCCAAAAAGGCTGTCTCGATTGCGCTTGTAGTCAATGAATTGGTGCAAAATTCAATTAAGCATGCGTTTCACAATCGTCCTGCCGGAGCCGTAGATGTAACGTTTAAGCGGGAGAAGAGCAAGGTGACCTTGACCGTCGCTGATAATGGCACCGGGATGAAAAAGGAAGCGAAGCGGTCACTGGGGCTGGATATCGTCAAAAACCTCATCGAACACGATTTATCGGGAGAATATTACATCGGATCTTCCTCACAAGGAACGACTGTCATCGTTTCATTTACACTGGAGCAGGAGGGAGTCAAAGAATATGGGTCAACGGATTCTGCTGGTAGAAGATGAGTCGCTTATCCGTTTAGATATTTCCTCTATTTTGCAGGATAACGGCTATGAGGTCGTTGGAGAAGCAGGCGATGGGGAGAAAGCGGTCGAACTTGCTTTTGCCCTCAAGCCGGATTTGATTATTATGGACATTAAGATGCCGAAGCTGAATGGATTGAAGGCGGGGAAAATCATTTCGGACAAGCTGGATATACCAATTATTCTAGTCACCGCCTACAGTCAGAAGGAGTTTGTTGAAAAGTCCAAACAGGCGAATGTGGTCGGCTATCTTGTCAAGCCGGTATCCGAGGCGAATTTGCTGCCGGCTGTGGAAGTGGCGCTTAATCAAGCGGCGAAAATGAGGACGATGCAGGACGCCGTTGCGGCGGCAAATGAGCAGGTGGAAAAGCGGAAGCTCATTGAACGGGCCAAGGGCCTGCTTATGAAGCATCTCTCCGTCTCCGAAGAGGAAGCCTATCAGAGAATGCGGAAATTCAGCATGAAGCACCGGCTGTCTATGAATGAAACAGCCGAAAAGGTTATTGCTAAATATAAATAGTTTCAAAAGACAAGTGAATAATTAAGTAAGCACAGGCGCTTAACGATGGGATAAAACCAGCGGGAGGGGTCTGTTTTTTATTGCATTTTACTTGAAAAAACGAGAAAAGGAGAGAGTAATATGAGCATGATTGGGAATGTTGTTGTCTATATCATTATGACGTGTGCCGTATTGGGAGCTTTTGCGGCTATCCGCAATCCTGAGGAAGGGCTCGGGAAAGAGTTTATGAATGGCCTTCATACCGTCGGCCACATTTTCGTTCCGGCTGCCGGGATTATGGCCTCTATTCCATTTTTATCACAATTTATCGATTCCGTTATTGGTCCATTGTTCAACTCGCTCGGAGCTGACCCGGCAATTGCCGCTACCGCCATTCTGGCGACAGATATGGGGGGCTACCAATTAGCGAATGTGTTAAAGGAAACGTATGAGGGCTGGATTATGGCTATGATCGTCGGCTATATGGCCGGAGCAACGATCGTTTTCTCGATTCCGATGGGACTGGCTATGCTTGATAAGAGGGATCACAAATATATGGCGCTTGGAGTGATGTCTGGTGTCTTAACGATCCCGATCGGGGCGTTTATTGCCAGCTGCTTGACGCTTTTGTTTAATACAAAGGTGCGTGCCGTCATTGATACGACGAGCAGTTCCACTTATGAATTTGCTTTGTCTTACGCTAAAATATTAGTCAACCTGCTGCCTTTGCTTATTTTTGTGGTAGCGATTGCCGCCGGGCTTAAGTTCTTCCCGAAAGCGATGATCAGCGGCTTTATGATTTTTGGAAAAGTAATGGATGCCGCTATTAAGCTAGTGCTTGTCTTTTCCATTGTGGAAATTTTCACCGGATTGTTCTCAACGCTATTTGGCGTATGGGGCTTTGATCCGATTATGGCTGATAAAGAAGACCAATTCCGGGCGCTGGAAACGGCGGGATATATCGGAATTATGCTGGCCGGGGCGTTTCCGATGGTCTACTTGCTTCGTAAATACGCCTCGACACCATTGGAAGCAGCCGGAAGAAAAATCGGCTTAAGCTCAACAGGCAGCGCCGGTCTGCTTGCCACAATTGCCAATATATTAGCTATGTTCCAGCTCGTTCGCTACATGCGGCCGAAGGATAAGGTCATCAACATTTCCTTTGCTGTCTGCGCGGCATTTCTGTTAGGCGACCATTTATCTTTCACCGCTAATTTCCAGCCTAATTTGATCCTGCCTGTTTTGATTGGCAAAATCTCAGCCGGTGTGATTGCTATCGGGCTTGCTTATTGGTTGTCCGTCCCGACTGCCCTGCGTTTAGAAGAGGAAGACCGTGCCAACGGAACGATCCGTCCAGGTGAATATTTAGAGGAGGAAGGCGCGGTGATGGAAGAAAGCGCATCAGCACAAGAAACAGCACAGTAGGAGGAAGAAGCATGAGTGAAGAAAAACAGCGATTTATCCAGGAGTTTGTTCCGGGCAAGCAAATTACGCTTAGCCATTTAATTGCCAATCCTGACCCGGATATGTTTGTGAAGCTTGGTATTCAGGAGGCGGGAGCGCTGGGAATACTGACATTAACGCCGAGCGAGACAGTCATTATTGCCGGTGATCTGGCAACGAAGGCGGCTAGTGTCACGATCGGCTTTCTTGACCGCTTTACAGGCAGCTTAGTCATTGTCGGCAGCGTGTCAGAAGTAGAGATGGCGATGGCTGAAATTAACCGTTTTCTTTCCGAGCAGCTTGGCTATACGCCTTCAGCGATAACAAAGTCATAAGGAGAGAAGGCGAATGAATAACAGAGTAATGCTGATCGGCTCGATCGGAGCAGGGAAATCTACGTTAACAAACGCTCTGCTAGATAAGCCGGCGGAAGCGGTGAAGACGCAGGCGCTCGTCTATCACGACTGGATCGTGGATACACCTGGGGAATACACAGAAAATCCTTTATTCTACAAAAATATTATGGCAACTGCTTTAGAAGTGACCCATGTTTTTTATATTCAGGATGCGACGGGGGATAAGATGGTTTTTCCGCCGGGATTCAGTTCAGGCATTCCCAAATTGCCGGTCGGGGTGGTAACGAAAGCAGATCATCCTGCTGCTAATATTGAACATACCGTGCAAAAGCTGAAGCAGGCTGTTGTCGAAGGACCGATTGTGGTCACATCGGCGCTTGCAGGGAAAAACCTTCAAGTGTTGCGGGACCTTGCCGCTTGCCGTTCCTTGCAGGAAATGAAGGAGTATGCCGCTGCTTGCGGGCAAATGGATTTCATTTTTAGGTGAAAGCCTTTACAATAGTCAGTTTTTTAGGTATATTTAGAACAATAAATAAAAAAGCATAGAAACAGGCAAAGGCGCCTCTGACGAATTCATGATTCATGAATTTGCAGGGGCGCTTTTTGCTTTTTAAGGTGGTGCAAAAGCGTGAAAAGCCTGGCCTCCCGCGAGGAAACGTTACTGAGTGCCGGCATTGATATCGGCACAAGCACAACAAAATTGGTGATTAGCCGGTTTTCGCTCATGAACATGGCCGGCGGATCGCATGTACCGAGAATTGAAATTATCGATAAAGAGATTTTATACCGGAGCCCGATTTTCAGAACTCCGTTGTTATCGGCAACGGTCATTGATATGGAGGCGGTCGACCGTCTGGTCAAACAAGAATATGAAAAGGCGGGCGTCAAGCCGGAGCAAATTCAGACAGGCGCGGTGATCATTACCGGTGAAACAGCAACAAAGCAAAATGCAGAGGAAATGGTCCATCATCTATCGGCTGTTGCCGGCGAGTTTTTAGTCGCAACGGCTGGTCCGGATCTAGAAGGCATGATCGCGGCTAAGGGGTCTGGCGCCTATGATTATTCTAAAAAAACAGGGAAGGCGGTAGCGAATATCGATATCGGGGGCGGCACTGCCAATGCCGCTGTCTATGAAAATGGCAAGCTGTCAGGCACATGTACGCTCCATATCGGCGGACGCTTGATTGAATTTAAAGAAGGAAAAGTCAGCCGCCTTTCTGTTCCTGTTGAAAGACTTGTTCAGCAAAAAGGCTGGACGCTGGCAAAAGGAGCGGCAAAAGACCATCCCGATATTGAGAAGGTGGCGAGGTATATGGCCGCTGTCATTGGAAGGATGCTGGACAAATCGCTCACAGCCGAGGATGAAGTGCTTTTATTGGGACATCCTCCGCAGTGGAGCGGCGCTGTGGATGCTATTGTCTTTTCAGGCGGCGTGTCGGAGTGTATATATCAAGCAGAAGATCGGCAGGCGGCAGCAGAAGGATATAACGATATCGGCACCGCCATCGCCAGGGCGATTCAGGAGGAGCACAGCCTGCAGCGGTACGAGTGGAGAGAGCCGGATGAAACCGTTCGGGCAACGGTTCTCGGAGCCGGGACCCAGACAACAAACATTAGCGGAGCAACGATCCAAGTGGAGAGCAGCCAGCTGCCCCAGAAAAACCTGCCTGTATTTGAAGTGTCATTTGAATACGAAGCCTCCGCCGGACTGGAGAAATTACGCAGCAGCATGGAAGAAGCGATTGCCGTGTATGACCCGGGACGGGAAGGACAAAACTTTGTTCTTTACTTCACTCATTTGCCGCATTTGTCCTTTAGGGATATCCAGTCTGTTGCGAAGGAGCTGATTCAGTGCCGGCAATTAAAGCCGAAGCCGTCACAGCCTTTAGTGATTGCCCTGCAAAGCGACCACGCCAAGGTGCTTGGTCAGACATTTCAGGCGCTAAAGCCGGAAGAAAGTGTACTGTGTATCGATCAAATTGAGGTAGAACAAGGCGATTACATGGATATCGGCCAGGTTCTTGACTCAGGAGTAGTGCCTGTAGTTATTAAAACACTCACTTTTCATTCATAAAGCAAGGAGGCAGGCAAAGTGAAGCTGAAAACAACGATTGGGGGAAAGACCTTTCAATTCAAGGATTTGAAAGAGCTTTTCGCAAAAGCCAATGAAGAAAAATCGGGAGACCGGCTTGCAGGGATCGCGGCCGAAACGGTGCAGGAACGAATCGCAGCCAAATCCGTCTTAAGCGGCATTACGCTAGCCGATATCCGCAATCATCCGATGATTGAGGCTGAGAAAGACGAAGTATCCGCCATCATCGAACACGATATTAACGAGCCGATTTACAAGCAAATCAAAAACTGGTCGGTGGCTGAATTGCGCGAGTACATTTTAGACAATGAAACCGGGGACCGGGAGTTAAAGCGCATGAGCCAGGGGCTAACGAGCGAAATGATCGCGGCGGTCGCGAAGCTCATGTCTAACTTAGACCTAGTGCACGCCGCCGGCAAAATAGAGATTTTAACAACCTGCAACATAACGATTGGCCAGAGAGGCACGCTCGCCTCAAGGCTGCAGCCGAATCACCCGACAGATAACATCGAGGGCATGATTGCCTCGCTGAAGGACGGCTTGTCCTACGGGGTAGGAGATGCGGTAGTAGGCATCAATCCGGTTGATGATTCTGTCGAAAGCGTCAAACGGCTGCTGCAGGCAAGCCATGAGTTTATTGAAGAATGGAACATTCCAACCCAGAACTGTGTGCTTGCCCATGTTACTACCCAAATGAAAGCGATTGAAAAAGGGGCACCTGCCGATATGATTTTCCAGAGCATCGCCGGCACGGAAAAAGCCAACCGTTCCTTCGGTATTTCCGCTGAGCTTTTGCATGAGGCGGCGGACATGGCGAAAAAATTTGGAACGAGCGCCGGTCCGGAACGGCTGTATTTTGAAACAGGACAAGGCTCGGAATTGTCGGCGGAAGCCCATTACGGAATGGATCAAATGACATTGGAATCAAGGAATTACGGCTTTGCCCGGCATTACAATCCGTATATTGTGAACACGGTCGTTGGCTTTATCGGCCCGGAATACTTGTATAACAGCAAGCAGGTGATCCGGGCGGGGCTTGAAGATCATTTTATGGGCAAAATGCATGGCCTGCCAATGGGTGTCGATATTTGCTATACCAACCATATTCGCGCCGATCAAAATGATATCGAGGATCTTGGCGTGCTTTTAGCCGCCGCGGGAGTGAATTTCATTATTGCGACACCGATGGGGGATGATTGCATGCTGAACTATCAGTCTATGAGCTATCACGACATTGCTACGTTGCGCCAAACACTTGGAAAAGCCCCTTCCCCTGAGTTCGCCGCATGGCTTGAGAAAATGGGGATTTTCGAGAATGGAAGATTGAGCAAGTACGCAGGTGACCCAACGATGTTTTCAAGATAGGAGGCGATAGCATGAAGGAAGAATTAGTTGCTTCAATTACAAAGCTGGTTGTGGAAAAGCTCAGTCAGGAACAGCAGCCGCAAGAGCCTGAAGTGAACTTATGGAGCAAAGGGCCGAAAGATCTGCCGCCGGTTGAATTGAAGGAACAAAGTGCAGGACAAATCGAATGGAAGCCGCTGCAGCCGAAGCAGCACAGGCAGGCAGCACCGCTTTCATCAGCTTCTAAGCAGAAGTCCGCTGATACGGCGGAAGCAGAAAAGAAAGAGAAACAGCTGGAAGAGCTTCGCAAGAAAACGCCGTCGCGGATTGCTGTCGGCCGAGCGGGCAACCGCCCGAAGACCAATACGTGGCTCCAGTTCCGCTTTGACCATGCGGCTGCCGTTGATGCCGTTTACGGGGAAGTGGCGCCAGAGGTTTTGAAGAATCTGGGAGTATTTACCGTTCAGACGCGTGTGAAGGACAAGGAAGAATATATTCGCCGTCCGGATTACGGGCGCCAGCTGTCAGATGAAGCAAGGAAGATGATTAAAGAGAGATGCCAGTCTTCGCCTACCGTACAAATCGTGATTTCAAACGGCTTAAGCGCCAAAGCGGTTGAAACCAATATCGAAGACGTTTACTTGTCATTGCAGCAATCGCTGAACAATTTAAACATCAGCATGGGCACCACCTTTTATGTAGACAAAGGGCGGGTGGCGTTAATGGATGAAATCGGCGAGATTCTAACCCCAGATGTCGTCGTGATGCTGATTGGTGAGCGTCCCGGCCTTGTGAGCGCGGAATCATTAAGTGCGTACATGTGCTACAAGCCGAGAAAAGGAGTGATCGAGGCGGACCGGATGGTCGTATCGAACATTCATAAAGGCGGCATTCCGCCAGTAGAAGCAGGCGCCTATCTGGGAACGGTCGTCCAAAAGATTTTAAAGCACCAAGCCAGCGGCGTGTCGCTCGTGAAAAAAGAAAGCTAGGAGGCGGAACAACCGATGCATTTACCTCATGTAAAAGCTGACATTCTCGCCGTGCGGGTCATTGCTAATGTGGATCAGGGCTTGGCAGGCAAGCTGAAATTGCAAAGCCATCACCGCAGTCTCGGGATGTTCACCATCACAAGCGATGATATTGGCTATACGGCACTGGACGAGGCCACGAAATATGCGGATGTGGATGTGGTTTATGCCAAATCCTTCTACGCGGGCGCGAACTATTCCTCCGGCCCTTTGTCAGGAGAAATGATCGGCGTCATTGCCGGACCGACGCCTGAGCAGGTAAGAAGCGGCCTGGAGGCGGTTGAAACAACGGTGGAATCTGGCGCATTCTTTGAGGCGCTGGATGAAGAGAAGAGCCACCTTTTATATGCTCATGTGGTTTCAAGAACCGGCAGTTATTTATCTTCATTGGCCGGGATTGAGGAAGGAGAGGCGCTTGCTTATTTGATCGCTCCTCCCCTTGAAGCAATATATGGGCTGGATGCGGCTTTAAAAGCGGCGGACGTGACGATTTGTGAGCTGTTTGAGCCTCCATCGGAAACAAATTATGGAGGCGCCCTGTTAACGGGAAGCCAGTCAGCTTGCCGGGCGGCCGCCGATGCCTTTCGGGAAACGATTATCGAAGTAGCGAAGCATCCGCTTCACTACTAATGAAATAAAGCCGGATGAGAAGGAGTGTGAAAGTATGTCTGTAGCAATAGACCGCGATCTGCTTGCCATCCAAGAGATGCGGGAAGCGGTTAGAAAAGCAAAAGCAGCTCAGCAGCGTTATCTATCTTATTCTCAAGAGCAGGTAGATCAAATTGTCAAAGCTGTCGCCGATGCTGCCTATGCCATGTCCCGTGAATTGGCGGTCATGGCAGTAGAAGAGACGGGCATGGGGGTCGCTGAGCATAAACAGATTAAAAATGAAGTAGGCTCCAAAGCGGTATATGAATCAATCAAGGATGAAAAGACAGTCGGCATTATCAGGGAAGACAAGGAAAAGCAAATGGTTGAAGTGGCTGCGCCCTTTGGTGTAGTAGCAGCGATTATTCCGACGACCAATCCGACATCCACCGCCTTTTTCAAAACATTGATTGCTTTAAAAACACGAAATGCCATCATTGTCAGCCCGCATCCTTACGCGGTGAAATGCACGATTGAGGCGTTGAAGGTTTGCGAGCAGGCGGCAGTCGGAGCGGGAGCGCCTGAAGGGTTGATCGGCTGGCTGTCTTACGCCTCCATGGAAGCAACGCAGTCTTTAATGACCCATCCGGACGTCCATTTGATTTTGGCAACGGGCGGAGGCGGCCTGGTCAGAGCCGCTTACAGCTCCGGGAAGCCTGCTTATGGCGTCGGTCCTGGAAACGTGCCTGTTTATCTTGAAAAAACAGCCAACGTTGCGAAGGCCGTGTCCATGATTGTCGACAGCAAATCATTTGATTATGGAACGATTTGTGCCACAGAGCAGGCAATCATCGTGGATGAAAGCATCTTTGAAGCCACGCTGCGCGAATTGAAAGCCAATGGTGCCTATTTACTGAATGAAGAAGAAAAGCGGCGTATGGAAAAAGTCATTTCTCCTGTGCCTGGAAAGGTCAATCCGAAAATTGTCGGCAGAAGTCCGCAATACATTGCCGGATTGGCAGGGATTGAAATCGACGATTCTGTGCGCTTATTCGTTGCCGAAGAGACAAAAGTCGGCAAGGAGGTGCCGTTTTCTTTGGAAAAGCTCTCCCCGATCTTTGCCTTGTATACAGCGAAAAACAAAACGGAGGCAAAGGAGTTATGCGGACGGCTTCTTGATTTGGGAGGCCGCGGGCACAGCTTGTCGATTCACACGCAAGATGATGCTGTTGCCCGGGAGTTTGCGGTCGATATGCCGGTTTCCAGAATTTTAGTGAATACTTTATCTTCTGTCGGCGCCGTAGGAGGCACAACAGGGCTTGCGCCATCTATGACGCTCGGCTGCGGATCATTTGGCGGCAATATTACATCAGATAACATTACAGCCCGCCATTTGCTTAACATTAAACGGATGGCTTACGGAATTAAAGAGGTCGATATTCCGAGAAAAGGAGCCTCTTCTCCTTCTCCGGCGGCCGCCAAGCAGACAGACAAAATTGTGAAAAGTGTCATTGCTTCCATGGGAAAAAGCGGACAAGTCAACGTGGAAGAAGTAGCCCAGCTTGTCAATAAAGTCATTGAACAATACAACAAATAAACTTTTAGGAGGAATATAAAATGGCAAGAGAAATGACAGCATTAGGAATGATCGAGACAAAAGGATTAGTAGCATCTATCGAAGCAGCGGACGCAATGGTTAAAGCAGCAAGCGTGCATTTAGTTGGAAAAGTGCATGTCGGCGGCGGAATTGTGACAGTGCTCGTCCGCGGTGATGTCGGCGCTGTTAAGGCAGCAACAGATGCAGGAGCAGCGGCAGCTCAGCGTGTGGGGGAACTGAACTCTGTTCATGTCATTCCGCGCCCGCATAACGAACTGGAATCCATTTTGCCAAAAGCGCCGGAAATCGTTGAGTAAGCAAAGAAGCGCATGAGAAGAGGTGAATGCTTATGGATTCAGACTGGATTCAATCGATCGTGGAAGAAGTAATCCAGCAGTTGGGCAGGAAAGAGCCGGCAGCAGGGACGAAGGAGATTCCGATTGCCGTATCAGCCCGTCATGTTCATCTGTCTGAACAGCACGTGGATGCTTTGTTTGGCTCCTCTTATCAGCTGAAGAAGAAAAGCGATTTATCACAGCCGAATCAATTTGCTGCGGAGGAAACGGTTATTTTGTCAGGCCCGAAAGGCACGATCGATCGTGTTCGCGTCCTTGGGCCTTCCCGCAGCCTCACCCAAGTGGAAGTGAGCCAAACAGATGCCTTTAAGCTGGGGGTCAAGCCGCCGATTCGGCAGTCGGGTGATATTAAAGGCTCTGCACCGATTACCATTATCGGCCCGAAAGGCAGCATTTATTTAACGGAAGGATTAATTATCGCGCAGGCGCATATTCATATGACGCCGGCTGACGCCGACCGCCTTCAGGTCCAGGATGGCCAGTATGTCCAAGTGAGGGCGGAAACGGCACGGCCGGTCACCTTTGAAAAAGTGCTTGTCCGTGTATCTGCTTCCTACCGGCTGGAAATGCACATCGATACGGATGAAGCAAATGCCGCCTTCATCCGGGCCGGTCAAATAGGTGAAATCGTGTCAGAGGGACAGAGGCCATCCCTGCCTGCAGCGCCTGTACAGCCGCAGGAAAGCGTCCGTCACAGTGCCATTTTTGATGGCAAGCTGCTGTCTCAGCATGAAGTGAGGCAAATGGAGGAAACGGTGATCCGTGTCGGAAAAGCCACGATCATCACCCCGTTAGCCAAAGATACAGCACGTGAGCTAGGAAAAAAAATCGAAGTAATCGACAAGTAAGGCGGTGAAGAGATGAGAATGGGAACTGTGATTGGGAATGTGTGGGCGACAAGAAAAGAAGATGGGCTTACCGGATTAAAGCTGCTGTTTGTCCAGCCTATTCATCCTGACGGTTCATCTATCCATACGCCAATTATTGCGGCCGATAGAATCGGAGCGGGCATCGGGGATCAAGTGATCATAACAGAAGGAGGGTCCGCCCGGTTCATTATGCCGGACAATCCTTTGCCGATTGATGCGGTCGTCATTGGAATTGTCGATTCCACCGAGATTGTAGACACATAGAAAGGAGTGGGGTGAATGCCAAGAGCAATCGGAATGATTGAAACACGCGGATTAGTCGGGTCCATTGAAGCAGCGGATGCGATGTTGAAGGCGGCAAGTGTGCAGCTGATGAATCAGGAAAAAATTGATGGCGCTCTCGTCACCGTCCTTGTGGAAGGAGATGTCGGCGCGGTCCAAGCAGCGGTTGACGCCGGAAAAGAGGCAGCTGCCCGGGTTGGAGAGCTGGTGTCCGCGCGCGTGATTCCCCGCATGGATGAAGAAACGTATGAAATGGTACGCAAGCGAAAGCAATTAAGCCAAGCTTCTGAAACAGAAAAGAAACCTGCTTCTAAGCCGGCTCCATCTCCTGCCCGCACGAACCGGAAGAAAACGGATCCGGAGCCAAAAACAGAAGAATAAGGTAGAAAGGAGCAACATCCATGGCATTTAAGCGCCCGAAGATTGCCGTAATTGGCGCTGGTTTTACCGGGGCCACAACGGCTCTGATGATCGCCCAAAAGGATTTAGGGGATGTCATTTTAGTGGATACGCCGGAGCAAAGCAATCCGACCAAAGGAAAAGCGCTGGACTTGCTGGAAGCGGGACCTGTGCAAAGGTTTAATGCCCGGGTGAGGGGAACAGCTGACTATCGGGACATTGAAGGAGCGGATATGGTCATCATTACGGCCGGCATTGCCAGAAAGCCGGGGATGAGCCGCGATGACCTCGTGTCAACCAATGCGAAAATCATGCGCTCGATTTCTCTTAAAGTGAAGGAGCATGCTCCGGACAGCTTTATCCTCGTGCTAAGCAATCCGGTGGATGCAATGACTTATGTTTGCTACCAAACAACCCAATTTCCAAAGCACCGGGTCATTGGCCAATCAGGCGTGCTTGATACAGCAAGATTCAATACGTTTGTCGCAGAAGAATTAAACATCTCAGTCGAGGACATCTCAGGATTTGTTCTTGGGGGACATGGGGATGACATGGTTCCTCTTGTCCGTTATTCCTATGCTGGCGGAATCCCGCTCGAGAAAATTATTCCGGCAGACCGGCTGGAGGCCATTGTGGAAAGAACGAGAAAGGGAGGCGGAGAAATCGTCAACCTGCTCGGAAACGGCAGTGCTTACTACGCACCGGCAGCTTCTCTTGTGGAGATGGCGGAGGCGATCATTCGCGACAAAAAAAGGATTCTCCCATCGATCGCTTACCTGGAGGGAGAGTACGGCTATCACGACTTATACTTAGGGGTGCCGACCATTCTTGGCGGAGAAGGAATTGAAAGTATTATAGAACTGCCGCTGACAGCCGCAGAAAAAGCAGCCCTCGATCGATCTGTCCACTCTGTCAAGCAAGTGATGGCCATTTTGGAAAACTAACTAACTCAAATGAAAACCCCTTTGCAGAAGGTCTGTTTGTTCGAACAGACAGCTTCTGCAAAGGGGTTTTTTCGTGCGGGCGCGCGGTTAAATATAGGGGTAACCCCCTATAGTATGAAGCATAACGATCAACTATCATGAATATATAAGCACAGAGTTACTCACAGGGACAAGGCTTGTCCTTGTCATTATCATATCTGGGAGGAAGATAAAGATGGGGAAACATTATCGAATCATCATCGTAGGCGGAGGTTCAGCAGGAATCAGCACCGCTGCCAGATTGTTGAATGGCATGAAATCGCTTGCGGGCGATATCGCGATTATAGATCCGGCTGATCATCATTATTATCAGCCGCTATGGACTCTCGTGGGCGGAGGAGCAGCGAAGAAAGAAGATACGGAACGGAGCATGAAAGAGGTAATCCCTGAAGGAGCGGTATGGGTCCAGCAGGCGGTTGCTTCCTTTGATCCTAAGAAGAATGAAGTGAAGCTGGAAAACGGGGAGACACTTTCTTATGACTATTTAGTAGCCGCAGCAGGAATTGAAATTCATTGGGACGGCGTCAAAGGCTTGAAAGAGGCTCTTGGCAAAGGAGGCGTCTGCAGCAATTATTCCTATGACTATACCGACTATACATGGGAAGCGATCCGCTCATTCAAAGGCGGCAATGCGGTGTTCACTCATCCGGCTACACCGGTTAAATGCGGCGGTGCTCCGCAGAAGATTATGTACCTGGCGGAAGACCATTTTAGCCGCACAGGCATAAGAGATCAAACCAATGTTATTTTTGGCTCTGCCAATCCGGCTATTTTCGATGTACAGAAATACCGCGATACGCTGGAAAAAGTAGTGGCACGCAAAAAAATCGATGCCCGCTTCCGTCAAAACCTGATTGAAATCCGGGCGGATAAGAAAGAAGCGGTATTCGAGAATCTGGATACGAAAGAGCAATCAACTGTCAAATATGACATGATTCATGTAACGCCGCCAATGCGGGCGCCTTCGTTTATCCGCAACAGCCCGCTGGCCGGGGAAAACGGCTGGGTAGATGTTCATCCGTACACACTTCAGCACCAAACATATGAAAATGTGTTTGCCCTGGGTGATTGCGCGGACTTGCCAACATCGAAAACCGGCGCCGCTATCCGCAAGCAGGCACCTGTTGTAGCGGAAAATGTACTCGCTCTCTTGAAGGAAGAACCGATGAAGGCAACCTATGACGGCTATAGCTCCTGCCCGCTCGTCACCGGCTACAACAGCTTAGTGCTGGCCGAGTTTAAGTATGGAAAAATTCCGAGTGAATCCTTCCCGCTTAATCAGGCGAAAGAACGGCGCAGCATGTATATCATGAAAAAGGATTTGCTGCCAATAATGTACTGGGACGGCATGCTGAAAGGAATTATGTAACAGCAGAAAGGAGTGGAGAGCAATGGCAGTCTCAATTTCAAAACAAGACTGGGTCGATGAATTAAACAAACCGGAAGTACAGGCTTCTCTGCAAAAGCTCATTGAGAAGCTGCCGGATTTAACGACGAAAATCGAGCAGGCAGACCATCTGCTCACCTTTGGCCAATCAGTTCTGGAAGATGAGCGCACGATGGAAAAGGTGAAAATGAAGGTTGACAGCATCAATATCGACATAAATACACTGGAAGCCGCTCTTCGTCTGCTGGAGAAATTGCCTTTACTATTGGAACTGATGGAAAAGCTGGAAACCGTTGTTCGTTTCGCGGAAAATGTGCTGGCTGATGAAAAATCGATCGCTTATTTACAAAACAGTGTCGAAGAGTATACAGAACCGCTTCGTGAAAAGGCGGAAAAAGGCCGGTCATTATGGGAAGAAGTGCAAGCGAAGGCAGAAGCGAATTCCCAGCATATCTCCATTTTTACTGTCTTGAAGTGGATGAAGGACCCATCCGTCCAGCGGATATTGTCTTATGTGCAGGCACTGATCGAAACCCTGCCTAAAAAATCTTCATAATAAAAAACTGAAAATCTAGACCATGAACAGGGAGAGTGACCAAGATGTTATTGCGTTATTTTTATGATGAAAAGCTGGCTCATGCTTCATATTTAATCGGCTGCCAAAAAACAGGGGAAGCGCTCGTCATTGACGCCTCCCGCAACATTGAACAATACGTGGAGACAGCGAAGAAAGAAGGCTTGCAGCTGACTGCTGCCGCAGAAACCCATATCCATGCGGACTTTGTCGCAGGGTCCCGGGAGATGGCGGACCGTTTCGGAGCCAAAATGTATGTATCTGATGAAGGAGACGAGAACTGGAAGTACCAAAATCTTGACAGCATCGACCATCAGCTTTTAAAAGACGGCGACACGTTTAAGATTGGGAATTTAACACTCGAAGTCATGCACACACCGGGACATACGCCGGAGAGCATTTCGTTTATTCTGACTGATAACGGCGGCGGTGCCGACCGTCCGATGGGCATTTTCACTGGTGACTTTGTGTTTGTCGGCGACGTCGGCCGTCCGGACTTATTGGAAAAAGCAGCCGGATATAGCGGAACGGCTCATGAGGGAGCGAAGCAAATGTTTGCTTCTATTCAACGCTTTAAAGAGCTTCCAGACTATTTGCAAGTATGGCCGGCTCATGGAGCGGGAAGTGCCTGCGGAAAAGCGTTAGGAGCGGTCCCTTCCTCAACGGTTGGCTATGAAAAGATGTTCAACTGGGCGATGGAATTTGATGATGAAGCTGCTTTTGTGGAAGCGCTGCTTGACGGCCAGCCTGAGCCGCCAAAGTATTTCGCCGTGATGAAGCATGTCAATAAGGTCGGTCCTGCGCTGCTGAAGGATACCCAAGTGCCTGTGAAAGCAACGGATGCCTCTGCTCTGCATGACTGGCTTTCACAAGGAATGGTGATTGACACACGTCCGGCCGCTCAATTTGCCGAGAAGCATATTGCCGGAACGATCAATATTCCGTTTAACCAATCGTTTACGAACTGGGCAGGATGGCTCGTTAACTATGAAGCTCCGCTTTATTTGCTGGTAGAGGACGGCCAGCTTCCAGACGTGCTGACAGCCCTTCGCTCCATCGGTATTGATCGCACAGCCGGTTACATGAGTGTCCAAGCTGCTGTAGAACAGTCCGCTGCATGGGAGGCCTATGAAAACGTCGACCCGGCTGACATACAGGACGCTGTAGAAAAAGGCGACATCGCCGTGCTGGATGTCCGCAGCCAAACCGAATGGGATGCCGGCCATATTCCGGGGGCCGTTCATATCATGCTTGGAACGCTTCCGGGCCGCCTCGAAGAAGTGCCGCAAGACAAGCCGCTTCTTGCTCAATGCGGATCAGGTGTGCGCTCAGCTATCGCTGCCAGCATTTTGCAGGCAAACGGATTTAAAAATGTTAAAAACCTGTCAGGCGGTTTTTCACGCTGGAAACAAGATGTACCGCAGCTAGTAAAATAAGAAAATAAAAAGAAACCGCCGGTGAGGACGTGAATCATCGGCGGTTTTTCGCTTACAATAGGGGAGAGAAAACGGAAAGGATCAGATCAATGGAACAGTATCCGGTAGACCAAAAATATTTGCATCAAATCTTTGAGCATATTCAAGATGGGATTATCGTGATGGATCAAAACCGTGAAATTTTGCTGATGAATCCTGCTGCCGGCCGTTTGACAGGCTGGATGGTCGGTGAGCATGTGCCGTTTTGTTCCTATTGCAAAGAGCGGAAAACGGCGGAAGGAGAGAACCGCTGCTATTTAATCGCGCGCAATGAAGTGCCTTATTTTCTATCGCAAATGCCGGTCTATCACGGCAAGAAGCTTGATGTTGAGATGAGCACCGCCTTGATTTACCAGGATCAGGAGCGCCAGGACAAAGAGTATTTGCTCGTGCTGCGCGATCAGACGCTCAGGCAAAAAGAAGAAGAGGTGCGGATCTCCAAAATGATGATTAAGCGCTTAATTGAAGCGCAGGAAAAAGAGCATAAACGCTTGGCCCATGAACTCCATGACGGGGTGAGCCAATCGCTGTACACCATTTCTGTGGCGCTGCAGGCCATCGAATCAACGATTACGGAGGATCAGCGGCTTCATGACTATGTCAATGAAGTACGGGCGGAGCTTCAGCGCGCCATGTCTGACATTAAAGCGTATTCGCATCAGCTTCGGCCGACGAGCCTTGACGGATTGGGACTTATTCCTGCTTTGGAAACATTGAGACAAACCGTTCAGGCAACTTCTGGTTTAGCGATTGATTTAAAAACGAATGTTAGCGGGCGGCTGCCTTCCGCCGTTGAAATTAACGTGTACCGCGTCATTCAGGAAGCCCTCCATAATGTGGTCAAGTATGCCGAGGCTCAAAACGTTTATTTGCTGATTATGAAAAAAGGAGAACGGCTCCTTATTGAAGTTCATGATGACGGCAAAGGATTTGAGTTGGAAAAAGCGAAGGGCGGGCTTGGATTAGAGCATATGCGCGAGAGGATTGAGCAGCTTAACGGCCACTTTTACATTGAATCGGCACCGGGCGAAGGCACCACCATTATAGCGAAGATGATTATAGATGAGAGCGGGGCAGAAATCGATGAAAGTCATGGTAGTAGATGATCACGATTTAATACGAAAAGGGATTATTTTGCTTTTGGAAAGCTATGCTGATATTGAAGTGGCTGCGGATGCCGGCGATGGGAATGAAGCGCTCGTCCTGGCCATGCAGACAGAGCCGGATGTCGTCTTAATGGATATCTCTATGCCTAACGGGCTGGACGGCTTTACCACTACAAAGCAGCTGATCCAGCAGCAGCCGAACATTAAAGTCGTGCTGTTGACGATGCATGATGAAGAGGCTTATATTCGTCAAGCGATCCAATCGGGAGCGCACGGTTATATTTTGAAGAAAAGCCAGGGAAGCGATTTATATGAAGCAATTTATCACGTCTATCATGGCCAGCGCTATTATCGGACGGATTTGAGCGAAGAGCAAATTGAGAAGATGATGAAGGAGAAAGAAAAGCCGGTTTCCCCCTTAACATTGAGGGAGCAAGAGGTGCTGCGGCTCACGGTGCTCGGTTACACGAACAAGGAAATTGCCGAGAAGCTGCATATTAGTGCGAAAACAGTGGAAAATCATAAATCCAATATTATGAACAAGCTGGATCTCAAGCAGAAGCATGAAATGATCCAATATGGCATTAAAAACTATTTTTCAGATATGCGTTAGCGGGTGTCCCAACGTTTTTTCTTGGGGCATCTTTTTATTTTGTCTGACAACCTTCATAAAGTAGTCAAAAACAAAATACGGATAGGGGGATGCCCCTATGTATTGGCATAGGCTTTCTTTCTATACTTAAAAAGAAAGGTGAGATCACAGCAGAAAGGAAGAGATACCATGAAGAAGAAAGAAACGGCTTATTTCTGGACAGCCATGATTGTGGCTCTTGGCAGTGCACTCAGCTTGGTAATGATCTAGGAGGGAGAAAGCATGCAATACGATGCCGTTTTATATAGCAGAATCTTAACCGAGATGACACTCGCATTCCATATCTTATTTGCTACGATTGGAGTGGGCGTGCCAGTATTTATTGCTCTTGCCCAATGGATGGGGCTGAAGCATAATGATCCTCATTACCTGCTTTTGGCCCGTCGCTGGACGCGGGGATTTACGATTACTGTTGCAGTCGGGGTTGTGACAGGAACAGCCATCGGGCTGCAGTTAAGCTTGCTTTGGCCTTCTTTTATGGAGCAGGCCGGACAGCTGATCGCTTTGCCGCTCTTTATGGAAACGTTCGCTTTTTTCTTTGAAGCGATTTTCCTCGGCATCTATTTATATACGTGGGACCGTTTTAAAAATCCGAAAACGCACTTGCTGCTGCTTATTCCTGTCGTGATTGGCTCTTCGTTGTCCGCCTTCTTCATTACGGCAGTGAACGCATTCATGAATACGCCGCAAGGATTTGAGATTGTGAACGGAACGATTATGAACATTGAGCCGCTGAAAGCGATGTTTAATCCAGCCGTTCCAACAAAAGTGGGCCACGTGCTCGTGTCCGCTTATATGACGTCGGCCTTTATCTTAGCGGCGCTCGCTGCGTATCATCTGCTTCGCGGCAGACAGCATGTGTATTATAAAAAAGCGCTGCGGATTACATTGATTCCGGCGTTGGTTTTTTCTATCGCTACAGCGCTTGTCGGTGATTTATCCGGAAAGTTCCTGGCAGAATACCAGCCGGAAAAGCTGGCTGCCGCTGAATGGCATTTTGAGACAGAGGGAGAAGCTCCCCTGCTGTTATTTGGAAAACTGGATGAAGAACAAAATGTCAGCGGAGCGATCAAAATTCCGTTCGCTTTAAGTATTTTGGCAGGGAATTTGCCAAGCACTGAGGTAATCGGATTGAACGAATTTCCAGCGGATGAACGTCCGCCGCTTTATGTTCACTATCTATTTGATGTGATGGTCACTCTAGGCATGCTGTTAATTGTCATCGCCTTGATTTATGCCGTCTTATCTAAATGGAAGCCAAAGAAAATGTACAATAAATGGCTGCTGCGGGCGGTGGTGCTGTCTGCACCGATGTCCTTGATTGCGATTGAAATCGGCTGGATTTTCGCGGAAGTCGGCCGTCAGCCATGGATTTTGCGCGGCTATCTGAAAACAGCTGAAGCAGCTACTGCTTCACCGCACGTCGGTACCATGCTTGTTGCCTTTGGCGCCTTGTATGTGCTTCTCGGCGTCGGAGCGGTCATTGTGCTCCGCAATATGTTTAAAAACAACCGGGCAGAAGATGAATTAGCGGCAAGGGGGGATTCATATGTCGCTTGAGTTGCTGGGCATTAGTGTATTATGGATCTTTTTGTTTGGCTATTTGATCGTCGGTTCGATCGACTTCGGTGCCGGATTTTTCAGCCTTTACAGCGATTGGACAGGGCAAAAGCACATCCTGCACAAAATGATTCAGCGCTATTTGTCCCCGGTGTGGGAAGTTACCAATGTGTTTCTTGTATTTTTCTTTGTCGGCATTGTCGGCTTTTTTCCGAAGACCGCCTATTACTTCGGTTCTGCCTTATTAGTGCCAGCCAGTATTTCGATTATCCTGCTGGCGATCCGCGGCTCCTACTACGCGTTTGGCACTTACGGCTCAAAGGAAAATAAGGTGTACAGCTTTATATACGGAATCACCGGCGTGTTAATCCCGGCTTCCTTAACGACTGTATTAACGATTTCCGAAGGCGGTTTTCTTGCCATTGATAAGAGCGGTGTTCATTTGAAGCTGAAAGAGCTGCTGACGAGTCCTTACTCTTGGAGTGTGGTTCTCGTTTCGCTCGTAAGCGTCCTCTTTATATCGGCAGCTTTTTTAACCTATTATGCGCGCCAGGCTGAGGACAACAAGGCGGAGCAACTCGTTCGCCGTTACACGCTTGGCTGGAGCATTCCTTCGGTGGCAGCGGGGGTTCTCGTCTTTTATGCGCTACGCTCGCATAATCCGGAGCATTTTGCCCGTATGGCTGATGTTTCTTGGATGTTTGTCGCATCACTCGTGTTTTTCATCGCGGCCATCACCTTGTTTTACAAGCAGCGGGCTTATGGAGTGGCTTTCTTCGCCGTTGTTATGCAGTATTTCACGGCCTTTCTAGCCTATGGGATTTCCCATTACCCGTACTTGCTTTATCCGGTGCTGACCATTTACGATGGATTTACCAATAAAACGATGGCTATTTACTTGGTCGTTGCTTTCATTGCCGGGCTGCTGCTGCTGATTCCGGCGCTGTATCTGCTGCTTAAATTGTTTTTATTTAATCGTAAATACGTGAAAGGAATGGAATAGGAGGGACTGGCACATGCATCACTTTCTTATTATGTATGCCCCTGTTCTCGTTGTCGCTGCTTCACTGGCGTGCGTTTTCGCCTGGGGGGCGAAGCAGAAAAAAATGGACTGAATACTGGAGTGGTATAGATGGATTTTCTTTATTGGCTCGTCATTTTTTTAATTGGCTTTATCGGATCTTTTATTTCGGGCATGGTCGGTATCGGCGGCTCGATTATTAAATATCCGATGCTGCTTTACATTCCGCCGCTCCTTGGATTTGCGGCTTTCAGCGCCCACGAAGTATCCGGAATCAGCGCGGTGCAGGTGTTTTTTGCCACGATCGCCGGCGTGTGGGCGTACCGAAAAAGTGAGTATTTGAATAAAAAGTTAATTATTTACATGGGCGGCGCTGTTTTGCTCGGCAGCTTCGTCGGCGGTTTTGGTTCCGAAGGGCTGTCAGAAGAAGTAATTAACGTGGTGTACGGCGTATTGGCCGCTTTAGCCGCCATCATGATGTTTGTGCCAAAGAAGAACCTTGATGACCGACCGATGAGTGAAGTTACATTTAATGGCTGGCTGGCAGCCGTACTTGCTTTCATCGTCGGAGTTGGGGCCGGTATTGTTGGGGCGGCCGGCGCTTTTCTGCTCGTGCCGATTATGCTGGTCGTCTTGAAAATTCCGACACGGATGACGATTGCCAGTTCTTTAGCCATCACCTTCATTTCTTCGATCGGTTCAACGGCCGGGAAGCTGATGACGGGCCAGGTGCTGTTTGTGCCGGCGGTTATTATGATTATTGCCAGCATAATTGCCTCTCCTCTTGGCGCTAAAGTTGGACAGAAGATGAATACAAAAGTTTTGCAATGGCTGCTTGCTATTTTAATTGCTGCCACAGCGATTAAAATTTGGCTTGATATTTTATAAGTTTCTCCTTAAAAAGACCGGATGCCGTCAGCTTAGCTGGCGGCATCCGGTCTTTTTATTTCTTATCGGTTGCCATAAATTCGGGCAAAGCAAAACTGGCGTGCAATATCTCTTCGTTGAAATATTTCGTCGTTTTTTCATAGTCCGGCTGAATAAAGGCTTGATATTTTTTAGAAGCGAGGGTAAAGCTCCACAGCCCGCCCGGATAGGTTGGAACCACGGCTGTATATTGCTTCACATGCCCGAACAGCCTGTTGAGAGAATGGTAGGTGTTGTCCATGGTTTCTCTATAGAAAAACGGCGATTCACTTTGGCAAACCATCAGGCCGTCGTCTTTTAACGCCTCAAACACGTTTTTATAAAAATCAAATTCAAATAGTTCAGTGGCAGGTCCGACCGGGTCTGACGAGTCCACGATAATGATGTCAAATTCATTCTTATGCTCTTTCATATACTGAATGCCGTCGGCGAACAGATAATGAACGCGCTGGTCATCGAGTCCGGCTGAGACGCCTGTTAAATGCTCTTTGCTTGCCCGGACAACGAGCTCATCAATTTCACAGAAATAAAGCTCTTCCACGTGTTTGTACTTGATCACTTCTCTTGCTGCGCCGCAATCGCCGCCCCCGATAATTAATACTTTTTTCGGGTGCGGATGGATATGCAAAGGAACGTGTGCAATCATTTCATTGTAAATATAGCCGTCTTTCTCAGTCGACTGCACAACCCCGTCCAGCACGAGCATTCTGCCGAAATCATAAGTGTCGAGAACCATAATGTGCTGGAAAGGAGACTGGGCTGTGAAAATGATTTCTTTGATCCGATAACTTACTTTCAAGTTATCGCGATCATCCTCCACGAGCCACAGTTCTCCATCAATATTTTTTATGTATTGGCTTACTTTTTCCTCATTCATGGTAATACCCCCTTATAACTTTTCGTTTCTACCGCCCATCTTATACAATCCGTTTCTTGATGTCTATGCTTTTCCGGGCTTTTCCAAGGGAGCCGTCGCTTGCAAAGATGAAAAATATCAAAAATGAAAGATAGATTGCAATTTTGCAAGAAAAGAGGGAGAAAACACCTGCTGGAACTCACCAGAAAAGCAGGAGAAAAGGACGATAGACCCTATAATCGCTAGGAATGAAAAAACTGTCGAAAATATTTTTTATTTATTTAGAAAATTTGAGGAATTGGTCTGATACTTGCTTATATAAAAGCAACTCTTAAAACGAAGAGGGAAGGGGATTAATTTATTTCCCATTAAGAGAATGAGGAGGAGTGTTAGATGGTAGAAAGATTGCCAATGGCAGATCAGGAAGAACTTAGCAGAGAAGAAAAAAAGGATGATTTTTCACTGGAGAAAGTGCCGATGGAAGGACGGACGATGGGCTGGATGAGCATTACCAATGTCACACTGGGAGTGGCAACAGCCATGCTCTTTATCCAAATGGGCAGCTTGATGGCTATCTCTTTCGGTGCTGTAAATGCGTTGCTGGCTGAAATTTATGCCACTATTGTTGCAGGCGTAGTAGGAATGGGCATTTGCTTTTATGCCGCTAAGTCCGGCTTGAATGTTAACTTAATGGCCCGGGGCGGCGGATTCGGTTATTTTGGCGCTTCGATTACTTCGTTGATTTATGCCCTGAATTTTATTATGTATTGCGCAATCGAAGGATCGATTATGGCCGCTGCCGTTCATGAATACATTTCCTTTGTGCCGATTTGGGGTTTAATGGTGTTCTTTGGCTTAATTGTTATTCCGCTCAACTGGTTCGGTATTCGCCAGCTCGACAAATTGCAGAAATGGTCGCTGCCGTTGTTTGTTCTGTTGCTGGGCTCGGGATTTTTTATCGTCTGGAAAAATTCTTCGTTCGAAGGAAACATTTGGACGTATCTTCCTGAAGGAGGAGAGGTCGGGGGAGCATCCCTGCTGGCTTGTATTGGTATCATGAACGGGCTTGTTGGAATTATGGCTTTGCTTGTTTCCGACTATGCGCGCTTCATCAAAAAAGAAGAATTTAAGATCGGCGTGTTTGCCGTTGGCTTTTTGCCGCAGCTCATTTGTTTTTTTGTTATGGGTGTCATCGGAATTTGGTTTGGCGTTCAATTGGGTGAAGAGAATCCAGGCGTTTACTTTGTGCAGATTCTTGGGATCGGCGGTGCTCTATTTACCATTTTAACGCAGCTTCGGATTAATATTACGAATTTATACAGCAGTTCACTGTCGCTCGCGAACTTTTTTGAAAACGTTTTTAAATTCAAGCCGGGCCGAAATTTCTGGGTCGTCTTTACAGCGGTGGCTGCTATCGTGTTAATGCTTGGGGGCGTGCTGGATCACTTAGGGAGCTTGCTGACTTTCCAGGGAGTCTTCCTGCTGGCTTGGGCAGCGGTGCTGCTATGCGATGCGTTCGTTGTGAAGCGGATATTGAAAATTGGCCCTAATTATTTTGAACACCGGCAAGAATACTTGTACGCCTGGAATCCGGTCGGTGTGGTTTCGCTGATTGTCTCGTGTGTGATCGGTTCTCTTGCTGCCTTCGGGTATATGGGCATCTTCCTGCAAAATGTCGCTGCCTTCTTTGCGGCTATTATCGCATTCGTTCTGACTATTGTGCTGGCTGTTGCGACGAAGGGCAAGTACTACAGCAAAAAAACTGCTGACGACATTACAACGGATGAATACATTGCTTAACCATTCAAAAGCCGTCTCCTGCAGTGGAGGCAACTGACAAGTAAATTCGTCAAAAAAACTGTCCGGCCGTGAACAGCCGGACAGTTTTTCTTTTTGCGGAAAGGTTTATGCACGCAACGTCTGCTTTTATGCACGCAATTCCAGGTTTTATGCACGCAACCGCAGACTTTATGCGTGCAACCCGCACTGTTATCCTCGCAGCCGGGCTGTTTATTCACAAACAGCCATTCTTTTCTAAATGACCTAGTAAAGAACATCCTCCACAGATAAAATATGTTAAATTTCCCGTGATGCTCTGTACGGTAATGGCGGAGCGTGGTACTTTATACTTAACTATTACATTATTTTAGGAGGAATTTATGAAAAAGGCAGCAGCTGTGTTGGCGGTAATGGTGTTATCCGGGTGCAACAGCGGTACATATGACAAGGCGATGGAACAAGGAAAGCTGGCATTGGCCGATGGAGAATTTGATAAGGCCCAGGCGTCCTTTGAGCTGGCCTTGGATGAAAAGCCAAAGGATGGGGAGGCAAAACGGCTATACGAGAATGTCAGTGATTACAATGAGGTGAAAAAAGATATCGAGGAAGCCGACTGGGAAGATGCTCTCACGAAAGCTAAAAGTCTGCTGAAAGAAGAGGACTTGGCAGCCAATATGAAGGAAGCGCTGGAGGAGTATGTGAAAACCGCAAGTGACAATGAGAAGCAGTCGGATGCTGTAGCGAAAAAGCTGGAGGAAATACAGCAGACAATTGGGGCTGGCGATTACGGTGATGCCCAAAAGTCGATTAACGAATTAAAGCAGGATCAAGAGATGGAGGCAGTTTTGGCCCGTTTTTCTGAAGAGGTCAATAAGATTGAGACGTCCATCAATGAGCGGATACAGCAGCAAAAAGCAGCAGAGACTGTGGCAGAAAAAGAGAGAGAGCTTGCGGCGTCCTCTGTCAGTAAGAAGGATAAATATCTCCAAAAGCTTTATACCATCGAAACAGAAGTGACTGATTTGTACTATGCGTCAGAGAATGGCACAACAGCGGAAATGAAGGAAGCCGCTGCTGCTATGTACAAAAAGTGGGATGATGCTTTAAATGAAATTTACGGCGTCTTGAAGGTGCAGCTTTCATCGGGTGAAATGAGCCAATTACGGGAGAAGCAGCGCCAATGGATCAAGTATAGAGACCGGACGGCTAAAGCTGAATCGGAAGCCTACGCAGGCGGGTCATTTGAAACCGTCCAGTATGTCCGCACGCAGGCTGATCTGACCAGAGAAAGATGCTATGAACTGATTAATATTTACATGCAGTAGCTGACTATTTTAATGATTTACAGGAAAGATTTTCATGTTATTCTTTTTATTAGTATTTTAATGTGTTACCATAGTATGGTTATGAATTTAATAAAATGTAACTATACTAGAGAAAAGAGTGGGGTTTTTTTGAGGATCTTGCAGACTAAATTCATGCTAATCATTAGTTTGTCTTTGGTGTTGATGAGCAGTCTTTTCATGGAAAAAGCAGAAGCGGCTTACTCTTCCAAGTGGGTAACAGCTAAGAAGCAAGTGACCGCTTATGACTTAGTAGATGGGAATCCGCTGGCGGTAGGCACGCTCCTGCCCAAGCAGTTTTATGAAGTGCTAAAAGAGGACAGCTCTTATTATTATATTTCGTTTGGAAACGGAACGGCTTTTGTTAAGAAAAGCCCGGCCGTTTTGCTGGCAAGCAAAGTACAAAAGCAGCCGCCGGCTAAGGCAGCAAGCAATACGAATGTAACTGTCATTACCAATTCAGAAGCTGTTGTGTATGACAGAATAGATAAAAAGAAAAAAGGCATCGCTATCATTAAAGGCAATATCCGTTACCCGGTCGTCAGGAAATCGGGGGATTGGTATATGATTAACTTCGCCGGCCAAATGGGCTATGTGCATAAGAATAAAGTGAAAGAGGACTTGGGCATTCCGGTATTAATGTATCATCATATGGTGGAAAAGCCTGAGGAAACGCCATTTGTGAACAATTCCATGGTGATTAAAGTGGAGGAGTTCGAGAAGCAAATGGATTACCTGAAACAAAATGGCTGGCGGACTATTCTATTAGAAGAGCTGGAAAACTATTTAAACCATAATCAAAACTTGCCTGGAAAAGTAGCAGTTGTGACATTTGACGATAATTATTTATCCACACAAAAATATGCGTATCCTATTTTAAAGAGAAATAACCAAAAGGCGGTTGTTTTCGTTATTGGCGGCAAGGTCAAAGCTTATTCCCAGCCGTGGGACCCAATGACATTACAGTATATGGGGCATAAAGAAATCAGCGAAACCGAGGGTGTGTTGAACTTCCAGCACCATACACATGGCATGCATTTAAGAGAAAGGGATACACAAATTCCATACCTAGTCTCGAAAACAGCAGCCGAAATTGAAGCCGATTTAGTGAAGGGACGCGAATATATTGGCCGAGCTATGAAGGACCCGTCTTCTATTCAGTATCTCGCTTATCCATGGGGACAATATGCTCCCCACACCATTGAAGGGGCCAAAGCAGCGGGCATCCGCATGGCGTTCACAACAGAGACAGGCAATGTAAAGTTCGGAGACGATCTGTACACTTTAAAAAGACAAGGCATCAGCCCGAATCATACATTAGATGACTTTATTAATAAAATTGAAGGTACGTATTAATAAGAAGGGCGGACTCTCCAGCGTTTAAAAGCGGGAGGGTCCGCCCTTTAGTCATAGCTTCTATTTTTTTCACATAGGATGAAGAAAACGATTTTTGCGGGAGGCTGTGAAGCAGTATGAAGGTTCAGGTAAGAAAAGGAGACACGCTTTGGGGATATAGCCAGCTGTTTCATATTCCGCTGGTTCTTATTATGGATTCAAATCCGCACGTTGACGAGAAGCAGCTAAAGCCCGGACAGGCCATTCATATTCCCGGCTTTACAGTGGATCGGCATACTGTGCAAAGGGGAGACACCGTGTGGCAGCTCGCTGCGTCCTGGGGTGTCAATGCTGGTACTTTATTGCTTTTAAATCCGCACATCGATCCCCACCAGCTGCCGGTTGGGCAGACGCTGCTTATTCCGTCCAGAGTAACAACATGTATAGTGAGCGGTAAAAAACGCTATGATTTTCAGCAGATGAGAAAGGATATGCACCAGCTACTCGCCATTTATCCATTTATGAGGCGGCGGGAGGCTGGCCGAAGTGTGCTGGGCTTGCCGCTTTATGATATACGGATTGGCAGAGGGGAGCGAAAAGTACAGATAAATGCCGCTTTTCATGCCAATGAGTGGATTACGACACCTGTGCTTATGAAGTTTTTAAATGAATATTTGCTTTCGCTGACGAATTATCCTGTCATGAGAGGCGTGCAGACTCTTCCTTTATATATGAATACCCAGCTATCAGCTGTGCCGATGGTCGATCCGGATGGAGTCAATCTTGTTCTTAACGGTCCGCCCCCTGAGAGGGAGAAGGAAGTGGTGGCGATCAATAAGGGGAGCTATGATTTCTCCGGATGGAAGGCGAATATTCGCGGAGTAGATTTGAATAAGCAGTTTCCGGCCAATTGGGAGTTTGAATCAACCAGGAAGCCGACCCTTCCTTCTTCGCGAGACTTTCCGGGTTACGCGCCATTATCAGAACCGGAAACGAGGGCCATGGCGGATTTAGTACGGAAGGAACGTTTTGAGAGGCTGCTGGCCTTGCACACACAAGGCAAAGAATTTTATTGGGGATATGAAGGGTTGGAGCCGCCTGACTCTGAAAAGCTGGCCCAACAGTTTTCCAGAGTCAGCGGCTATAAAGCTGTCCGTTATGTAGACAGTCATTCTGGTTATAAAGACTGGTTTATTCAGGAGTTCCGGAAGCCAGGCTTCACCATTGAACTGGGGGAGGGACAAAATCCTCTGCCGCTGTCACAGTTCGACGAAATATATGAGGCTGCATCCAAGCTGCTTATTCATTCGTTAATATAAGCCTGAAGATACCGCTGGCTGCACAAGAAGGCGGACGGGGAGGGTGATTTCCATTCCAGGCGCTGCGCTTTCCGCAGCACCATTCAGTCTGCAGGCAGCACTTGATTTTTCTTTTATTCTGGCTTATAGAAGGCGTTTTTCATCATAAAATGCTGTAAAAGGGGTTCGGAATGATCTTATTCCGAACCCCTTTAAGATGAATGGAGCGGACGGGAAAAGGCTACATCCGCTTTTGGGCCTGCCATCTGGTTATCTCTTTCTTTTTTCTTTCTCTTTGGCTGCGGCCGAGGAGAGCCTTTCACCGTCACTGCCCAGTAAAAAGTAAGAAATCACTCCTGAGAAGAGGACTGCTCCGCCGGTAATAAGAAGCCTCGTTTGCAGATCGATTTCTGAATAATCTTTATTGAGCATCCATAAGGAAATAGATCCGACGAGAATCATAATCGGAATAACAAATGTTAATTTTTTCACTGCTTCCGCTTCCTTTCAGTAAAATCCACTTATTCACTTACATAGTCTAGCACATGTTGAGCCCTGTGATGGAAAGAAAAAGGACATTGAAGAGTTTTGTTCATCTCCTCCCGTCAGGCTCATAAAAAAATTTATCGACAGCAGTCATGTATATAAAACTGATACATAAATTAGAGTAAGAAGGGAGGAATAACAATGGCTACTCGGTTAATCAAGATTTCTGTTGTGTACTTGGCGGCGGGCGTTTTATTAGGGTATTACATGTCGATCGTCGGTTCTGATGACTTAGCGGATGTGCACGTACATGTGAGTCTTCTTGGCTGGACTGTTCTTATGCTTGCGGGTATCTTATATCATCTTTTCCCAGCTCTAGCACAAACCGGATTAGCGAAAGCACACTTTTGGCTCCATAACATCGGCCTGCCTGTTATGATGATCTCCTCATTCTTGCTTGTTGTCACAAACACCACTTCCTATACGACGGGCGTTACGATCGGGTCTACCTTGACTGTACTCGGTATCTTGCTCTTTGTGATCAATATACTTGCGAACCTTCATACGAGAAGATAAAAACAGGAACAGTCCCTCTGCTGTTTGCAAACAGCGGAGGGACTGTTCTATTTCGTTGCGTTTACAGCTTCTCTTTTTTGATTTTCTCTAATAGTCTTTGGCAGCCTTCCTGAAGCAGGTCGTATGTTTCCTGGAAATCGCCCGTATAGTAGGGATCAGGCACATCCTTTGGCTGGCTGGTTAAATCGAGCAAACGAAGAATTTGCGGATGCTTCGGCTGGCCGAAAAGTTTCTGGATGTTTTGAATGTTGCTTGCATCCATGCCGATGATGTAATCGAAGTTTTCGGCGTCTTCTTTCATAAGCTGTCGGCCGGAAAGTCCTTCGGCGTTTACTTGATATTTCTTTAATATGTCCATTGTTCCTTTGTGGGGCGGCGAGCCGACATGCCAGCCGCTTGTCCCGGCAGAATCAACCCTAATCTGGCTGTCGAGTCCCTCTTTCTGGACAAGGTTTCTAAAGAGGGCTTCCGCCATGGGAGAACGGCAAATGTTCCCGAGGCAAACAAACAATACATTGATCATATCGAACAACCCTTTCCGTTATCATACATAAATAGTAGCAAAACAGCTTGTTTCTGTCATTTTTTCACGCAGCGATTGCCGGTTTGTTTCGCTTTAGTATAATAAAGAAAATTTATATGAAAATACTAAATAAAAAGAGAATTATGTCGAAATATAGAAAGGTAAGCAATTAATAAGGAGCAGGTGATGGAGTTGTTTCAATCCATTCGGGTAAAGGTCATTGGTACCGTAATGGTCATTTTTATTGCGGCGATTATCGCTATGATCTCTGTTTCAAGCGGACAAATTACGAAGAAAACAGAGAGCAGTGTAACAGGGCAAAGCAGGGCGCTCATTTCGGAAATGGAAAGCAGCATCAGCTATTTTCTTGGGCAGTATGAAAGAAATATGTATACGATGGCAGATTCAAAGGTGGTAAAGGAATATACAAATTATTATTCTGAAAAAGATCCTAAAAAAGCCCAGCTGCTTTCAAACGAGATAGAAGGCACCTTCACTTCTTTTACGAAGCAGTACAAAGAAGCTTCTTTTATTTACTTGGCTTTTCCGACCAAGCAAATGAAGATGGTGCCGTTTGCGGAGTTTGAAGAAGGGTTTGATCCGACAACCAGAGTCTGGTATCAAATGGCTGCAAAAGATCCCGCAAAGGTTCACTGGTCTAAGCCGTTTGTAGATGTTATTTCTGGTGAGCAGGTGATTTCTGTCTCTAAAGCTATTGTGAAAGACGGGAAAGTAGCCGGGGTGCTGGGTGCGGATATTAAACTGACGGTCATTTCAGAAAAAATTTCCCAAAGCCAGCTGGGCTATAAAGGCTTTCCTTTTATATTAGATGCTGATGGGGTGGCGCTTGTCCATCCGAGTGAACAAGGAAAAAAACTGATAGACGAGCCTTTCGTGAAGGAGATGTACAATTCGGGAGAGAGCGAGGGTGTCATCCATTATGAACAAAAGGGAGAGAAGAAGGTGAATGTGTACCGCACCCTCCCTGGCGTTGGATGGAAAATAGGAGCCGCTTATTCAGAAAAAGAGCTGGGCAGCACGGCCCAAGAGCTTCAGCGGATGTTTATATGGATAGCATTACTGACAATGACAGCGGCTTTTGTTCTTCTTTACTTTCTCCTAAAGCGCATCATTGACCCGATCCAAACATTGAAGCAAGCGATGGACCAGGTGGCTGAAGGAGATCTGACTGTTCGTTCAGAGGTGGACTCCCGGGATGAAATCGGCCAGCTGTCAAATAACTTTAATTTAATGGTTAATAACATGGCAGATCTTCTTTTCGTTATGCGCTCTTCTGTATCAGACGTTCGTCGTTCAGCCGAGAGCTTAAGTGCGGTGGCCGAGGAGACGAATGCGGTGAGCGAGCAGGTGGCAACAGCGGTGAATGAAATTGCGGCCGGTGCGGCAAAATCTGCCGAGGATGCAGAAGATGTGAATGAAAACTCAGAGCGCTTAGGGAGCCAAATGCAGCTTATTTATGAAAAATCAAGCATGATGGCCCAGACCGCTGTTCGAGCCGATCAAATGAATGCGAGCGGACGTGAACAGATGGAGAAGCTGAAGTATTCATTTGATAGCTGGAAACAGAGCTTGCAATCAATGGCAGAAACTATTTCACAGTTAGATGGAAAGGTGGGGGCAATCGGCCAGGTAATGGAGACGATTACCGAAGTATCGGCCCAGACCAATCTATTGGCTCTAAATGCCAGTATTGAGGCAGCGAGGGCCGGGGAGCATGGCAAAGGATTTGCAGTGGTTGCAGAAGAGGTCCGGAAGCTGGCGGAGCAGTCGGCTCGGGCAACAGAACAAGTAAAAACAACGGTAGGAGAACTGCAGATGGGTTCTCAGCAAGTAGCTAAGCAAATGCTGGAAACGAAAGACACCTTCCAGTCTCAGGAGGAAGTCGTGCATCATACGGATGTGACGTTTGCTGAGCTGTCAAAGCTAATGAATGAACTGCAGCAATCGATTGAATCCGTCTATACGGAAGTGCAAGAAGCGACTGCCTACAAGAAGGAGGTCAGCCAAACGATTCAGACGATGGCGGCTACATCAGAAGAAACAGCAGCAGCTTGCGAAGAGGTCGACGCTTCCACAACAGAGCAGCTGCGTGCGATTCAATCCGTTGCCCAGTCTGCTGAGCAACTGGCTGATTTGGGTCAGCAACTGCAGCAATCTGTCAATCAGTTTAAAATATAACAGCCGTCCCTTGCTGCAGCAGCAAGGGATGGCTCTTTTTTAATTGGACAGGCTGTGTTCAAAGTAACTGAGACAGTTGGCGGTCCGTTCTCTTTGCCGGTTAAAGATGTAAAGTGAACAGGATAGCGGGAGCTCCATTCCATTTTTAAAAGCAACAATCAATTGTCCGTTTCTTACAAAGCATGTATGAATCTGGTGTGGAAGAATCCATATGCAGCCATAATTATCTGGTGATGTGGTTGGAAAAGCGCAGAGGCGTTCTTGGAGGCAAATGATCAGCGGTGTTTTTTTACGATACGGAAAGCGCTGGCGTATCGCTTTAATGCGGCCTTCATAGGTGGAAATCCTTTCGATGCAAGCTTCATTCAGAAGCAAGCGGACAGTCTGCTTCGTGCAGTATATTCCGTTTTTGTCGTAAATGATGGTGTTATAATCTTGGTGATATTCTTCCATAAGCGCCATCGTATCAGTGGTAATCCGATAATTTTCTACAAATTTCATGCTTATTTATGTCCCCCTTTTCTTCATACATTTACATTGTAACAACAACAGTTCTTTGTTACTAGGAACAAAAGTCTAAATATTAAAAAACATTTTATTTTTTTTATTTGATAACCGAGTCGTTTCTTGTTGATATTTGGCGAGTTTCTATAGAATAAACTAAATTTATATGTTCTTTTTTTAGCTTTTCTTTAGTTCTAGTCTAAAGAAGAGATAACTAAAATAAAGGCAGCCGCTCCTTATTCAAAGGCCGGATGAAAGAGTATGCTTGCTCAAGCATCGGCTGCATCCTGGCATGAACAGATGAGAAATCAGCTTTAAATAACTGCCGTTCTTACCCAAAAACACTTCAGCCATAAAATTTAAATCGACTAAACTAATAAGAGGATATTATGTTCAATTAATATTCGAGATGGGTTCTTAATTCAATGGTTATTCGAAACGGGATTGCGTATTGGATAAGCTCCCGCTCTTTTTATGGAGGATTTTGTTTTTGATCATGGAAATAGACATCGGATTCGCTTAGTAGATCTTGGAAAATTAATCTGATGTTCAAAATTAAGAACAAGAACTTTTTCACAAAATGTTACAATTGTTAAAGGAGATGGTCTATGTTTTTAATAATTTATAAAGGGGGGGGCTTAGCATTGAAAAAGGAGATTATTAAAACAAATAGAGGAGAATTTGAAATATTTGTTGGAGGGAAAGGAACAATCCCAATTTGTATTTCACATTTATATCAGGAATTTTTGTCAGGTGATGAACCATTCTCGAACTTAATAGGTCAACATTATAAAGTAATATTGGTGAACTTAAAAAATGCTGGTCACACTTGTAAAGCAAACTCTAAAAAGGAATTAACAATGGAAGAAACAGTAGAAGATTTAGAGAGTATTCGAGAAAAATTAGGATATAATACTTGGGCATTTGCTGGTCATTCAACGGGTGGTTTTTTAGGATTAACTTATTTAAATATGTACGAAGAAAAATTATCTGAGATCATCTTATGCGGAACGGCAGCTTCTAACAAGATTAATCATTCAAAAAATAATTTATTCAATGTGGAAAATAGAAAATATAGAAAAGATGCAGCTAAGATTTTCTTTAAAATGTCATTTCCATTAATGAGTAAAAAGACGAAAGAGGAAGCAAATAAAAATTTTTTTCAATTATGCCTCTACAATAAAGAAAAAATAGAAGAGTATTATAAAGAAATTGAAAGTATTGGAATTAATAAATCGAGGATGAGAGCCTATAGCTCTGAATTTCGTCAGTATGATGTTAGTGAACAAATTAAGAACAAATCTATTCCTGCTTTAATTTTATGCGGAAAATATGATGTACAATGTCCTGTTGAATTTTCCGAGGAGCTTCATAACCTTTTACCAAACTCACGTCTTGTCATCTTCGAACATAGCAATCATTTCCCATTTATTGAAGAAAAAGAAAAATTTATTATCGCTCTTCAAAAGTTTAGTACGAAAAATTACGTTAGTTAAATAGTAATTAAATTAGAAGAACTTTTTATTATTCCACTAACAGGTGCGTTAGTTGAACAAGAAAGGACATAACATATTAGTCATATCAAATATGTTATGTCCTTTAAGTTATTTGTCTTTTTTAAAATTAGGTCTTGATAAATCGCTCGGCTGAAGTGTTTGTTCTTTTATTGAGTGAGCGGCACATATTTCTTTAAGCTGGCTGCGGATACAGGATGAGCCTGTGCACTCTTTG
The DNA here is from genome assembly GCF_001591605.1 of Bacillus badius NBRC 15713. Lineage (GTDB taxonomy): Bacteria > Bacillota > Bacilli > Bacillales > Domibacillaceae > Pseudobacillus > Pseudobacillus badius. Next base: position 17,098 of record NZ_BCVF01000010.1, on the reverse strand, counting down.
CTTCTGCTCCATTATCCTGAAAGATATAAAAGCTTTTTCGAGAGCTCATCGTGACAATCATTCCGTCTGTCGTCGAGAAGACTTCTGCTCCATGTGCCTTCAGATTAGCTTTCACCGTTTCATCAGGGAAGCCTGCCCGTCCATCGGTTGAGAAAATAGCCATAATAGGGTCAACGGCTTTTATAAATGAAGGAGAAGTCGCTTCTCCCGCTCCATTTTTAGCTGTTTTTAAAATATCCGCCTGGACATCTTGCTTGGACATTAATTGCGTCTCTGCCGCTGCTCCAATTTCAGAGGTCAGCAAGTAACGGATATCTCCGTACGTGATGCGAATAACAACTGAGCCATCGTCCATATTGGCTGCAAGGCTGTCAGCATGAAGCACATCTACGCTGACTTGATGATCAGGGGAAAGGTGCTGGCCGGTTTTGACTGCTTGGCGCGTGATTTTTTTCGCTTCGGCTGCTTGAACGTATTCTTTATATTGTGCGCTTGTTCCCGGCAGGCCGGAGTCGAATAATTTTTCGACATGTAGATGATTAATGACATAATCCGCACCGCCCGTATGACCGTCTCCGGGATGGGTGATAACAAGAGTATGGATTTTTTCAATCTCAAGCGCAGCCAGTTCCCTCTGGATGGCTTCTTCAGACGCCCCGGCATCAATGAGCATCGTCTGGCCGTTAGGGAACTCAACTAACGTAGCATCTCCTTGTCCGACATTTAAAAAGCTGACAGAAAAATCGGGAGTCTCATGGCCGGGAATGAAAAATGGATTGACTGCCCGCGCCATGAAGGCAGCAAACTGCTCTCTTTTTAATACGAGACCAGGCTTGTAAGTGTTGTCCTCGTAACCCGCGGCAATCCCGGCAGCCACCATTTTCTTAATATAAGGATAGGCGGCCATTTTAGAATGAACATCAGAAAAGTTAATCGTTTCCTCATCCTTCAATTCAAAGGCTCTTGATAACAATATCGCCATTTCGCCGCGTGTGACAAATTGAGATGGACGGAAGGTTCCGTCCGGAAAGCCCGAGATAATTCCTCTGTCTACGGCCGAGGCAATGTAGCCAGAGGCGGTATTTGTAGAGCTCACGTCTTTAAATTTTGTTTTGCGTTTGGTGCCATCAAGATCAAGGGCTTTCCCGATAATAATGGCAGCCGCCCCCCGGGTGACTTCCTGCCCCGGTTTAAACTTCCCGTCCGGAAAGCCGCTGATTATGCCTTCATCTGCTAAGAAAAGAATTTCGTCATAGAAGCGATTGTTCGCCGTCACATCGGTAAATTGAGCTGCCTTAGCGAAAGGGATAAATAAGCTAAAGCCTAAAACAAAGGCGCAAACTGAGATCCAAACTTTTTTCAATGATATAATTCTCCTTTCCATATTCGGCTAACGATAGTAATGTTAGCCCATTTTTACAAAAAAAAACAGAGGTTAATAGGTTAAAAGCTAAATGATAAGAAGATCTCTGCGGACGGGAATACGAGCGGTGAGTGTATAAAGAGAGAGGATTGTTTGCATGCTATGCGTAACAGGGAATCAGGAAACAGCAAAGGAGGAGAGAGCCTTGAAAACGAAAAGCAACGTCTTTCCGAAAGGCAAGGTTTTCTGGATGCTTGGTTATATGGCTGTGCTCAGCGTTATAGCTGCTCGCGGAGAGTAAAGGCAGGACGGGAAAGACAGCCCGTCTTGCCTGCAAGTCTTTACTGCGCTGTTCAGTATGAAGTCCACATGGATTCTAATGAGTCTATCAGGCAATCTGCTGCTTCCTCCGCCGTTTTTCCATCGACGGTCAAAGTCCAGTGATTTTCTTGATAGGCTGATTTTCTTTGGAGGAACAGTTCTTCTACTTCTTTTAAGTCTTTTTCGCGCAGAACCGGACGGGTATCAATTAACAGATCTAATCTTTCCTTCCAACGCTCCCAGGAAATATCTACATAAACAACCATACAATTCGCCAGGCAGATTTCCCGTACTTCCGGCTGTGTAAAGGCGCCTCCGCCCAGAGAAATAACTGTCATTGGCTGCTCGCAAAAAGAGCGGATGGTTTGTTTTTCAATTTCCCGAAACTTGTTTTCGCCATGCTCGGCAAATATTTCATTAATAGACAGGCCGTATTCTTTTTCGATGACCTCATCAATATCAATGAATGCCCGGTTCAGTTTTTCAGCAACAAGGGAGCCGATCGTTGTTTTGCCGGCCCCCATAAAGCCGGTTAAGACAATGCTTTGTTCTTTTGATAATCGTGGTACGTTGCTCACTGCATACACTCTTTCTATTCATTTATTTGTTTCAGTATAGTACAGCAGGCTACGGGGGTAAACTTTTTTTGGAAACTTAAACAGCAATGGAGAAAAATTGAAAGAAATACTGCTGGATGATCAGTCAAAAAGCCTCGTCTTTCTTTCATGAAAAGATCCTAACAAGGCTGTTTTCAAAACGTAAAAGTTGTTATGGGAAATAGATAGTATGCGAGAGAAAAAGATGGTAGAATACAAAGGCGGCCTATTAAATATGAGGTCAATATTTGTAAAAGATTAGCTTGTTTTTGTGATATAATGGAAAAGGTGCGTTTTGTACATAGGCTTGGTTTTCAAGGGTTTATTATGTGGTGTGAACGATTGGAAATAGGATAGCGCGCTGCAACCAGTTTTTATGCTATTTTAACCGCTTATAGAAGAGGAAATTGAAAGGGAAGAGGAACAGATCAACATGCTGAATTGGAAGACTTTTTTGCTGCTGCTTATATTCTTGGTTTTGCAGCCGGTTATTGACGTAATGACCACGGCATCGCTTATGATTTTTAACCTGAATCTTACAGTAGGAGTTATCGTTCGCGTACTGTATATGGCGATCATCTTACTGTTAATGCTGAAATTGGCGTTCTCTAGCCGGCTAGCAAAAAAATACATTTTCTATTTAGTTGGGCTAGCTGTTGTGATAGGAATTAATATTGCAGTCAATATGAATTTGAAAGATCCGTACTTTTTATTTAAAGAATTAAAGTTCTATAATAAAGTCATTTACTTTCCAATCCTATTTTTAGGTTTCAATCTATTGTATTTGCAATTGAAGAAAAACCGCGTGCCATTCATGGAGAAAACAACAACATACTTCTTATATTCTTCACTCATTATTAGCGCCGTGTTTATCGTATCATTTTTAACTGGCACAAGCTTATCCAACTACTCTCATACAAAAATCGGTTTTACGGGCTGGTTCTTTGCCGGGAATGAAATTGGCGCAATTATGGCGATCATTTTGCCTATTACTGCCGTTTATGCGATTGAGAAAACAGAGTCTCTTAAAACAAGCCATTATTGGATTCCCTTCATCTTATTGTCCATTTCCATGCTATTCCTTGGTACGAAGGTAGGTTATGGAGGAATCGTTATCGTTTTGGCAGCTGCTTGCATCTCCCTTTTGATTATTTACTTAACAAAGGAACGGACGAAAAAAACAAGGGCGAATATGCTGATTGCTCTGCTTCTGCTTGCAGCTTTGGCGGTTTCTACTCCATTTACGCCGGTTTTCAATAATATGTACGCTCATTTGGGGCTTTTAAACATTGATTTAAGCAAAGAAAAGCCGAGCAAGGAAGTGCCGGAAGATTCGGAGGAAGAGCCTGAAGAAGTGAAAGAAGAACCGAAAATTACGGAAGAACAATTCCAAAACTTAGTTTTCAGCAGCCGCGAAAAGTATTTAGCTGATTTCAAACAGGACTTTGCGGACGCACCTGTTCTGCAAAAAATGTTTGGTATGGGCTTCGCAGGGAACTATGATATGCCTGAACCTGGGAAAGAGCCGAAGATGATCGAGATGGATTTCTATGATCTATTTTTCTCGCTCGGCATTATTGGCTTCTTATACTTGATAGCGCCAATGCTTTATTACGCTGTCCGTTTTATTATCTATTTTGTCACTCAAATAAAAGAAACCTTCAATATTCCATATATCATGTACGGTGTAGGCTTCATCTTAGCTGCAGGGATTGGAGCAACAGCAGGGCATGTCTTTACGGCGCCGGCAGTTTCTATTTATGTTGCCGCTATTATGTCTGTGCTGATGGTGGACAGCCGAACTGTTGATGACAATTAAACAAGTGAATCAAGGCACAACTGAAAGAGAGCGGGGGCAGTTCCCCGCTCTCTTTCAGTTGTGCCGTCTCTCCATTTTCCATGCTTGAAAAAGAGTGTCCGGATTGTTTATGATGTGGAGACAACCAGGAGGTGGATGTATGCATGTTGTGGGATTCATCCAGCGGGTGCTGGCGCGCTTTTTTGCTGAACAGTTTTTTGACCGTGCAGCCCAGACAGCCTATTATTTACTTTTGTCTGTCGTTCCTTTTCTCATTTTTATGCTTTCCTTAGTCAGTTTCTTTCCTATAGAGGAAAAGGATGTGTTGAGTGTTATCCGGCCATATGCTCCGGCCAATACATATGAAATTATTCATGAAAATGTGGAGTCCGTTTTAGAAAAAGGAAAGGGGCATCTCATTTCTATCAGTTTTTTCTCGACCTTTTGGTTATCTTCTATGGCGATCCAGTCGCTGGTCCGTTCATTAAATGAAGCTTACCGGATTAAGCGCCCGCTTTCCTTTTTTAAGGGGATGGTCAGGGACTTAGGGGTCACGCTGATTTTTATGTTTCTTGTTCCCCTTTCTTTAATTGTTCCGCTGGCTGAGCGGCTTTTGCGTTTGCTGATTTCCGCAGAGGTTATCAGCTCCATTGAAGCGGCAACGCCGTTTTTGACTACCTGGACAGCGGTCAAATGGGGATTGGGAACGTTATTTTTGTTTGGCTTCTTTATTTTGTTTTATAAAATTCTTCCCAGCGGAAAGCAAAAGACAAGCTCTGTGATAGCGGGTGCCATTTTTGCTGCCGTCAGCTGGCAGGTGATGTCAGTCGTTTTCGGCGAATATGCAGCCGCTGTCAACTATACACGCATCTATGGGCAGCTTGCCGGAATTGTGATTCTTACTTTGTGGTTTTACTTAACAGCCATTGTTCTTCTGCTTGGAGGGCTCATTAATGCTGAGCTTTCGCCAGATAGAACGGCTCGTGGAGGCAAGCGGGACAAAGAAAAAAGGTGACACCGAAAAGTCGTTGGAAAACGGCCTTTCGGGTCACCTTTTTATTCATTATTGATAGTATTTCCACTTATGCTCGTAGCCGAGGGAAATGTTGTTTAAGTTTACTTTATTTTTGATTTCGCTAGCTGAGAAATAGAAGGCAACAGCTTTTTTCTGATTAGGATTGACTGTCACATTTTTAAATTCTCTCGGTACGCTTGTTTTTGCAACAAGCGTATTGCCTGCGTAAAGATCGTACTTGCCTTGGATGTTGAATACTTTATTGCGTGTGTTGTTATACAGCATTAAATCCATTTTTAAACGTCCATCTGACAGATACTGAACTTTTTGAATTTCTACTTGGACACCTGTGCGGTAGCGCGGTTCAAGAGCGCGGGCGATAAAGACAGAGAACTCTGTGCGGTTGATCGTTTTATTTGGCATGAAATAGCCGTTGCTGCCGCCAGCAATTCCGGCACTGCCAAGAGTAGTGACATATTTATAGAATGGGTCACTGCTTTTTACGTCTTTAAAAGTCACAAGGTAAGAATAATCGAAATCAAAGCCTTCAGTAATGATCTTCGCCATGTGAGAACGCTTTAGTTTGCCGCTTGGATTAAAGTATTTTGCTTTGCTGAAAACACCGTATTTTGTTAAGACCGCGATTTCATCATAAGCAGGATGAGTCATTGGAATATCTCTGAAGCCTGGATTTGGAGCGGATTCGTTTTCAATCCCTAGCGCTCTCGCTAAGATAATAGCCGCATGGTCACGCTTAATCGGATCATTTACACCAAATTTTCCATTTTTATAGCCGGAGATAATGCCGTTTTGTACAAGATAATCAATTTCATCTTTTGCCCAGAACGTTTTTGGTACATCGCTGAATGTTGCTGCTTTTGTTGCATTTGCCGCCTTTGTTTCACTGGCAATGGAAGTTTTGCCTGTGGAGCTTCCTTCTGCGTCTGCTGCTGATGCCATATTGGCAGCCGGCATTAGAAGTGCTAGTGATAACAAAGAGGCTGTTAGAAATTTCACTGCTTTTTTCAATCCTTACACCCCATTTGTCTTATAATCTGATTGATTCCATACATATTTTAGCAGAGACCCCATTTTTTGAGTATCTTCTTTCGTAAAATGAGCCATTAAAACTAAGTCTGCAAATTTAGAATTGAATAAAAAGTTAAATACCTAGTGATAAAGTTTCATTTCTAGCTTATTGTTCGCTTTTGGATAAAATAAACATCTTTAATACTAGGTATTAAATCCTATGAAAGCTATTGCTGTTCATTTTTTCTGTAACTATATTGCTTTTTTTCTGAAAACTAATAATCTTTAACTATAGGTTTCTTTCTATAAGAAGGAGGAGTTGAGTTTGCGGAAAAAGAAGGCATTGTCTCGAAAATTGCTTGTTTTAACAGCAGGAGCTGCTATTGTGGCACCGGCACTAAGCCCGGTGGAGGGGGCTTCAGCGAAAGGGGCCTCGTTTACGGATGTGTCCGCGCGCTATGCGGAAGCTGTATCCTATCTAACGAGTAAACAGATTACCAATGGATTAACGGCCAGCCGCTTTGGCACGGATGTCTCTATTTCACGTGTAGATGCGGCCATACAGCTGGCAACAGCTTTAGGTCTCGACCCGCAAGGCGCATACAAAAGTGCCGGTTTTACGGACGTACCCGCACGCGGTCAATGGGCGGTCAATGCATTGGCAGAGAAGGGAATTCTGTCTGGCAAAAAACCGGGCACCTTCGCTTCGCATGAGCCGATCACACGCAATGAGATGGCACGGTTAGCCACTCTTGCCTACGAACTGAAAGTGGATGAAGCCGTCACAAAAACAGCATTCACTGATGTGAGCCTTAAATGGGCCAAGTATGTCGCCACTCTTGTCGAGAACGGCATTGTTCAAGGAAAAACAAGCAGCCACTTCGGCTCTGCTGATCCAGTAAAGCGCGGTGAATGGGCGCTGCTGCTTTACAATTTGCATAAGATGTCCGGGAAATCATTTGACTTGACGATCATGCATACGAATGATACCCATGCCCATATTGAAAACGCAGCCAGAAAAGTAACGGCTATTAAAGAGGTGAGGGGAGCCAAGCCAGATGCTTTGCTGCTAGATGCGGGAGATGTATTTTCGGGCACGTTGTATTTTAATGAGTATCTGGGACAAGCTGACTTAGAATTTATGAACCTGGTCGGCTATGATGCCATGACGTTTGGCAATCATGAGTTTGATTTAGGGACGAAGCCGCTTGCTGACTTTATCGCAAAAGCTAAATTTCCATTCGTTAGCTCGAATGTAAACTTTACAAGCGATGAAAACATTAAAGGGTATCAAATAAATGGAATTTCAGCTCTTCCAAAGGATGGAACCGTGTACGGCGGCATGATTAAAGAGGTCAACGGAGAAAAAGTTGGTATCTTTGGTTTGACAACGGCGGAGACGAAGGAGATTTCAAGCCCTGGAAAGGTCGCCTTTGACGACTATTTGGAGAAATCGAAAGAAACCGTCGCTGCCTTTGAGAAACAGGGGGTCAATAAAATTATTGCTTTAACGCACATCGGCTTTCAAGATGGCGGCGGCGACAATGATAGGACGCTCGCAAAGGAAGTGGAGGGCATCGATGTAATTGTCGGCGGGCATTCTCATGACCAGTTGAAGGAGCCGGTACTGGAAACGACGGGAAAAGAACCGACCGTCATTGTACAGGCAAATGAATACAATAAGTTTCTCGGTACGCTGGATGTCAACTTTGATAAGCACGGAAAAGTCATTGGACAGGCTGGAAAATTAATAGAAATTGACGCTAAAAATGCAGATGGCACTTACGTATTAAAGGATGATCCGGAAGCGGCAAACATTTTAGCCGAGAAGTACAAGCCGGCAGTCGATGAAAAGAAAAAGACGATAGTCGGAAAGTCAGCGGTTGCTTTAAATGGAGAGCGGGCGGATGTACGGACGAAAGAGACGAACCTTGGTAATTTGATCACAGATAGCATGCTCGAAAAGGCAAAAACGATCAACAAAAATGCTGTTATTGCCCTGCAAAATGGCGGCGGTATCCGCGCCTCCATTAACGAAGGCGACATTACCCTTGATGAAGTGCTGACAGTGATGCCGTTTGGCAATTCATTGGCGATTATGAATATAACAGGAGCGGAAATCCGGGCAGCGCTTGAGCATAGCGTCAAAGAAGCACCAGGGCAATCGGGCGGCTTTTTGCAGGTGTCAGGACTGACATTTACGTATGACAGCAGCAAGCCGGCCGGCGAGCGGGTACAGACAGTGGAAGTGAAAAAGCCATCTGGGTATGAGCCGCTTTCCGATCAGGAATCTTATGTAGTCGCGACCAATACATTTACAGCAAAAGGCGGAGATGGCTACAGCATGTTCGGCAAAGCTTATCAAGAAGGCAGAGTCAGTGAGCCAGGCTTTGTGGATTGGGAAATGTTTAGAGAATATCTCCAGGCAAATCCGGATGTGGCCCCGCAGGCAGAGCAGCGAATTACTGATGTTCACCAATAAATCAATAAATTGAAAGCGCCGGGAGCTAGCTGTTTGCCCGGCGCTTTCCTATAGGGAAAGGATATGATTTTTTATTCATAGTCCCATTTGCCTTTTGCCATACTAATAGCAACCATCATTTATTTGCCCATTGACTTAAATTGATTCATCAGCTTGCCGCGGGATTTTTCATTTCTGAGCAGGTAGGCTGCTCCAAGAGCTAACGCGGCCATGGCCGTTTTGTTGCCTCGTGATTTGTTCTTTTTCATAACTAGTTGCACGCTCCTTTAATCAGCTGTTTTTACTGTAATAAATCATGTACATATCATAGATATTCCCTAAAATGTATGAAATAAACGAAATCTGGGGCCAGCACATAGATACTTACCTAGACAAATATCAGATTATTTCTTCTTTTTTTATGCAGACAGTGTTATAATCTTTCAAATAAAACTTTTTCCATCAAGAAAATCTAACTATGCTTAAGGAGTGAACTGGGAATGAAGGTATGTAAATTTGGGGGGACGTCCGTAGCGAGTGCAGCACAGATCAAGAAGGTTGCTGCCATCATTAAAGAAGATGCTACGCGCAAGATTGTTGTCGTTTCCGCCCCAGGTAAACGCTTTGATGAGGATATCAAAGTCACCGATCTGCTGATCAGCCTGGCAGAAGCCGCTCTTTCAGGAGAAAATGCGGAACAAGAACTGCAGGCGGTTGTAGAGCGATATGCCGATATAGCAGCTGAGCTTGGGCTCAGTGATGAAATTGTCCGGGTAATTGAGCAGGACCTGCGCGACCGTGTGCAGCAACAGAAAGATAACCGCGACTTGTTTGTGGATCAGTTAAAGGCGAGCGGAGAAGATAATAACGCGAAGTTGATTGCTGCCTATTTTTCAAGCATTGGCCTTGAAGCAGAATATGTCAACCCGAAAGAAGCCGGCTTAATTGTCAGTGATGAGCCTGGACGAGCCCGCGCACTGCCGGAAGCTTATGAGAATTTGCGCCATTTGCGCGACCGTAAAGGCATCGTTGTCTTTCCAGGATTTTTCGGCTATTCCCAAGCTGGCGTTATGATGACGTTTGCCCGTGGAGGGTCCGATATTACTGGCTCCATTTTAGCGGCTGCCATCGGTGCTGAGCTTTATGAAAACTTTACTGATGTAGACTCTGTTTTTGCAGCGAATCCGAAAGTGGTCGATCAGCCGGTTGAAATTAAACGAATGACTTACCGGGAAATGCGTGAATTATCTTACGCCGGATTTTCCGTTTTCCATGACGAAGCGCTTATGCCGGCCTTCCAGCATTCTGTACCGGTCTGCATTAAAAATACAAACAATCCTTCCGCAGAAGGCACGATGATTGTAGCAGAACGCGAATATTCTAAAAGCCCGGTCATCGGCATTGCTGCAGATGGCGGTTTCTCAACGATTTATGTCAGCAAATATTTAATGAACCGCGAGCTTGGATTTGGCCGCCGCCTGCTGCAAATCCTTGAGGAAGAAGACATCTCCTATGAGCATACACCATCTGGTATTGATGATTTGTCTGTGATTGTGCGCAGTCACCAGCTATCGCCGGAAAAGGAAGAACGGATCATTAGAAAATGCCGTGAAGAATTAAAGGTAGATGATGTTCATATTGATCATCACTTTGCCATGATTGTTCTGGTCGGTGAAGGAATGAACAACACCAAAGGCTTGACTGCCAGAGCGACTACGGCGATTTCACAAGCCGGAGCGAATATCGAGATGATTAACCAAGGTTCATCTGAGGTCAGCCTAGTCTTCGGTATTAAGGAAGAGGATACAAATAATGTATTAAAGGCGTTATATAAAGAGTTTTTTAGCACAACGGCCGTCCTTGGCGTGTAATTGGGTCATATAAACAAAAAATCCGTCTGCCTGGACGGATTTTTTGTTTATTTTTCTATAGTTACACACCGTTTATTAGCTGATACAACAGCCGCCGCCTGTGCAACAGCTGCAACTGTGTTGGCGTAGTCCTGTGTATTGACCATGTACTTAGCCTTCACTAATGGTTGTCTGCTGTTATTAACAATATACGTTGGAGGGACTTTGTTCAGCGAAAGAGCCAGAATATCTTCCTGACATCTTGGACATGTACAGGAAAGGTGCAAATAATCAAGCTGGTCAGCAATGATTCCCTTTACAATATCCTCCATTACATTATACACCGCCATATTTACGCCCCCATTCTTTCCTGATTATAACATTTTCAGCAAAAAAGATTAACAGCTATTTTTTGGCGGATATAAAAAAACCCGGAAGATGCAAAAGCATGTTCCGGGCTCGTCAATCACTTGCCTATTTTTAATGATTAGCTGGATATTTTCTCCAGAATACTATGATGGTTCATGCGCACGCGATGTGCATTTTGATAAGACTTGCGCAGCTGCTGTGTTTCCAGTCTTTCTTTAATTTTCGGCAGCATAATGGCCGCAACTAATCCATAAGCTAATAATTTTTTGGCGTTCATCTTTCTTCATCTCCGTTCTTAAAAGTTCGTCTGATCCTATTTACCCGACAATCATCAAGTAGAAACGTGATCCTTCTTTTGCTGTTATGTAGCTAAGGGGCAAAATGCTTTAAAAAAGCGGGTTGAAGCCAGTGAAACTATACTCTTTCTTATTATAACATAAACTGGGTGAAATTAAACGAAAACACCCCCTTATATGAAAATTATGGCATTTCATCCATGGTTGAAGCGAGTAACAATAAAATCTTCCTGTCTTCTCCTTTTTTGGTCTGTTTGCCGAGATCGCTATAAAAATAGATAGACGTCTGGTTCTAAAGACACTATAATGTTTCCATTAGCAATAAGAGATTCTAGCACTTTATAAATACAATGGGAGGAAGAAGGATGGGGATCAGTTCAAGGCTGCGAAAGGCAGCAGCAGCGGGGACGATGGCTTTCGCAGTCTCATGTGCTTGGCTCGGAACAGGAGAAGAATTAGTGAAAGCTGCGGAACAGCCGCAGTTATCAATAGGACAAAAGTTTCAAGGAGAGTATGAAAAAGGAGAGCTCGTGATTCGTTTTAGCCATCCGCTGGCTGAAAGGGAGCGCCAAGCCATTTATGCGAAGCACGGATTGTCTGAAGAAGGTGTACTGGCGAATGGGCTTTTTGCCAACGTTTCCATTAAAAATAAACAGGAGCTCGCTCAAACAGCTGCGGACTTAATGAAAGAAACGGCTGTAAAGCAGGCAGAGCCGAATTACCAGCTGACAAGCCAATTTAAGCCGAGTGATTCCTACTATAACAAGCAATGGTTTCATACGAAAATTAATGCTCCGAAAGCATGGGATCGGACGCGCGGCAGTTCACAAATTACGGTTGCAGTGATTGACGGCGGTGTGGACACACGTCACAGCGAATTTAAAAATCGCATTGTCCAGTCTTATAATGCGGTGACCGGAAGCACGGTTTTGCCTGCTGACAGTCATGGCACGCACGTAGCCGGCATTATCGGTGCCGCCATGGACGGGGCGGGGGTAACCGGTGTTGCTCCAGGGGTAAAGCTCATGCCCGTCAATGTATTTGAAGGTGAATATGCCGACAGCTATACTATTGCAGAAGCAATCATTTATGCGGCAGATAAAGGCGCTGACATTCTGAATCTCAGTTTTGGAAGCTACTCGTACAGCGATATTCTTGAGTATGCCGCTGATTATGCAGTAAAAAAAGGGTCAGTTGTAATTGCGGCTGCGGGAAATGAAAACGTAAGCTTGCCGTTTTACCCCGCCGCGTTGTCGAATGTTATTGCGGTGAGCGCGACTAATTCAGCCGATGAAATTACCGATTTTTCTAATTTTGGCCGTTATATTAATCTATCAGCGCCGGGAGAATCGATTTTCTCGACAGCGCCGAAAAATTCATATCGTTATATGGATGGCACTTCTATGGCAACACCGGTCGTTTCAGGAGCGGCAGGACTGGTTTTATCAAAGAACCCTTTTCTTTCTCCGCAGCAGGTGACACGAATTTTATACAATTCATCGATTGATTTAGGAGATCGGTCGTGGGATGCTTTTTACGGCAATGGCCGGGTGGATGTGCATAAAGCGCTGGCAGCAACCCCTGAGCCGATGGGAGAAATTTCGCTTAATATGAAAGAGATGAAAGTGACAGGCAGCAGCAATTTAAGAGCAGGGATGGCCGTTAGCGGCAACATGAGAGGTACGGTCTATGTAGAAAATGCAAGCGGAAAAAATATCCGAACGCTTGTAAAAGGAGCTGCACCGCAAAAAGGCGGCTTTGTTGCTTACTGGAATGGAAAGCTTGATAACGGCTCCTTAGCACCGGCGGGACAATATTCAATTGTTTTTCGAACAGCTGATAACCGTCAGTTTTTAACGAAAAAGGCGCCGTTTAAAGTGGTTCGCAACTTGTCGCCAGCCATTCAAGCGGAGACGGATCATATAACGTCTTCTGCCTCTGCTGACAAAGGGTTGAATGTGAAATTTACCATCAATAAAAGCTTGTTTGTTACAGCCGCCGTTTACAATGAGAAAGGAAAGCTCGTTAAATCGCTGATGACAAAAAAAGCATTGCCTGCCCGCAGCCATTATGTTTTTTGGGACGGCACAAATGGCAACTTGAAAAAAATGCCTGAAGGCTCTTATCAGCTAGTCATGACGGGCACAGACTTAGAGAACCAGCAGGCAACAGCAAAGGTGGCCATCACCTTAAATTAGACTGTGCCAAGAAGGAAAATTAAACAAAAAAATCTCCGGGCAACTGCTCGGAGATTTTATTTTTGTACAGACATCACTCGGGCTGTTTTTCGCTTATCAAGCATTTTTTTGACGATAGGATAAAGAAGGGGACCGTATTTAAGCGCTAATTTAACCAGTGAAGCTAAGCCTCTTTTTTTGCTCATTCTATTTACCACCTTTTTGAGAGCGTTCATCTTAAAGATAAGTTTCCCTTTTTAAAAATTATTAAACAAAGTACCATGCTTCTCTTTTGAATGATATAATAAAAGGGATATTTTACTAGAAAAGGGGAAAATGATGAAAAAAATAGTGTATCTGTTTATGGCTGTTGTCATGATCTGTTCCTCTGCACTCTTATTTCCGCCTTCAAAAGCGGAAGCCACTGTGGTTTGGGACGGAGTTGAGTTGAAGGAAGGCACGATCGGAAAAGTAACGATTCTAAAGGATACTCCTTTGTTTCAACGGTCCAAAGGGAAAATTGTTAAAGTCCGGACACTGAAAAAAGGACAAACAGCTAGTGTATTTGCGGTAACGAAAGGCTATTATCACCTGTACAAAAAAACGTTTATTAAGAAAAATTCCTATGCTAAATTTACGCCTGTTCCAGAAGAGGTTCAGTATGAACTGAACAAGGAATACCGCACTGTGTACTATGGGCTGAAGCTCAACAAGAAGCATGACTATACATATTATGATACCCAAAAAGGTGCTCAAGAATGGACGTATAGAGGGGCTGCATATGGCTGGGAAGTTTGGAACATAAATGGAAAAAGAGGGTATGCTTATCGAGAAGGAAAATATTGGATGCGTCTAGGCGTAGCTAATTCCGATTCGATCTTTTTAAATATTAAGCTGCCGTTAAAAAAAGGAAGCTATTGGAAGGATGACGTGAATGGAACTCATTACCGGGTTCTGTCAGTAAACAAAACAGTTAAAACACCGGCTGGCACCTTCCGCCATGTAATCGAAATTAAAGACTCCGAGAAACTCTATTACTATTTTGCGCCAAATGTAGGGCTGATTCTTAAAGTAGATGATAACGGTAAAAATCCAAAACGAGTGTTTGAGCTTAAAAAAATAAATTAATTGCTGCACCTTCATTCTTTGGGATGAAGATTCAGTTGATCGACAAAAGGGGTTCGGAAGAGGTTTCTGCCGAAGCCCTTTTCCTTTTTGTTGAGGGGAAGAAAGTGGAGAGAACGACAAACTTCTCCCAGCTTGTGAATCCAATCATTTGGCTGGTTGTTTCCTCGATGTTCATCTCTGCAAAAAACTTTATTCTTTGGAATGAAGTTTTTTTGCAGAAATGATGCGCCCGCTGAAAAGCCTGTTATAATTAAAGCCGAAACGGGAAGATTGTTAATAAATATGAGTGAAAGAAGGATTTACCCAATATGGATAATTTACAAGCTGGCACGATTGTCACGTTGGATGTGAAAAATGAAGCTCCCTTTGGCTGGTTTTTGACGGATGGAGAAGAAACGGTGTTGCTGCATCATTCAGAGATACAGGAAGGGTTTGATCCGGACGAACCGGTAGAAGTCTTTTTATTTCAGGATCACCAAGGACGCCTTGCTGCTACAATGACGATGCCGCTTATTACCCAGGGGACATATGGATGGGTAGAAGTGGTCGGAGCTGAAGAAAAGCTTGGCGTATTCGTTTCCATCGGCATTACGAAGGATATGCTCGTATCAGAAGATGATTTGCCATTTCTATATTCAGTGCGCCCTATTGTTGGTGACCGTCTTTACTGTACGCTTAAGCTGGATCGAAAAGGCCGCCTGTTCGCCAAGCCGGCGACGGAAGAAGTAATGGCAGAGCAATTTGCCAAAGCCACAAAAAAAGACTTCAATAAAGATATTACCGGAATTGTTTATCGCGCTGCCAAAGTTGGCACGTTTATTATCACGGCAGAAGGTTACCGCGGATTTATTCATGAATCCCAGCGGCAAGTCGAGCCGCGTCTTGGACAAAAAGTAGACGGCCGCATCATCGATGTGAAGGAAGATGGATCGGTAAATGTTTCTCTGCTTGGCCGCAGGCAGGAAGCCCAGCAAGACGATGCTGAAAAAGTATATGCGTACTTGCTGCAAAGAGGCGGCTCAATGCCATACAGCGATAAAAGCTTTCCTGAAGAAGTTGATAAGCGCTTTTCCATGAGCAAAGGGGCTTTCAAGCGGGCGCTTGGGAAGCTGATGAAGGAAAAGAAAGTGTATCAGGAAGATGGATGGACCTATCAAGTGAAAGAATAAAGACAGCAGACTGCCGGAAAAAATCGGCAGTTTTTTTATTGACAAAATGTTTGGAAGAAATTATTATATCAATAAGTGATATATCAATTTTGGATATATTAGTAATGGATATAGAAGGTGAGCGATTGAAAAAAGAAGATATGGAACAACTAACGGACCCGGCTTACTATATTCTTCTATCTGTGTTGGAAGAAAGGCACGGGTATGCCATCATGCAATACATTGATTCTATTTCTGGCGGAGAATTCATAGTCGGGCCGGCTACCCTTTACACGCTTGTGAAAAAACTTGAAAAGTCCGGGCTGATCGTGCTGCTGGAATCACCGGGCGACCGCAGAAAAATATACAAGGCTACAGAAAAAGGCAGGCTGATTCTGCGCAGCGAGGTAGAAAGAAGAAGTCGGATGGTCCAGCACGGAGAACGTGCATTTCAATTGTTAAAGGAGAGGGAAAACGATGGGGAAACAGAAGAATAGGCGTTATATGTCGTCGGGCGGATTGGCATTTAGTGAAGAAAAAGATATGAAGAAGCTGAGCAAAATGGCAGAGAAGGGCTGGATTCTGCATTCCTTTGCTCCAATGGGCTACACGCTTCGCAAAAGCAATCCGCGCCATCTGATTTATAGTCTGGATTATCAATATGTGCCAAAGGAAGAGCTCGAAGATTACTATGATGTCTTCCGGGCTGGCGGCTGGCAGCCGGTCTGCTCAGAAGGAAATATGCACATCTTCTCGGCTGCCCCTGGAACGCGACCAATTTATACCGATCGGTCAACAGTGGTTGAAAAGTATAAGCAAGCAAAGGGGCTAATCGGCAAAGCCGTCGTCTTTCTTTTTGCTGTCACAATCATTCTTTATGCGGCAACGGCCGTGTTTTTTCCAGACAGCACGGCAGATCATGAGGTGGTTTTCTGGATACGCATGCTCCCAGTGATTTTTCTTTTTCCAGCTCTTTTAACTTGGCTGGCTTACCAAGTAAGAATCGGCCGGCAAAAAGGATGACCGCTTCTTCGTTTTTTGCTGCTTGCCTGATAATTAATCACTGGTTCATTCGCAAAAAGGGTTCGGAATGGTCTCATTCCGAACCCTTGCTGTTTTTCTGAGCCATTCGAGAGAAAGATAGACCTCTTCTGGTCGATGATTCTCTTCCCCAAGCTATAAAAAATATAAAAAGGAATGATACCGGCTAAATAGCTATGCTGGACTGTTTTTCAAAAGCAGTCCCCTTTTGATGCACTCCGTTGATTGGAACAGAAGGCGCGCAGACTCCTGCGGGATCAGCGGGACAGGAGAGATCCCGCAGGCGCTTTGGCGCCGAGGAGGCTCACCGCCCGCCCCATGGAAAGCGAAGCGCCTGGAGTGGAAAGCAACCGTTCCATCCATCAGCACAATAAAAAGGCCGGCTGATGTTTCCTTCCACCGCTTGATAACGGCTTGATTATCCCATTTTCGAACAGAAATGACTATAAGGCAGTCCCCTTTTGATGCACTCCGTTGATTGGAACAGAAGGCGCGCAGACTCCTGT
>NZ_BCVF01000009.1 GCF_001591605.1 Bacillus badius NBRC 15713 | reverse complement strand
CCATTCCAATCAAGTGCACAAAAAGAGGGCAGCTGGACAAAGAACTTAAGGTTCGGAATAAGATCATTCTGCCTCCCTTTTGCCAACAAGCGGCGACTGACAGACCGCCTGTCAGCTTTTCTTTTGACTAAATAAATAATAGGACTATTTATGCTTTTCATATGGCTTCACATTCAAGAAAAGCGCTTGCTTCGATCCTAACGTGCTGTACCAAACTAATATAGAGCTGCTGATGAAAACAAATCCCATAAGAACAAATACGACAGGCATGTCCAAATAGCCGGCAAGCAGCGATCCCAGAAAGGAGCCTATAATTTGCCCAATGACTAGCACACTATTTGTGGCACCGATGCGCACACCTTGACTGTTCTGCCTGGAGGTTTGCATCACGAAAAAGAGAACGGTTTGGATTAACGCACTAAAGAAAAAGCCTTGCAGGAACCTGATAAACAAAAGCCAGCGGACATCTTGCGTGAAGGCTTGCAATAAGACAAAAAGTCCACAAAGACTGGCTGCAAAAAAGAAATTCTTCTCCACCGAGGAAGAATCATTTCTCTTCCCCCACCAAGGTGAACCGACAATTTCCCCCATCGATGTAGCGGCTATTAGCAACCCAACCCAAATAGCCGCTTGTTCCGGCACAATGGATTTAATATAAGGAGAAAAGATCGTAAAGATTCCGAAATCCCCGATTTTTGCTAAAATTCCCGCTAAGATAAACAGCCTGACTGTGCGGTCCCGAAATAAACTATGGAACGCCGCGGATACACGGTGTGTATTTTGGTGGTTCAATTTTTTTCTTTCTCTTTCTTTTAAAACGAACACGGAAAGAAAGGCAAACATCATAATTAAAGACCCGGTGAAAAGCAGCAAGAAGCTAAACCCCCACACTCCTGCGAGCAGACCGCTCATTAACGGTCCCGCTAACAGCCCTATGGAACTGGCCGACTGTAAGTGGCCGAGAATTTTCCCCTGTTTATTTTTAGGCACCTCTAAAGCTACAAAAGCAGCACTTGCATCTGAAATCCCCCCGAAAGCCCCTTGGCACAGGCGGCATAGAAAAAGCTGAAAAGGAGTTTGGGCGATCCCCATTAAAAAAATGCTGATTCCAAGCCCAAACAAAGCCCTGATAACCATCCATTTTTTACTCCAGCGGTCAGTAAGCTTTCCCCAAAACGGCGTACAAATAGCGTAAGAAACAGCGGGGGCAGAAACGGCCAGACTGCTCCAAAGCAAGAGAGCTTTCGTATCATGAACACCCAATCCCTCCAGGTAAAGCGGCAGGAAAGGGCTAATGCCCGTGAGGCCAGCAGAAGTCAGGAAACGGCCCATCCATAAAATAGTGATATTAGTATCCTTGTTTTTGTCTTTCATTCCATCGGTTCCTTTCTGCTGATAAAAGAGAGCGGGTGATTGGAAACAATTATTTCAAAATCCATAATAAATCATCACTTCAAATTTTTGTATAAGCCAGAAGTCTCATTGACAATGATTATCATTCTCTCTTATCATCTTAATTGAAAGTGATTTTCATTATCGTCAAACAGGAGGGTTTTTATGATTGAACTGTTGAATCAATCTTTTGGCAAAGAGGGAAGAGTAGCTGATTCTATTGTGTCTTGTATAGGCAATACTCCTTTAATTCAACTGAGTCGGCTTTTTTCCCAGAACAATGTCGAGGTTTTAGCCAAGCTTGAGCTGATGAATCCAGGGGGAAGCATGAAGGATCGTTCGGCTAGATTTATTATCGAGCAAGGATTGCGTGAAGGGCTGATCCAGCGAAACTCTCACATTATTGAAAGCACCTCCGGAAACTTTGGAATTGCTTTGGCTATGGTTTGTAAAAGCTATGGCCTGACTTTTACAGCAGTGGTCGATCCAAAGATCACTAAAGCTAATTTGACTATTTTAAAGCTGCTGGGAGCCCGGATTGAGATGGTGGATGAACCAGACGATCAAGGCGGATATCTAAAAACACGAATTGCACGCGTCCAGCAATTGTTAAGAAGCCATCCGAAAGCCTACTGGATTAACCAGTATGCCAATGAATGGAACTGGCAGGCTTATTATCAAGACACGGCAGATGAAATGGTAAAGCAAATAAACGGGCCAATTGACTATTTAATTGCTGCTGTGAGCACAACAGGAAGTATTCTAGGCTGTGCCCGCCGGATTCGCCAAGATCACCCGAACGTGAAAGTGATCGCAGTAGACGCTGTAGGGTCCGTCATTTTTGGAGCGCCTGCAGCCAAACGGGAGCTCCCCGGCATTGGTTCCAGCCGGATCCCAGAATTATTAAATGAGGAGGAAATTGACGAAATTATCTATGTAAACGATATGGAGTCTGCTCAAGGATGCCGGGATTTACTTAGCAAAGAAGGTATTTTCGCCGGCGGATCATCGGGCTCGGTTGTCGCTGCCTTGAAAAAAATAATCCCTGACCTAAAATCCTCATCACGCATCCTCACCATTTTGCCAGACCGGGGAGAGCGTTATTTGGATAGTGTGTACAGTGAAGAATGGGTTCAAAACCTATCACAAAACACCACAACTAATTGAAAAGAGGAGAAAAAGAAATGAATCAGCCATCTATTTGTTATTTAAGCAAAAGTGATATTCAACAAGCAGGAGGGGGATCTTCTGACCTTTATGTTACGGCTCTTGAGCGGGCTCTTCGGCTTCATGCCAAAGGCGAGTTTGTTCAGCCCTTAAAGCCGTACTTGAGAGCTAATGGAAAAGAGGGACATATCGCAGACCGCATTATTGCCATGCCGGCGCATCTTAGCGGCGAATCGCCTGTATCTGGAATTAAATGGATTGGCAGCAAGCATGACAACCCGGTTAAGAGAAACCTGGAACGCGCCAGCGGCCTGCTTATTTTAAATGACCCGCAAACGAATTATCCAATAGCCGTTATGGAAGCCAGTTTAATCAGTGCCATGCGTACGGCAGCCGTTACGGTAATAGGAGCCAACTATCTTGCCAAAAAAAACTTTCAGCAAATCTCCTGTTTAGGCTGCGGCATCATTGCCAAAATGCAAGTCACTTCCATGCTTGAACAATTTGAGCAAATTCGCAAGGTCCATCTCTTTGACTTGAACGAAGCATCTGCCCGAAAAATGGCCCAACATATTCAATCGCAGTTTGAACAAGTCGAGGTATGTGTGGCAGACAGTGCAGAGAAGGCCGTCCGCCAAGGAGAAGTCGTCATTACAGCAACCGTCACGGATCAGCCTTACATTCCATTTGAATGGCTGCAGAAAGGGGCATTTATAAGCAACATTTCCATTATGGATGTCCACAAAGAGGTATTCCTTCAAGCGGATAAAGTCATTGTCGACGATTGGGAGCAGGCGAATAGAGAAAAGAAAGTCATTCATCAGCTTGTTGTAGAAGGCAAGTTTTCCCGCGAGCAACTTCATGCTGAATTAGGAGAAATTTTGATTGGCAAAAAGGCCGGGCGGGAGTCAGAGGAGGAAATCATTCTTCTGAACCCAATGGGAATGGCGATTGAAGACATTTCAAGTGCCTATGAGGTTTACCGGAGGGCGATTGCTAACAATATTGGAACAGCTTTGAGCCTGTATTAAAGGCAAGGGAGGAAAACAACATGCACTCTATGCAGATCAACAGCAAGACGTCTGTTCACACCATTCGGAATGCCGCTCAGCGTTCAGCTATTGAGCGTCTGTTAAACACCTACTTGCGTGAAACCGGAATGACAGACCCAAGAATCCATTCTTTAGATAGCCTGCCGCAGTTTTCCGCTGTCTTTAAAGACAGCCACTCTGATGAAGAACCTATGCGTATAGTGCTTCCAAGAGCCAAAGCTGCAATCGCGGGAACAGTCCTTTATCTTTCACCTTTTGGCCATCATCGCTACGGAGAGTCTTTTTGGCTTGAAGAAATGGATAAATCAAGCATTCGAAAGATTGAACGGCTTCATGATCTGGCTGAAATTGTATTACTGGAACTTTCTCACGACCTGCCTGATGAACTGGATAGACAAAATAGAGTGAGCGAGATACTTGCCCATATCGAGAATTCTTTGCAGAAAACAGAAGTCTATATGCGGCATCAGCTGAACAGTCTCCCATTTTGGAAGGCAGAAGGGGAAAAGAAATTTGCCGCGGCGGAACAAGCTTTACTGTCCGGCCATCCGTTTCATCCTGCTCCTAAAAGTTCACAAGGATTTTCTGCTGATGACCTGGCCCGCTACGCACCGGAGATGTCCGCTTCTTTCGCCTTGCATTATTTTGCTGCAGAGCCGGGCTTAGTGGAGGAAGAAGCAGATGAAACAGAGGAGATGCTGCTGCCGGAACAAGTACTGAAAGAAGCCCGGCAGAAACTGGGCGAAACACAGCAGCATTATCGGTTATTGCCATGTCATCCCTGGCAAGCTCAGTACGTAAAAGGCTGGACCGAGGTTCAGGAATTAGTAAAGGCCGGAAAGTTAGTAGATTTAGGCCCGCTGGCAAATCCGGTTTACCCTACTTCCTCTGTACGGACCGTATGGGACCCAGCACACGGTTATTTTTTTAAGCTCCCGCTGAATGTCCGTATTACAAATTTCGTCAGAGTGAATCCGCCGGAACAGTTAAAACGCACGGTAGATGCCAGTCGGTTGTTGAAGAAAGTATCAGAGCAGCTTCCTTATGATCATTTTACAGTCCTTGCTGAAGAAGGCTATAGAACCTTAAATATCCCGGCAGTGAATGAGCCGGATCAGCTGAAGATCGCTGAAAGCTTCGCCGTGATCTTCCGGCAAAATCCTGCAGTTCAGCCTTTTGCGGAAAGTACGCCGTTCGTTGTCGCCGGCCTATTGGAAAAGCCAATGAATGAGCCGGAGCCCCCATTAATGCAAGCTATACGATCCGCTGTAAACGATGGGGAAAAAGCCCTTTCCTCTGATTTACTAACAACATGGCTTGAACGTTACTTGGAGATAGCGCTGCGGCCATTAATGTACTTGTTTGCAGAATACGGAATCAGCCTAGAAGCCCATGTCCAAAATTCCATGGTGACATTACAGGATGGCTGGCCTGTTCACTTTTATGTAAGAGATCTTGAGGGAGTCAGCATCAGCCAGGAGCGGGCGGCAGAGCTGGGCTATTTTGATGGAATAATCGATCCGCATAGCGCTGCTTTATATCCGGATGCCGAAGCCTGGCACCGATTGAAGTATTACGTGCTCGTCAATCATTTCGGTCATCTGCTTCATACACTCGCCTTTTATGGAGGGGCGGATGAACGAAAGCTCTGGAAAATAGTCGGCGAATTCCTTCAGTCTTCGGGCTTATTCGATCAAGACAGAGGCCTGCCTTACTTACGAAGTCTTCTTGAGGAGGAGCATTTGCCGGCCAAGGCCAATTTAATCAGTTATTTTCAAAAAAGAGGGGAAAAGCCTCTCTATGTTCCAGTCCCGAACCTTTTAAGGAAACGAGAGGAGGACATTTTACCATGGAAGATCTGACTGTAACATTGGCGGAGGCCATTCAATCTGATCAATATATCCAAGTTCGAAGAAGAATATTTAGGCAATTGATCGAATCATTGATATATGAAGGAGTCATCTTTCCTGACATAGAGACCGATCAAGACGGACAAGTCTTCCTTATCAATGGAAAAGATCAAAAGGGCCGACCGGTTCAATACAGATGCCGCGGTGTTCAACGATTTACATTCGGGCGAATCCGGCTAAGTGATACACCTGTGGAAAGACGATCAGACAGACAACGAACCGAAGCGCAGTCATTGTCCCAATTTCTTTTGGATATTCAATACAGCCTCCAAGCGGATGAAGATAAGATCGCCGCTTTTGCAAATGAATTAGAAAGAACCCTGTTTCATGATACGCATGCCCAATATACACGGCAGCACAGGAACATCCATGTACGGAATGCTGAATACGACGAGTGGGAAAGCGAGGTGATGGACGGGCATACCTACCACCCAAGCTACAAATCGAGGATCGGATTTAGCTTTGAGGACAACTGGCGCTATGGACCCGAATTTAAGCAGGCCATTCAGCCTTTATGGGTTGCTGCTCATAAAAGTGAAATCAAGCAATCTATTTCAGCACGTCAATCTTACCGGGATTTTTTGCTAGAAGAGCTGGGTGCTGGCCGGCTTTCTGCCTTTGAAGCAAGACTCCGGGAGATGGGGGTGTCTGCTGAGGAGTATGTTTTTTTGCCTGTCCATCCTTGGCAGTGGAACAACATCATCACCACTTCCTTTTTGAAAGACCTGCGGGAAAAACGCGTTATTTTTCTCGGTACATCGGGTGATTATTATCGATCACAACAGTCTATTCGCACATTAGCCAATATGACTTCACCTGCAAAGTGTTATTTAAAACTGGCCATGAGCTTAGTGAATACATCTACAGGCCGGATACTGGCTCCCCACACCGTACAAAATGCAGCTGTCATTTCAGATTGGCTCAAAGAAATGGTGGAAGAGGATGAATTCTTACTAAAAGAGGCGCGTGTTGCATTGCTTGGCGAGACAATAGGGATATGCTATGATCCGCCTTCCTTGTCAGCATCCGCCCGTTCATCGACATACGGGGTATTAAGCTGTATTTGGCGGGAGAGTGTCCATTCACTTTTGGAGCCGGGGGAAGAAGCCGTGCCATTCAGCGCGCTATCAGCATTGGATGCGGATGGCAGGCCGTTCATTCAAGAGTGGGTGACTGAATATGGAGCGGAAAGCTGGCTGCGCCGCTTATTCGAAGCAAGTATTCTGCCGGTTGTTCATTTTCTGTATGCCCATGGGGTCGCCCTTGAAACTCATGCTCAAAATATGATTTTGATCCATGAGAAGGGGATGCCTAGGCGTGTAGCTTTAAAGGATTTTCATGACGGCATCCGCTTTTCCAAAAAGCATCTGATGCATCCCCAAAAAGCTCCCTGCCTGCAGCAGACACCGGATTACCATGCGCGGGTCAACCGAAATTCCTTTCTCGAAACAGATGATATAGCAGCTGTGCGGGATTTTATGCATGATGCTCTTTTCTTCATCAACATAGGGGAATTAGCGATTTTTATGGCTGATCATTTTGGATACGACGAGCGCAAATTTTGGGCTCTTGTACGAACAGTATTGGAAACGCATCAACAGCGATTCCCTCAACTGGCTGAGAGATATCAGTTGTTTAATTTATTTGCACCAACTGTACAGGTAGAACAATTAACGAAGCGGCGGCTGTATCCTGATACCGAAATCCGGGTTCATCAGGTAAGCAATCCGTTAGGTACTAGTTAATATAAAAGGGGGGTTCTTCATGACATCCATTCATGAGTACATTCAACAAGCCAAACTAGATGATGACAAAGCTTTTTGCGCTTTTTTATATGATATGCGTGCTTTAACACGCCACGTTCAGCATCGGGTGAGCTCTCTTCCCGAAAAGTGCCGGATGTTCTACGCTATCAAGGCTAACTCGGACACACCTATTCTCCAAGCCCTTTCATCGATTGTTCATGGATTTGAAGTAGCATCCATTGGTGAGATACGTAAAGTCCGCGCTATTTCAGCAGATATTCCCATTCTGTTTGGAGGCCCAGGCAAAACAGATGAAGAAATTCACGAAGCGATCGAGCAAAAAATCAGCCTGCTGCATGTGGAGAGTCTGCATGAGCTGCGGCGGGCTAGTTATATTGCCAAACAAAAGGGAGCCATCCTTCCGATTCTTCTGCGCGTGAATTTACACTCTCCGCTTCCTGAAGCGACTTTAGCGATGGGGGGAAGGCCCACTCAGTTTGGCATTGATGAACGCAATATCGGCGAAGCGATCAAGCTGGCAGTCGCTTTAGAGGGTGTACGTTTAGAAGGGTTTCACTTACACTCATTATCTAATAATCTGGATGCCTTCCAGCATGCCCAGCTTGTGAAGAACTATTGTCAGAAAGTCAAAGAATGGGTCGAGGAATTTAACCTGACTATTTCTTATCTCAATGCCGGCGGAGGCATCGGGGTCAATTATCAGCAGCTCGACCAGCAGTTTAATTGGGAATTATTTATTGATCAATTGAAGCCGGTCCTTGCTTCTCATCAACTGGGGGATATAGACATTATTTTTGAATGTGGCCGTTACTTAACAGCCGGATGCGGTTATTATGCAGCAGAGGTGCTGGATATAAAACAAAATCACGGAAAAAACTATGTCATTATCAAAGGCGGGACGCACCACTTCCGTCTGCCTGTTTCTTGGCAGCATAGCCATCCTTTTGAAATTATACATATGGACCAGTGGAATAATCCGTTTGCCCGCATAGAGCTGACAGATAGCGAAATCACCATAGCTGGACAATTATGCACCCCAAAAGATGTACTGGCAAAGGACTGCCGGGTTGCTCGCGTCCGCATCGGGGACATTGTTCTCTTTCGCTACACGGGAGCCTATGGGTGGGCTATCTCGCATCATGATTTTCTCAGCCATCCGCACCCCGACCACTTCTATATCGGAACTTTAGACGAAACGGCTGCCGGATTGAAAAAGGAGCTGATCGCATTCAATGAATAAAGCAGCTGTAATGAATAAACGACAAGAACGAGGTGTTTTTATGAACGGTAATGAGATCCAGCACGGACAGCCTTTTCCGGAGTATGATGGTGTACTGCAATCCGAATCATTCAGCCAAGTCCGAAGACGGATTTTCCGCCAATTGATTGAATCACTCCTTTTTGAGGGAATTATGGAGCCAGAAGTAACGATCACGAGTGAAAATGAGCGCACCTATGTGCTGCAAGGAATGGATGAAGCAGGAAACGCTGTCTATTATCAATGCCAAGGAAAACATCCAGGCAGTTTTGGACGTATCCGGCTAACTAGCGAGCCGGTGAAACGGATCGCACAAAATAAAGAGGAGGAGGCTCATTCATTAACCGCATTCTTACTGGAGACCTCCCGTTTGATGAATAACGACAGCCCGATGTTGTCGTTATTTATAGAAGAAATCAATCAAACCCTTCTAAAAGATGCGTTTGCCCAGTTCTGCCGCGGGCAGCAGCCGGCACTACAAAAACCGGACTACGATGAACTAGAGGGGGACATCATGGATGGACACCCTTATCATCCATGCTACAAGTCGCGAATCGGCTTTGACCTTGCTGACAATTGCACGTACGGTCCAGAATTTAAGCCAGTCATTCAGCCTGTTTGGGTCGCTGTGAAAAAGGAAGAAGCAAAGATTTCTGCTGCAAAACAGCTGGATCATGCTGCGTTTTTGCAGGAGGAGCTCGGTGAAAAAACCTTCAAGCGTTTTGTCTCTCTTTTAACTCAAAAAGGGCGGAGCACAGAAGAGTATACTTTCATTCCTATTCATCCTTGGCAATGGCGGGAGCAAGTTTCAACAGGGTTTATTGAGCCGTTTAGCGATGGGCGGCTGATTTATTTAGGCGAGGGAGAAGACCTTTACCGGCCGCAGCAATCTATCCGCACCTTGGCCAATTATTCTTTTCCAAAGAAGGCTTATATCAAGCTGCCGCTCAGCATCACAAATACTTCAACAGGAAGAATCTTGGCCCAGCATACGATTCTAAATGCCGCCAGATTATCTGATTGGCTCGGAGAGATTTTGGAAAGTGATTCTTATTTAAAAGAGACATGCCGCCTCATCCTTCTCAAGGAGATTCTTGGCGTCACATATGATCACCAAAGCCTGCCCGATCCAATAGAGACCCAAGTGTACGGAACCTTGGGGGCTATCTGGCGAGAAAGCTTGCATTCGTACCTTGAACCTGGTGAAGAGGCGCTGCCGTTTAATGCACTGGCCACTGTTGACATCAACGGAAAGCCTTTCATTGATCCGTGGGTCCGTGAGCTTGGCATCAGCTGCTGGTTAAAAGATCTGCTCCAAGTATCAATTGTGCCCTTGATCCACCTTCTATATAAACATGGTGTTGCCATGGAGTCACACGCACAGAACATGATACTGATTCAGCAAGAAGGAAGGCCCTCCCGGATTGCTTTAAAGGATTTCCATGATGGCCTCCGGTTTTCAAGAGACTATTTGCGCGATCCTGATCGCTGTCCGAATATCGTGCTGCCTCCTGGAAATCACCCCCGCCTAAACAGGAATTCTTTTATCGAGCTAAGGGATCCAACGGCCGTTAAAGACTTTTTCCAGGACGCCTTCTTCTTTATTAATCTGGGTGAACTGGCCTTCTTTTTAGAGAAACATTACAGCTGGCCAGAAGAGGACTTTTGGGCGTTGATAGCGGAGATTATTTCTGACTATCAATCCCAATTTCCCGGCTTGGAGGAACGTTTTGCTGTCTTTAATTTATTTTCAGAAACAATGGAGGTGGAGCAATTAACTAAAAGAAGATTATTTGCCGAGGAGGGGACCAGATCGCAGCCAGTTCAAAATCCTTTATATGCTTTTCGGCAAAAGGCGGCCCAAAATCAATCAAAGGAAGCAGGGATCGATCAACCATGAACATTTTATCTTCTTTACAAATAATCAACATAGATGCCATTTGCCTGCATGAAGACCACGAACCGCAGCGCCTGGACAAAACATGCAAGGCGATTCAGCAGTCAGGAGAACTTTGTCACCCGCCCATTGCCATGCAGATGCGCGACGGGCGTTACCTAATCTTAGACGGCGCACACCGGACAGGGGCTCTACAGCGAATGGGGTGCAAAAGGATTCCCGTTCAGTTGGCCAGAGCGGAGGATATTATGCTTGAGGCTTGGGATCATATTGTCTCTGCCGGTCCATGGCTTTCGGCTTTAAAGCAACAAGGTCATGTATATGAGGACGTCCGTTCTCATGATCAGCCGGCTATCGTTACAATCACAGCAGATGATGGGAGCACGTATTGCTTAGCTCCTCGAAACGATAAGGCCCATTGGTGGCAACGGCTGGAAATTTGGCATCAAATTGTGGATTCCTATAGTCGGCATGGGGCAGTTACACGGGTAGCGCAGAACAGCAGTGCCGCTTTAGAAAAAGGGCAGGTGCGCGTCACTTCTCCTGTCTATACCATGGCGGAGCTTGAAGAAGTGGTATTAGCAGGGAAAACAATGCCCGCCGGAGTCACCCGTTTTAAGATCAACGGCCGTCTGTTGAATTTAAAAATTCCTCTTCATTGGCTGGCCGATCCTATGTTTGATTCCGAAGAGTGGGAGTCTTATCTTTCCCGGCGGGCAAGCTCTATCCGGCTATATTCCGAAAGCATTTATCTTTGTGAAGCCTGAATCCTGGCTAAAAAAACGGAAACCAGTAAAGGGTTTCCTCTCAGATCGCGGATGCGACCTGCTGATTTCCATTCCAGGCGGCTGTACAGAGATAGTGAAGTTGTTAAAACATGAAATTCGTTTTATTCCGCAATCGGGCCCTTTAATTTAATAGAATCAGTCTGCACAAAAGTCGCTTTCCTTATATAAGGAAAGCGACTTTTCAAATTGATTTTCCCTTGTTCTCAAGCTTTTCACTTTAAGTTCCTTTGACTAATTTTGAACATGCTGTTGACTATTCAGTTGAACTGCATTATGTTATTATTAAGTTGAACTATATAGTCGAACTGAATAGAGGGGAAGGAAATGAAGCATAAATTACTGCCATTGTCTGAAACCATGCATTATATTTTATTAGCTCTGCGTGAGCCACTTCATGGCTATGCCGTCATGCAGAAAATAGAAAAGATAAGTAATGGTACTGTTATTTTAGCAGCGGGTACATTATACGGCGCGATTGAAAACTTGAATAAGCACGGTTGGATTGAACCTGTTGGAGAGTCAGGCCGGAGAAAAGTTTATATGATAACTGAAGAAGGAAGCGCCATTTTGAAAATGGAACAAAACAGGTTGTTGCATATTTTATCCTTATACGAAGGAAGTGAATCGAATGAAGAAATTTAAGATGTTTTTTGATATTGAAAAAGAAGAGCAATGGCTGAACGAGCAATTACAAAAAGGCTATCGTTGTACAAATATTAGTGGATTAGGAACATACACTTTCGAAAAAACTGACAAGAGATATGTGATGCGACTGGATTATCAAGATTATTTACCTAGGAAAAAGTTAGCTGAATACAAAGGAATATATGAGGATTTCAGTTGGAGCTATATAAAGGGACCCTGGCTTAGTGGAATACGGTATTGGCAAAAAGAAGGAGATGATCAAAATGAAATCTTCTCGGATCGCCAATCAAGGGGGAATTATTATAAAAGATTAATGGGGTATCCATTTTGGCTGGGTATGCTGTTCGCAGCTTATTCTTACATGCTTTACAAGGATTCGGAATTATACCATGAAGGTCTTTGGAGCATGAATGGGTCATTGTTTTGGAAGGCATTTTTATTTGAAACTCCATTTGTCCTTTTGAAGTTGTCTCCCATGCTTCTGGTTGTTTTATTTGGCAGCAGTTTCTATAAAGCTTATCGAAAGTATTCAATGTTAAAAGAAAAATAATATGCTAGGGAGTTAAGTGTAAACTTTTTTTCATCCCAAAAAGTAAGCTTATCGACTGGAAGCACAAGATGCAGCGTTTTCCTGCCAAGGGTCCTGTTTGTGAATCATAGGGGGGAGCAAAGTGAATACATTCAAATATTTAGGCTTAGCCGTGCTAGTCGGCGGGCTGCTGATTAGTGCTTTACTATGGTGGCCGAGCTTACATCCAAAGGGGCCTCTCAACACTCCTTATGCATTTGTATATAAGGGGGGAAATGGCGATTTTTATTGGTTTGATCTAACAAACTCCAGCAGGAAGGTAAAGGGAACACTTCACCAACTGGATGTCGTCGAAGAAGACTCTTCTATTCAGGAAACCAAGTATCCCCTGACCGGAAAAAAAACTGAGGAAGGCTATGAATTCAAGTTAGACTTTAAAGGGAAAACAGAGAAGGTCGATGTTGAGTTTTCTGGAGAAAATCTTTTGATTAAGGAAAAGCAGGGAAAGTATGAAAGATTGTACAGAGCGGTTGACCGCAGAGAATTTGATCAAGAGATAAAGGATTTTCAAGACGAGGCAAAGGAGGCTGACTATAACGAAGAACAGTATTTCAATCAACATGCAGATTCCTTTTTTTCCGAACTAGATCGTACTTTCGGTTACCTTTACTCTGAGAAGGAAGAACCGTTTCAGTTGCTTCTCACAATAGACGAGTGGACACGTGAAGGAGATGTGTCAGGTTCACTTCTTATGAGGACCCGTAAAAGTGATCACAATAAACCTTACACAGAAACTAGATATGAGGCGGTTGGAATAACGGACGGGAGCATGCTGCAGCTCTACACGACGGTTGATGGAAAGAAAACTAAACTAACAGGGCATTTTCACGGGGATGCCTCCCAATTTGAACTGTCATTTTGGGAGACAGACCGCCCTTTAATCTTTCATGCTGTAACAGAGGAAGAATTTAAGACAAAGGAAAAAGCATTTAAAAACAGCTCAGAATAATAGATTTATGGGTGGAAGAGTCCCGGGAGTTTTCGACGCTCCCGGGACACCGCGATCCCGTCTTTAACGAAGAGGAATCATCCTTAAATTTTGAAACGATGTTATTACTATATTTTTACCCCATCCTAAATCGAGGACGGGGTTATGCTCACTTAGCTTTTTAAATTACTTATTGTCTCCTTTATAGAGAAGATAAATTAAATACGGAGCCCCTACAACCGCTGTAATGATCCCGCAAGGAACTTCAATAGGCGCGAGAATGACCCTCCCTACTAAATCAGCACTCATAACAAGCAAACCGCCAATCAAGGCAGATAGGGGCACTAAAGAGGCATGAGACGCTCCTGCCAGCCGGCGGGCCATATGAGGTGCCATTAACCCCACAAAATTAATGGTACCGGCCGCAGCCACGCAGACTCCGGCAAGCGCGACACTTGTCAGCAATAGGATGCCGCGCTGCCATTCTACCTTCACGCCGGCTCCTTTAGCTATGTCCTCTCCCAGCTGAAAAATATTTAAGTGCCGTGCTTGCAGCCATGTGAACGGAATAAGCAGGCCAATCCAGAGAAATAGCGGCCAAAAATGCTCCCATCCTCTTCCATACACACTGCCAGTCATCCAAATGGCTGCTTGTCCGACTAATTGAATACGCCCAAATGTCATAACAATGGTCACTAGCGCTTGGGCAATAGAAGAGATGCCGATTCCAACCAGGATGAGGCGCACGGGCGAGCTTCCTTGCTTCCATGCTAGAAAGTAAGCAAAAGAACCAGCCAGAAAAGCCCCTGAAAAGGCAGCGAAAGGCAGCCAAAAAAGAGAAACAGCGGGAAGAAGCACAATGACAGTGACAGCGGCCAAGCTCGCACCCGCATTCAGTCCAAGCACACTAGGAGATGCCAAGGAATTTCTCGTCAAGCCTTGAAGAATCAAACCCGATACGGCCAATCCCGCTCCAGCAAGGAAGGCAACGAGCGTGCGCGGAAGACGCAGTGTATTCACAATAAAATCGTATTCGGCGCTGCCTGTCCCTGCTATTGTTTGAACCACTTCCACGAGAGGAATCGGATATTCCCCGACACTGACACTGACGATCAGCACCGCCCCATTAAGAGCCGTCAAAAAGAAAAGAAGGAATAAAGTTTTTTTAGACAAAGACAAAGAAAACTTTTTTCTTTTGATAGGTATTGTATTAGCGGAATCCATATTCAGTGAACACTCCTTCTAGCCAGAAAGATGAAAAAAGGGGCGCCTATTAACGCGGTCATGACGCCAATAGGGACTTCATAAAAAAAGCGGGCGCCTATATCAGCAGCCAGTAAGGTGATCGCTCCTAAAACGGCAGAATAAGGAAAAACCCAGCGGTAATCACTCCCGATGAGCGAACGGACGATGTGGGGAACAGCTAGCCCGATAAACCCAATAGGGCCCGCGACAGAAACCGCGCTTCCCGTTAATAAAACAACAGCCGCAAGGGATAAAAGCTTTACTGTTACAATTTTTTGGCCAAGTCCATACGCCACATCATCTCCTAAACTAAGCAGGTTAATTTGCTTGCTTAGAAGAATGGCTAATAGGATGCCAATCACCATAAACGGCACAGCCTGGAGAAAAAGCTGGATATCCCGCCCTGCCACTGATCCGGCCAGCCAGAAACGCATTTCATCTAAAGAGCGTTCATGCAGGATGAGAATTCCTTGCGTAATAGAAGAAAGCAGCAAAGCCACCGTAGCTCCGGCCAGCGTCAACTTTAAGGGGGTCAATCCCCTGTGGCCAATGGAACTAAGCCCATAAACAAGGACAGCAGCGAGGGCTGCTCCTATCATCGCAAACCAAGTTCTGGACATCAGGGAGCCATCGTCCATAAAAAAAATCGACAGAACCATCAACAGGGCCGCCCCTTGATTTACCCCCAGGATATCAGGGGAAGCAAGAGGATTTCTTGTCAATGCCTGCATAATAGCCCCTGCTGCCCCTAAACAAGCTCCTACTACTAAAGCGATAAGAGCCCGCGGAAGACGAACGGTTCGAATAATGACATGCTCTTTTGAACCGTTAAAGTCAGTCAATGCAGACCAGACAGTATGTATCGAAATTTCAGATATTCCATAAGCAATGCTTGCCGCAAAACAGCTAAGCATGGCCACAAAGGCCAGAATCAGCCACACACCAGGCCTCTTAGATACCAACGTGTACACTTCATTCACCACCCGAAAAGATTCTAAAATTAACCAAAAATGTTATTGACAATATTTGATCCACCCTCTATATTTGATAATGATAATTATTATCAATTATTACATAGTAAGATTTTACATTTGAAGGAGGAAATAGTCAATGCCAAACAAACACCAACGCATTGTTATGCTCATTTGCTCGATTTTCTTGGCACTCGCCCTTGCAGCATGCAGCAGCGATCAACAGGCTGAGGATAAATCATCAGGCAAACAAGCAGCGAAGGAGCGGGTAGTGAAACATGCAATGGGCGAAACGAAGGTTACTGATCAGCCGGATAAGGTGATAGTGCTCGATAATGGAACTCTTGATAACGTACTGGCTTTAGATGTAAAGCCGGTCGGAGCCGCTACAGTTTTTATTGATGAGCCGTTTCCGTCTTATCTTAAAGACCAGGCAGCGGGAATCAAAAATATCGGTACGGTTGACCAGCCTAATTTAGAAGCGATTGCGTCGCTGAAGCCCGACTTAATTCTAGGAAGCAAGGACACTCATGAAGCGATTTATGACAAGCTTTCGAAAATTGCCCCAACAGTTTTTGTTGAGGAGCTAGGCGTCACATGGAAAGAAAATTTAAAACTGCAAGCAGAGGCACTTGGAAAAACAGAAGAAGGCGAAAAAATATTAGGCGATTACCAACAGCGCCTGGATGATTTTAAACAGAAAATGGGCGAAAACGCTGCTCATTCAAAAATCTCTATTTTGCGGGCACGGACCGATCATGTAGCCGCCTATTTAAAAGATTCTTTTAGCGGGGCAGTCATTCAGGATGCCGGCTTGCCGCGGCCGCCGGCACAGAATAAGAATGAGTTTTCCGTCCAATTAACAGAGGAACAGATTGATGACATGGAAGGCGACGTCATTTTCTGGTTCACACGCGATAAAGAAAACCTGTTAAACACAAAGGTTATGAAGAATCCTGCGTGGAATGAGCTAACAGCTGTAAAGGAAAAGAAAGTATATCAAGTCAATGACGAAACCTGGCTAAGCGGCCTGGGAGTTCAAGCGGCCAACCATATCATGGATGACCTCTCTAACTACCTATTGAAAAATCAGTAATACAAGCAGCAACCGTCAAAGAGTAAAAGGTTTCTAACAAACAAAGAAGAAAAGAAGATTGGTTTTAATAAATAAATAAAGATTCTTTTATAGTTAATAACCGCCTTCAAACGAAAAATGAGTGCGGCCTACTGAAATGAGCAAGGAAAAAACATCCTCTGTATCGTATTAATGATAGAAACTACTATGAATACAAGAGGGTGTTTTTTTATGTTCCGTTGCTTGAAAGCCTCATTTGAGCAAATAGATGCGATCATAGACCTGCGGCTGGCTTTGTTAAAAGAAGTGGGCGAATTACATTCCTCGGAGGAAGAACAGCTTTTGGCCGCTTCGACCAGAGAGTATTTGCAACATGCTCTTTCAAATCGTGAATTTATTTCCTATATAGCTGAAATAGATGAAAAACCGGCCAGTATAAGCGGAATGGCATTGTTTAAAAGACCTCCTTATCCGGAAAATCCTCAAGGACTGGAAGCCTATATTCTGAATATGTATACTCTTCCTGAATATCGCGGAAAGGGCTTGGCGGGCAAACTGCTTGAATGCTGTATAGAGGAAAGCAAGCAAAGGGGCGTCAAACGAATATGGCTGCACGCAACCGAAGCCGGCGAACCGCTTTATGCGAAAATGGGTTTTATAAAAAAGAACAATGAAATGGAGAAATTTCTGCAGGAAGGTAGCAAAGAAAGCACACCTTCTATACAATGACTATATACCCAGACAAAAGACTTCATTTTTCAATGAAGTCTTTTTATTGAGCGCAATCCCTCCAAGGGCAGACTAAGGAAAATAACTCCATCTGACGCAGCGGGGCTTTTTCGGTATAATGGTATTCCAATTAACAGAAAAGACGCACGATAATAGACAGCTGCTCGATTCTGAGAAAGGGTGTGGATCGATGGATTTGCGCAATTTAAAAACATTTCATGTAGTTTCTACTTATTTGAACTTCACCAAAGCCGCTCAAATTCTGAATTATAGCCAGCCGACAATTAGTCAGCAGATTAAAGCGCTGGAGGAAGAGTTAGGGCACACCTTATTCAACAGAGTGGGGAAGAAGATATTTCTTTCTCAGATCGGGAAACTGCTGAAAGAACATACGGATACGCTTTTCCAGGTGATAGACGAAATGGAGCTTGATTTAAAAAAGTTCGAAAGGCCGTTTGGGCACTTAACGATTGCCGCCCCCGAATTTTACTGCGGATATTATTTGTCTCATATTTTAGGACCTTTCATTAAGCTTTACCCTCAAGTAAACATTAAGCTTCTCTGCTTTAACAGCAAAGAAACGATGAATCTGGTCAGCTCCAACAAGGCTGATGTCGGCTTTGTGGCAGGAAAGCAAAGCCGGCCGGGCATTGAGGAGGTTTTGATTGATGAAGAGGATTTAGTTCTCGTGGGCAGCCCGCTCATTGTCGATCACCGGCCGATTCAGGAAATATTTGATGACTATCCGTTTATTACCTATGGGATGGACAGCATTATTCAAGGCTGTCTGCGCGAAATTCGGTGTGCACCCAAAACCATTGTTGAGTTTGGCAGCGAGGAGGCCATCAAACGGGCTGTTCTGGGAGAAGTCGGCATTGCTTTATTAAGCGACCGCATCATCCAAAAGGAAGTGAGCGAGGGCAGCCTGCATGTGCTTTACCGCTTCCCCAAAAGATTGCCTACATACGTAGTTTATCCTGAAAACCTGAAAGGCTTTAGCAATGTAAATACGTTCATTGATTTGGTCACAGATATGTGGAGCACCATTTAAATAGGCTTGGCTTCTCTGCTTTTTCTGAAGGCGACGTTGCCTAATAGGCAACAGTCGCCTTTTTATATGCAAATTTACTAATAGTAACTATTTGAAATCGCAATTTTTTATTTGATTTTCGATCCATTACAATGTGAATAAGACGGAACTTTCAAAAAAAAACGGGAGGAAGCAAAAGGAGGGAAAAGAAACATCGATTGAACAGAATGTTGAAACAGAAGAAAAGTTCATAATGCTAGGCCTTTATTAAAGGGGGATGAAAGATGAGTAAATTAGAGACTAAAGTCGATATGAGAAGTACGAAAGAGCCAAAAGGAATCAATGTATATGTCTTAATATTTTGCCTGATTGTGTTATCATCCGTTTTAACTTATATCATTCCTGCAGGCGAATTTCAAAGAGAGGAAGTCAATGGACGCAGTGTTATTCAACCTGGCACCTTCCAATACGCAGATGAACATCCTATCGGGTTTTTAGATATCTTTAGCAGTGTCCACTCTGGCATGATGCAAGGATCGAGTATTATTTTCTTCGTACTCATTGTTGGCGGCACCTTCGGCATTCTATCAGCCACTGGTGCATTAGATTCTTTTATATCTATGCTTTCGGTGAAAATGGTCAATAGGGAAAAATTAATCATCCCTGTATTAATGCTCTTCTTTGCCTGTGCCGGTTCCTTAATGGGAATGTCTGATGAAACGATTGTATATGTTGGAATATTGGTGCCGCTTGCCGTCGCTTTAGGTTTTGATGCGATGACGGGATTTGCCATCGTTATTCTTGGTGCCTCTGTCGGTTTCTCTTCTGCTGTAATGAATCCGTTTACAGTAGGGATTGCCCAAGAAATCGCTGAGCTGCCAATGTTTTCAGGAATTATCTTTCGCGTTGTCATCTTTGTCGTCTTATACTTGGCAGCCGTCCTGTATGTGTATCGCTATGCAAGCAAAGTGAAGGATAACCCGTCTCTTGGCTTCTACGGCAACTTTCAGCCGGGAAACAAGGAGGCGCTCGCCGGTGCCAATATAAAAATGAGCATGAGACATAAGCTTGTAATGGTAACCTTCCTCCTTAACTTCATCGTGCTCATGTACGGGGTGATGAAATTAGGATGGTATATCACTGAAATCGCCGGTCTGTTCTTGTTATTTGGAATTATTATGGGTCTTGTCGGAAAGCTGGCTCCGTCTCACATTGCCAATTCGTTTATTCGGGGAGCGGGGGATTTGATTGGCGGCGCCTTAATTATCGGGCTGGCCCAATCCATTCTGGTCATTTTTAATGATGCCGGCCTGATTGATACCATCTTGTACCATACAGCTCGATTACTGGATGTCATTCCTCCTGCATTGAATGCTGTCGGAATGTTTATCTTTCAATTGTTTTTAAACTTTTTAGTCCCGTCTGGAAGTGGCCAAGCCGCCTTAACGATGCCTATTATGGCTCCGCTATCTGACATGATTGGTGTCACACGGCAAACCGCTGTTCTTGCCTATCAGTTTGGGGATGGCATGTCGAATATCATTTTCCCAACCGTAGGATTTCTGATGGCCGGTCTCTCCATTGCAGGCATTCCATGGGGCAAGTGGATAAAGTGGATTTTTCCATTTATGCTCATTCAAGTAACCGTTGCGGTGGTTGCTCTTGTGATTGCTCAGTTGATTCAATACGGACCATTTTAAAAAAGGGGAGTTACTCGTGGAAACAAAAGAGATCATGGATTTAACGAAACAAGCGATTGAAGACCGGCGCTATCTTCATCAATATCCCGAGCTTTCTGGAGAAGAGCATGAAACGAGCCGGTTTATCCGCACCAGATTAGAAGAATTAAATATTGAACTATTGGATTATGAGCCTCCCAGTATAGTAGCCTTTATTAAAGGAACAGAAGGAGCGAAGACGATTGCCTTGCGGGCAGACATCGATGCTCTTCCGATTATGGAAGAAGGCGACAAGCCTTATATCTCCAAAAAACCAGGGGTCGCTCACGTATGCGGCCATGATGGCCATACCGCGATCCTATTAGCCGTTGCTGAATGGCTATCCAGAAAAAGTAATCAAATCAAGCCAAACGTTATGCTGATTTTCCAGTCATCCGAAGAAATGACCCCCAGCGGAGCCGATCGCCTGATTCAACAAGGCGTTTTAGAGAGAGTAGATG
The DNA here is from genome assembly GCF_001591605.1 of Bacillus badius NBRC 15713. GTDB lineage: Bacteria > Bacillota > Bacilli > Bacillales > Domibacillaceae > Pseudobacillus > Pseudobacillus badius. The sequence goes on along the minus strand of NZ_BCVF01000009.1, from coordinate 97,282 downwards.
CCATCTTCGGCATTCATTTATGGCAAGGGCTTGAAAAAGGAAAAATCGGCTTAACAAACGGTCCGATGATGGCTTCTATTGACGATTTTGAGATAACCATTCAAGGCTCCGGCGGCCACGGATCGATGCCACACGAAACGATTGATCCTATTTATATTGCTACCCATGTAATTCAATCCTTTCAAAGCATCATTAGCCGGCGCTTAAATCCGATTGATGCAGGAGTAATTACCGTGGGGCAAATTCAAGCAGGAACGAATTATAACATTATCCCGGACACTGCCAAATTAATCGGGACAATCCGGGCGCTGACACCCGAGGCGATCCATACGATTCAAACAAATATGGTGAACTTAACAGAGGGAATTTGCCAGGCGTTTGGCGCCAAAGGAACAGTGGAATTTATTCTTGGCACACCGCCTGTCATCAATGATCCGGGGCAAGCCCGATTTGTCGAGTCCATCATCGCCGAACAATTCGGCAGGGAAACATTCGAGGCAATCGACCCTGTCATGGGCGGCGAAGATTTTTCTTTTTATTTACAAGAAAGACCGGGTGCCTTTATCTTCGTAGGCATCGGCGGCGAAAAAAGCCGCTACCCGCATCACCATCCAAGATTCGACCTTGATGAAGAGGTATTTCCTGATGCCATTCAATTATTTATTGAAATTATTAAGCATTACCAGTGATCAACAACTCCTCTTGATGAGGAGCTGTAAGCGGAAGGACGGAAAAGCTCATGAAGATTAAAAAAGTGGAAGTGTTTGCGGCACGCTTGCTGCTGAAGGAACCTTTTATTATTTCATATGTTCAACTAGATGATATGCCGACCATTATTACCAAACTCGAAACAGACGAGGGAGTAATCGGCTGGGGAGAAGCAGTGCCTGACCAAAATGTGACAGGGGAAACATGGGAAAGCACCTATCAGGTTATCCAGCACGAACTGGCTCCGCTGCTTATTAATGAAAGCCCCTTTGCCATTGACCGCATTCACAAAAAGTTTAACGGCAAAATCGACGGTGTTCCTTCAGCCAAAGCAGCGCTGGACATCGCCTTGTACGATTTAATGGGAAAAATCACCGGGCAGCCGGTTTATCAGTTAATTGGCGGAAAAGCGCACGAAGAATTGCAAGTTCCTCAAGTCATTAGCATTAAAGAACCCGAGGAAATGGCAGCGGACGCCCAACGTTATGTGGAAGCAGGGTTCCGAAACATTAAGATTAAAGTAGGCACAAATGCGACGATGGATATTCAGCGGATTCAAGCTGTAAGACAAGCCATTGGCGAGGTGACTCAGCTTCGCGTGGACGCCAACCAAGGATGGAACAGAATTGATACACTAAAAGTGATTCGTGAAACAGCTGACTGCAATGTGGATTGGTACGAGCAGCCGGTAAAGGCCCATGATTTAAGATCTCTTAAAGAAATTCGGGCGGTTTCCCCGCAGAAAGTGATGGTGGACGAAGGGGTTCATAATATTCAAGACTTAGTGAATGTCATCGGCATGCGGGCGGCGGATATGCTGAACATCAAATTGATGAAATCGGGCGGAATCTATCCGGCTCTAGCCTTAGCCAATTTAGCTGAAGCGGCAGAAATGCCTTGCCAAGTCGGGTCCATGGTGGAATCAGCCATCGGCACCATGGCTGGTGCGCACCTGGCTATGAGCAGATCCATCATTGAAACCAATGAAATGGTGGGACCGCTCATGTTTTCACGGGACGTTGCCGCTGTAACTTACGACGGGGACGTGATTCAACTTAGCGATGCGCCAGGCCTGGGCTTGGAAGTAGACGAGGAATATCTCAAAAGTATTACACGTTTTTCTTGTTATATTCAATAATTTCTTACAAACAGAGACATATTTTATCTATAGAAATAAAAAGCCGGCAGCCAGTGAACCGATTAAACGTATACTGGCTGCCGGCTTTTTTGTTGGAATTTTCTAAAGATAAGCAGAAAGAGATCTTTCCCAAGGATAAATACTCCTTTTATTACCGTAAAATCTCTATAGCGGAATATCTTAGAAAAAGGGCAATCATCCCTTAAATATTACGCAAATTATACATATGTTAAAACTTCAAAATTTGATAAAAACTGCTTTTTCCGCTAAAAATTTTGTTGTATGATGAAGCCGTGGTACAGTCAGGGAAACCTGATGTCACAAAGCTATAGGGGCTACAGATCGCGATCCAGGCTAGCCAGCTACCGTTACCCAATTGAGGAGGAAGTATGGGAATGAAAAAGAATTGGTATTCAAAAGCAGCAGCAAGTTTATTGGCGTTTACGCTAGTTACATCATCGGTTTCTTTAGTAAGTGCTCAGGAGCCAGAGAAGGCAAAAACACAAGCAGTGAAGAAAAAAGAGCAAAAGAAAAAAGCGGTAATTAAATCACAGCAAGGAAAAGCCATTGAAAAGCGCTTAAACGCTTCTGAAGCAGCAATTAACAAAATCACAAAAGCGATAAATGCTGACTTTGGCGTGAACCAAGAAGGACAAGCTGAGGCTGCATTAACAAAAGCAATTGCAAATAAAAAGTACAACAGCTATGCTGGAAAACTAAAAGCTGAAATCAATAAATTACGCGCGATCGACAAACAAATCGCTGCATCTAAGAAAAAAGATAAAAAGAATAAGGCTGATTATGAAGCGTTAACAGCGAAATCTCAAGAGCTGCAAAAATTGGCTAACGACGAGATCAAACGCTTAAAATCACTTGTCGAGCAAGCAACAGCACTAAAAACAGAAACTCCTAAAGAAGAAGATAAAACTCCTGCACCAGAAGAAACAAAGGTTTCATAATATCGATGTATAACAAAAAAGAGGCTGCCCCGTGCAGCCTCTTTTTTGTTTATTAGTGCGGAAAGAGCAAAAATATATGATTTTTCATTAAAGCGAAATGAAAAACAGGTATATATACCCAAAACATAGACCTTCATCGTGACATTTGACAGGCAATTTAGAAGCAAATCGGCGCTAAATTAGCTATAATTAAATTGTTTACAGCAAATAATAAGCTGAAAAATCCAACTAAAGGAGATTGTTTTAAATGTCAAAATCAGTAAAGTCTATTACATCCCCCAAGAAATTTATCGTAGGGCAGCACCTGTTGAAGGAATTATGTACATATACAAAAACATACGGGGACCACGCTTATGTCATTTGTGATGAATTCATTCTTGAGCGCGCCAGTCAAGAAGCCAGCCAATCCTTTGAAGAGGCAGGGCATAAGAGTGAATTTGCTAAGTTTAATTTAGAAATTACCCAGGAAGAAATTGACCGGCACCGGGAAGCAGTGAGAAGCTCTGGCGCAAATGTAATCGTCGGCATCGGCGGCGGAAAAACATTAGATACGGCGAAAGCAGCTGCCTACTACGAGCATTTGCCCGTAGTCATTTTCCCGACAATCGCTTCAACAGACGCACCGTGTACAGCCCTTTCTGTTATTTACAATACAGATGGTTCATTTGACCGCTACTTATTTTTACCGTCCAATCCGGACGTTGTATTAGCGGATACCGCCATTTTAGCAGCGGCGCCGACCCGTTTCTTCGTAGCTGGCATCGGTGATGCGCTTGCTACTTATTTCGAAGCACGGGCATGTTACCGCAAAAACGGGGACAACCTGGTTAATTTGAAACCGTCTCTTTCTGGATTAGGCTTAGCAAAAATGTGCTATGACACGATACTGGAGTACGGCCTTCAAGCTAAAATTGCCGTTGATAACGGAGTATCTACGCCCGCTGTTGAAAATACAATTGAAGCCACTATTTACTTAAGCGGTGTTGGCGCTGAAGCTGGCGGCTTAGCTGCTGCACACGCTATTCATAATGGAATGACTGCAGTTCCATCGCTCCACCATGCACAACACGGTGAAAAAGTGGTGTTTGGTTTATTAACGCAGCTTGTTTTAGAAGATGCACCAAAAGAAGAAATAGAAACAGTCATCCACTTTATTAAAGAAGTTGGGCTGCCTTTAACATTAAAAGACCTGGGTCTGGATGAATTCAGAGAAGAAGAATGGCGCAAAGTAGCAGAACTTGCATGTGCTGAAGGAGACACGATGGGGAATATGCCGCACCCAGTCACGCCTGCGGATGTCTATCAAGCCATCGTCGCTGCAAACGCATTAGCAGAATATTATCAGGATTAACCTATTATAAATATTGAATGGGGCGCTTTCCTTTAGATAAGGAAAGCGCCCTTTTTAAAGTTTTAACGGTTGTCATCCTAACCGGTCGCTTGCTATTTCAATGAACGCTTTCATCAGGGGGAGAACAGCTTTTTTCTCAATCTGTGTTCTTGCTTCGCCTGTTATCAAGCAGGCGGGCGGCCTGTTTGGCTTTTTCCTGCTCCGGGTTAGAATAAAGGGCGGCTGTCGTAGTAGATGTGTGCCCAAGCTGCCTCATTAACAAATGAATATCATTTGTCTCTTCCATTAACTTTGTCGCATACGTGTGGCGGAGCTTATGAGGAGCCAGCGATTTGTTTTTTGTAAAAGCTTTCGTATACTTCTTGACCAGGAGCTGAACAGCCCGGACAGAAAGAGGCTCTCCTTTGCCTTGGCGTTTGGCTAAGAAAACAAAGCCGTTATCGTCATCATCTGCATGATAGCGCTCGTTTCGGATACGCATATAGCCCTTCAAATCCTCCATTGCCCCGGGAACTACAGCTACCGTATCTTTCTTTCCTCCTTTTCTGACGACATGGATCAGGTTCTCGCGAAAGTCTAAATCCTTGATTCGAAGGTTTACCAGCTCATTTACTCGGATTCCTGAACCGAGAAAAAGCGAAAGAATGCTTACATCTCTTTCCTGATCGCGAAGAAAATAAGTGCGCTGGCGGGAATTTTCGGGCATTTCATGAATGTATTGCTGCTTGATATACTCAACCAGCAGCAAGTCATCATCGTCATGGAGGATTTTGGCCGAGATTTTGTTGGCCCTGGCTCCCAGCGTTTCCTTCACCTTATGAATTTCAACCTTTTGCATGACATTCCGGTAGAAATAAGGCTCGCCGTCTTCGTTTTCCGTCTGGGCTGTCAAATAATGAAAGAGGGAGCGGAGGGCAGATATTTTCCTGTTAATAGAGACTTTTTCAGGCTTTTTCGTTTCTGTCTTGCCCACGGGTATTTCCCGCCGTTGAATGTATTTGAAAAAACTTTGGGCTGACTCCAGCCTTAGCGTCTCTAATGCGGAAAGAGGAATATCCTTGATTTCCCGGCAATCAACAATTCCTTCCGCAATCAGCCATTCAAAGAACAGCTTATAGTCGTGCAAGTAATTGAGCAGAGTAGAAGGAGAGCGATGATCAAGCTTATCATCAATAAACTCTTCCACGTAGAAGGGCATGGTTTTCACCATTTTATGAAGCCGTTGCTCATGAATTTGATGCTGTCTGGATGTAGCCATGAGAAATCTCCTTTACGTTTTCAATTATGCGTAAAATACAATTTTTACGAAATAATTGAAAGTTATCCTTGAAAGGCAAGAATTTGTTTAGTGAAATCCTTATAATCCTGTAAATGCTTTTCAATAATGGCCTTGACAATATCCAGATTAATGTCTTGATAGTCATGAACAGCAATATTCCGAAAACCGACCATCGCTTTCATCTTAAATGAAAGGTCCTCGGTAATTACCTTGTTCTTAGCCAATAATTCGAAGGCATCACGGCTTGTCTGCGGAATCCCCAGCTTCTTTTCAGCTACTGCATGCATAGCAATGTCTATGCTGGCTTCACAAGCCCTCTGGATATTCAAAACGATTGAATCCTGCTTCGTGTAATTTTCCAGATTGTCCGGATGATTAGCATATTCTTCGTTTATTCTCTTGACACAGCGTTCAATGGTGCCGATTTTATTTAAAATGACGTCACTCTTCATAGATTTGACCTCTTTCTGAAATATTTTCCAATATAACGCGTCTTTCCTCATTCAGAATGGCATAATTTTTCAGCGCCCGCATTTCAAACAGGGCTTTGTCTGTTGAATGATCTCCATATAGGACCTTTCCTGTTTCTATGATCTCTGTTTGGAAAACTGTTGAGGCTTGTTTTAAATCAACAAGATCTACGTCCCTGTTTAAGATGGCTGCCAATTCCTGTGCCAGCATGAACCGCTCATAGTTGCTGAGGTGCTTGTCGCTTAAATAAGCGATATCATAGTCACTGTTGCTACGTGCCCGACCAGCTACTCGAGAACCAAATAAATAAATGACAGATGGAGCTACACGATCAACAAGAAAGTCTGTTATCAATTTTTCAGCATCTTCAATGGTCACATTCTTCACTCCAATCAGTAGAATCGTTAGGTTGTTTCACTTATATAGTATCATAACATAAAAAAGAATGATAATTCGTAAAACAAGCATTTTACGCATAGTTGAAGATATAGTTTTAGAGGGCCCTACAATGCTCATACGATTGTTGTCCCTCTCATTTATCAGTTAGACTGATCGTTTTAAATATTTTGGGCAGCGACATGAATAATATCTTGATCTTTATTCGCTACTCCCGCGTCAAAATGAAGCTTCGTTTTAAACTGGTAGGAACGCGCCGATGAGGACATTTCTAGATTCTCAGGAAGCCGAAACTTAAAATCAATTTTTTCTACTTCTTTAGGACGGATAGATCTTGAACTTAAAATGGTCAGCGAGTCCAGAATAGACTCCGAACCGTTTTTTTTGTCTAATACCATTAAGTGGCAATCAATCCTTTTCACATCCTGCTCGATGATCCCGCCGATTAATAAGAAATGACCCGTCACCTTTTCGCCAGGCGAATACTCTTGTTTTTCTAAAATTAAGTCTACTTTTGCTGACCCTATTCCTAAGCGAGACAACAATCTTTTACTCACCAGTGAAGCTCCTCTCCATTTTCATTCCCTTATTGGTTTGACGCTCCCTTGTCTATACGGGAGTTGAATAATAAACCGCCTGTCTTTCTTTTTGTTAACAATATTATAATCGCTCCCGCCCTAAACGCAAAGCGGTAACCTATAGCTTCAATAAATCTTTACAATTCCTTCACAATATTCGCTTATTTCTCTGAAAAAGCCCCCCCTTCCTTCCTCTTTCATATCCAAATCGCAGGACAGTTTAGATGCAGGCATCATTAAAAAGCGGTTGAAATGGTTGTCCATGCAGTACTTGATGGATGTTGTTTTAAAATTTGAATTTGAATTCTGCACAATGTTCGTTTAAATCACAAAAAGGCTTGTTTTAAAGAGATGCGCCCAACTGAAACGCTTAAGAGCCGCCTTGAAGGCGGCTCTTAAGCGTTTCCGATGCTCTAAACTAGTTTTTCCCCTTTATTTCTACCCATTTATATGAAGCGCCTACACCAAATGGATGAGCAATATACCCCTTCACATACTGTTTTCTCAGCTGGGCGCTGCCTGATTGGTACATTGGAGAAATAGCTGCCTCTTCTTCAATCAGGATTTTCTCCGCTTCCTGAAGGTTTCTCCACCTTTCTTTTAAATCGCTTGGATCGGCTTTCGCTTTCATAACAAGCTGATCAAATTTTTTGTTGGAAAAATTGGACCAGTTGTACGGACCGTCTGACACATAAAGGTCGATAAAAGTAATCGGATCTTGAAAATCCGGTGTCCATCCCGAATAACTTAAATCGTATTGGAGGCTCGATTCCAAAGCGAGCTTTTGTTTATTTGGCTGCTGGTTGATGTTAACGGTAAGGCCTGGCAAATTCTTTTCTAATTGATTTTTTACATATTCACTGATCTTTTTTCTGTCTTCGCTATCATAGCTCAATAGTTCAAGCTTGAGGTTTTTAACTCCCAGCTCCTTGAGCCCCTTTTGCCAATGCTCTTGGGCCTTCTCCACACCTTCTGTATTAAACCCTTCATACTTTGCCCGGAAATCCTTTTTCCCTTCATCAAACGTGAAATCCTTCGGCACAAGATAGTGAGCAGGAATCGAGCCGTTATTTAATAGCTTTTCTGCCGCTCCTTTTTTATCCCAGCCCATATCAATGGCTTTTCGGATATTTACATTCGACAAATTTTTATTTTTCTGGTTCATGCGAATAAAGAATACTTCCGGCTTCAATAATGTGCTGTACTCGGGACTGTCTTTATACTGGTCGACAAATTCGGAAGTAAGGTCTGTCGAATCAATTTGCCCTGTGTTATATAAGTTTACTCTTGTAGCGACATCCTTGACGACTTTCACATTAATTTTTTCCAGCTTGACGGCATCAGCATCCCAGTAATCAGGGTTTTTCTCATATATCCAGCCAGCTTCATGTTCCCATGATTTCAGGACAAATGGGCCGTTATAGAGTAAGTTCTCTGCCTCAAGTGCATACTTCTCGCCTTGTTTTTCAGTAAACTCTTTATTTTGCGGATAAAAGACTGGATAAGTCACGAGGCTGAGAAAATACGGCACGGGATTTTCCAGCTCCACTTGCAAGGTATGTTCGTCAACTGCTTGGATGCCCAATTCATCCACCTTTCCGTACAGCTCACTTTTGCTATCCTGTATGGCGGCTGCATTCTTCATATCGTTAAATAAATAGGCGTACATGGAAAGAGTATCGGGATGAATCGCTTTTTTCCAAGCATATTCAAAATCTTGGGCCGTTACGGCCGTCCCATTGCTCCATTTCGCATCGGAACGGAGGTGAAAAGTATACGTCTTTCCATCTTTGCTCACCTCATGTTTTTCAGCCACCCCTGCGACCGGCTCATGAGACTTATCTAGCCGGTAAAGTCCTTCAAAAATATTGTTCATTGTTTTACTGGAAAGAGTATCAAACAGCCCTAAAGTGTTCAGCGTAGGCAAATCCCCTCCTTCCGCTAAGTTCAATACCTGCTGGCTGTTCTTCTCATTGGCTGTTCCGGTGCCCTCTGCTTCATCCACGCCTTTGCTTTCTCCCCCATAGCAGCCGGACAAAACAGAGCCTATGAGCAGCATGCCGGTTATCATTATGGATCTCTTCATTTTCCTATCCCCCGTTCATGGTCTTTATATTTTCAAACAGTCGCCGGTTTTGACGGAATATTCAGTCAAAAAAGCGGTATCTGCACGCCTCTATAAGATGATCAGCTCTCTCGGTGAAGCAGTGAGCACTTCATTCCCGTGATCCGTTATTAGAATATCATCTTCTATGCGCACGCCGCCGAGTCCCGGCACATAGATACCTGGTTCTACCGTTAACACCATCCCGGGCTGAATGATGTGTTCACACCTTGGAGACATAAAAGGTTCTTCATGAATATCCAGCCCCACTCCATGGCCGGAGCCATGCCCGTACTCCTTGCCATACCCTTGCTGCTCAATATACTGACGGCTGAATGCGTCCGCCTGACGGCCAGTAATCCCCGGTCTAATGGAGTGCAGGCTCCTCATCAAAGCTTCCAGCACGACCGCATAAATATCTTTTAATCGGGCGTCAGGTTCCCCTGCGGCCACAGTTCTTGTCATATCCGAACGATATCCTTCATAATAAGCGCCGTAATCCAGAATTAACATATCCCCATGCCGGATCACCTGTTTGCTCGCTAAGCCATGCGGCAGTGCCGAACGTTCCCCTGAAGCAATAATCATATCGAAGGATGACGATGCCGCTCCCTGCTTTCTCATGAATGCTTCTAATTCATTCGCTACATCCACTTCTGCTACTCCCGGTTGAACGAAGCTTAGGATATGTGTAAAGGCTGCATCTGAGATTTCCGCCGCTGTTTTCAGTCTGCTGATTTCTTCCTTGCTTTTGACCATTCTTAATTTCTCTATCTCTCCCGATAGAGGAACCATTTCCGCCGTTGCCGCCTCCTGATATTTTGTATACAGGCGATAAGACATATGGTCCTGTTCGAATCCAATGGCAGAAACCTTTAATTCTTCTAATACCTTTACCGTTTCTTCAAAAATAGACGGCTTGTTTTTCACGGAATGAATCGAATACTGAGCAGCCTGCTTGTGCGCCTGCTCAACATAGCGAAAGTCAACCACTAACACAGCGGCCGTTTTTGTAATGATCACAACGCCGGCGCTTCCTGTAAAATCCGTCAAATATCTTCTGTTTGTGTCATTCGTAATCAATAAAGCGTCTATATGCTGCTCCTCAAGTATTTGTCTGGCCTTTATTAACTTTTCCACTGTGTTTTCCCCCTAATGAATCATTCTTGGCTGCCTGAAAGTTCAGCCGCAACCCGGCTAAAAACAGCTCGTTTATCTTTATTGAGCGAGTGAAGCGGCAACAGTAAAGAGGAATAATGCACCTCCTGAGAATAGGAACGGATAAGTGAGTGAAAACTTATGGCGTCCTGTACGGGAAGGCCGCCATTCCTTCGTTTGCCGGGAAATATACGCCTCCTTCTTGGATGTATGCTTCTTGAAATGCCGAAAGCTGTACATCATCCCATCAAACATACCGCCTTCTAAGACGAGCAGTGCTCCGCCTATCATTAACAGCCAGATAGCTATAAAGAATAAATAAGTAGTGAAGACCGTCCATAAGGTGCCTTGTGAAAACAATGAACCTATATAAGCAGCAGCTACCGATAAACACAATAGCTTGTTCACTTTCCTGAGAATAGGCGTTCTCTCCTTTGCTTCCGGTTTTGGCCTTGGTTCATACTGCTCCTGATAGTTTGCTTTGATATTCTCTAAATTCCCGTTCTGTGCATTCCACCCAATGTCCATCCTTCACCTCGCGCAGCCGCACCTCTTCCTGTTTTCTTTCAGACAACAGCTTTTGCTCATCAAACTTCATGCGCTGGTGGCTTTGCTCCAATCGGGGATCAGGCATCGGAATGGCAGACAACAGGGATTGGGTGTACGGATGCAGAGGGCGGCAATAAAGCTCGTTGCTTTCTGCTAACTCAACAATCTTTCCTTTATACATAACCCCTATCCGGTCACTAATATACTTGACCATGGCCAGGTCATGGGCGATAAAAAGGTAGGTCAGCCCTTTTTCCCGCTGCAGCTTTTTCAATAAATTAATCACTTGTGCCTGAATAGATACATCTAAAGCAGAAATCGGCTCATCGGCAATAATAAATTCCGGATCTACAGCGAGGGCTCGGGCAATTCCGATGCGCTGGCGCTGCCCCCCGCTGAATTCATGAGGATAACGATTCGCATGGTCTCTATGCAATCCTACCGTTTCCAGCAGCTCGTAAACCCGGTTCATCCGCTGCTGCCGGCTACCGGCTAACCCGTGGATATCCATCCCTTCCGCAATAATATCCGCAACTGTCAATCTCGGATTCAGGGAAGAGTATGGATCTTGGAAAATCATTTGGATGCTTCTGTTCAATTGCTGTGTTTCTGCACCAGACTTCTTTTTAAAAACGCTCTCATTTTTATACAGCACCTCCCCGGCAGTGCCCTCATACAGGCCGATCAATGTCCTCCCGGTTGTTGACTTGCCGCAGCCTGATTCTCCCACCAATCCAAAGGTTTCCCCTTTATAAATATCAAAGCTTAATCCATCGATCGCTTTAATCACATGATGCTTATCGCTTTTAAAGTATTGTTTTAACCCTTTTACTTCTAACAGCTTTTGGCCCTTTCCGCTCTTTTTTATGACGGTTTCATTTTCTTTCGCTTTGCGTGAATTGGCAGCCGTTTGCTTACGCTGCTGTGCCCCCCGCATTTTTCGGGCTTTTTCATGCAAAAGCCAGGTAGCCGCATAATGAGTGTCGGATACTTTAAACATCGGAGGCTCTAACAGGAAGTCAATTTCCATTGCGTTTGGGTTCCGTGCAGCAAAGGCATCCCCTGCCGGAGGGGCAGCTAAATGAGGCGGCGCCCCCGGAATAGTGACGAGCTCCTCCTCTTGGCGATGAATATCCGGCATCGCTCCCAAAAGCCCCCATGTGTATGGATGCTGAGGCTCATAGAACACTTCATGGGCCTTGCCGACTTCAATGATCTTCCCGGCGTACATCACAGCCACACGATCAGCTATGTTGGCTACTACTCCTAGATCATGGGTAATAAAAATAATCGCCATTCCCAGCTGCTTCTGCAGGGACTTCAACAGTTCAAGAATCTGGGCTTGTATCGTTACATCAAGGGCGGTTGTCGGCTCATCGGCGATCAGCACTTTCGGATTGCAGGAAATGGCCATGGCGATCACGACCCGCTGCCTCATTCCTCCGGAAAATTGATGGGGGTACTGATCAAACCTTTTCTCCGGATGATGAATGCCGACTAACTCCAGCAGCTCAAGCGTTCTTTCCTTCGCTTCCTGCTTCGTTCCTTTTTGATGCTTGATGACACTCTCCATGATTTGTTTGCCTATTGTCATCGTTGGATTAAGGGAGGTCATTGGATCTTGGAAAATCATCGAAATATCAGCTCCGCGGATGCTTTGCATTTGTTTCTCCGATAAAGCCGCCAAGTCCTTTCCTTCAAACAGGATTTCCCCTTTTGTTATTTTCCCGGGCGGATGAGGAATCAGCCTTAACAGACTTTTAGAAGTAACGGACTTCCCTGATCCTGACTCTCCGACAATGGCCAGCGTTTCTCCTTTATTCAAATGAAAGGAAACACCGCGGACCGCTTTCACCTCCCCGGCATAGGTGTTAAATGAGACATGCAAATCCTTTACTTCCAGTACTCTTTCCACTGGCTCCCCTCCTTATTTGCGCATTTTAGGATCAAGCGCATCCTGCAGGCCATCTCCCAACAAGTTAAAGCTGATCATGATCACACTAATAACGATAGACGAAAAAGCAAGCATATGCGGATAAATGCCTAATAGCTTATAGCCTTCATTAATCAATGTGCCTAAAGAAGATACCGGCGGCTGCAGCCCAAGACCGATAAAGCTCAAAAAAGCCTCTGTAAAAATGGCGGTAGGTATCGTGAACATCGTCGTAATAATAATGGGCCCTAATGCATTAGGAATTAAATGCTTCCAGATCATCCTTTTGTCCTTCGCCCCTAACGTTTTAGAAGCCAAAATAAATTCCTGTTCCTTCAGCTTTAATATTTGGCCCCGGACGATGCGCGCCATTCCCACCCATCCTGTAATGACCATGGCCAGCGTGATGGACATGATGCCAGGCTTCAGCACTAAAATTAAAAGAATCACTACAATGAGATTGGGGATGCCCACCAGAATTTCGATCAATCGCTGCATGACATTATCAACCCGGCCTCCGTAATAAGCAGAAATGCCTCCATACGCGACCCCGATAAGCAGGTCAATCGCTGCCGCCAGAAAAGCAATGTAGAGCGAAATACGGGTTCCATGCCACACTCTTGTCCATAGATCCCTTCCTAAGTTATCCGTGCCAAACCAATAATAATCAGTCACTCCGCTTGCTTCGTAACGGTCAATCCCTCTGTTATCTACTCCATCAAATCCAAGCCAGCCCACCTGCTCTAAGATAGGAACCTTCGGCGGCAAGTTAGCCCGCGCCAAATTTTGCTCATCGTACCCATGGTTATTTGCATAAGGGCCAAAGACAGCTAATAAGATGATGAGGGCAATTAACATTAAACCGGCAAATGCTGCTTTATTTTTCAGAAAGCGCTTCCAAGCATCCTGCCAGTAAGTCATTGCAGGACGGGAAATGCTCTTTGCACTTTGCTGTTCTTGCGCGGGCTCAAACAGTTCATCCGCAAGCTCCCTGTTCTCTACGGTCATGATCTATTCCCCCCAGCCACTCGTATCCGCGGATCAACAATTCCGTACATAATATCGATCAACAGGACCACACCAATAAATAGAATACTGTAGAATAAAGTAACCCCCATGATCATTGGAAAGTCATTGGTGATAATAGACTTTACAAACTGTTCTCCCAATCCGGGAATACTGAAGATTTTTTCAATCACCAGCGTGCCGGTCAGAAGCGACACGGTCATCGGGCCCAAAATCGTCATAATCGGGATCGCCGCATTCCGGATGCTATGCTTGAAAATGACGTTGAAATTCGTTAACCCTTTAGCTTTAGCGGTGACGATATAATCCTGGCCGAGTACATCAAGCATTTCACTGCGCATAAACCGGGCCAAAGTAGCGACAACAAATACGGATAATGAAATAGTAGGAAGAATGGAAAATTCAAACCCTTCCCAAAAAGCTACCGGCAGCCACTGCAGACGCACGCCAATCCAATACTGCAATAACCCCGCAAACACAAAGCTCGGTACAGATAGCCCAATAACAGAGAGAATCATCGCCCCGTAATCAATCGGTGTATTATGTTTATAAGCTGCAATAATTCCTAAGAGAATACCAACAATGCTTCCTACAACGAGCGACTGCAATCCGAGCACGACAGATGCCCCGATCCGCTCGCCAATAATATCTACCACCGCCCGGCCATCGTATTGAAAAGATACGCCGAAATCTCCTTTGAAAATATTGCCTATATATGTCACATACTGGAGAGGCACAGGCTTATCTAACCCGTACCGCTCCATCATTCTTTCCTTCTGTACATCTGATAATCTCTCATCATTGAATGGAGAACCTGGCAGGGTTTGCATCAGGAAAAAAGTAAATGTGGCAATAACAAAAAATGTTACTAGTGTATATCCTAATCTGCTTAAAATATATTGTTTCACTCATCCCACCTCCAGCTGCCTATGCTTAAAATGATTTGCTTGCTCACAAGCAGGTAATCCTCTATCTTTCTGTCACTTTATGCCTCTATCCCTCCTCCTTTCTTCACCCTTTATTTCATAATGCAATCCATATGCCAATGGAAGAGAGCCGTTTGAAGCAATAGTTAACAGAATATTTTAAAAAATTAAACACCGTGTGTATAATTTTTTATAACGTGTCTAAAAATTTTGAATGAACAGCCAAAAAATTGTCGTTTCTTGAATAACTCAGACAGTCTGCTAAACCTCCAAGGAGTCTTCGCGCCTTCTGCTCTAATCAACACAGTTGGCAAAGTGAGGGCAGCCATGCCATACGGCCTGTTTTAACATCAATGCAGGTGGCGCTTGCTTTCGCTGCGGTGCCCCCTAAGAAACTGGCCTGACTAATCGACGCAGCGAAGTTTCTCCTTCTCCCGGATAGCTTAAACATCATCTAAAAAAACAGAAAAGGTTCGGAATGAAATCATTCCGAACCTTTTTTGTCAATAAGCGGGGAGCGGTTCAACAGCTCAGCTTATTCTTTTCACTGCTTGCTCTATCTGTCAAGAATAACTATTGACTGCTACGCTCATTAACTCGGTTGGAAATGTGGTTAATACGTTCGCCTGTCCATCTTCTCCGATGTAAACATCCTCCTCAATTCTTACCCCTCCCCAATTAGGGACGTAGATCCCCGGCTCAACTGTAAAGAGAAAGCCGCTTTCGATCATTAATTCGCTGTTTTCATGAATAGAAGGTTCTTCATGCACCTCTATGCCCAGCCCATGTCCTACCCGGTTATTAAAATAACGCCCGTATCCATTTTGTTTAATAACCTCCCGGGCCGCTCTGTCTACCTCTTTTGCCGCGACCCCAGCCTTGGCGGCGCGAACCCCTGCTTCTGTCGCTTGGCGCACAATGCCATGCAGCTTCTCTTGCTCAGCTGACGCCTCTCCAATAACAAATGTTCTTGAAATATCTGAGCAATAGCCATCGGCCATCACTCCCATATCAATCAGTAAAAACTCTCCCCACTGGAGTTTTTTTTCATCCGAATGTCCGTGTGGAAGCGACGATTTCACCCCCGATAAAACAGTTGTCGAGAAAGAAGGGCCGGCCGCGCCAAATCTTCTCATCAATAACTCCATTTCTGCGGCCAGCTCTAATTCAGTCATCCCTACCGCAACTTTTTTCATCCCTTCCGCTAACACCTTCTCAACGATCTGGACGGCCCGTTCTACCCGGAGGCATTCTTCCGGGGTCTTTCTCATTCTTTGGGAGGCAACGAAATCCCCTATGTCTAAATAACCGGAAATCGAGAGGTGATTATTTAGTTGTGTTTGCTGATGCAGAGTCACTCTTTTGGTCTCTACGCCCAGACTTTTGATCTCCTCGCCAATATGATCTTTCACGACCTGATAAGGGTTTTGTTCATCAAAAATAGGAATAAGCTGTTCAACAAACGAATGCTGCTTGGCGGCTTCATAATCTAAAGCGGGGATAAATAAGCTTAGCTGATCCGTGCGGCCATCGAGCAGCAAGGCCATAAAGCGCTCATAAGGCTCTGAGTGAAAGCCTGTATAATAGTAGATATTTTTTGGTGAAGTGACCAGTCCCACTTCTATTTGCCGCTCTTTCATCTGTTCTTTTAAAGCGGTGATCCGTTGTTGATAAATCGCTGTCATCCTCCGTCCTCCCTTTGCGCTGCTAGTCTTCCTGCCGGCAAAACTCTTCAGGCATGGATATACCGCTGTCCTCTAAAAAATGCGTATCTTTAACAAGCTCTGTTTAATTAAACTGCAGAGCCTAACAAAAAATACGCATGTTGAGGCCCTCATCCGCTGTTTATTTTAAGTTCACCCAAATGCTTTTTACTTCCGTATAGTTATCAAGGGCGTAGGAGCCCATTTCACGCCCAATGCCTGATTGTTTATAGCCGCCAAACGGCGAAGCTGCATTTTCGAGATTATAATCATTGATCCAGACAGTACCAGCTTTTAACTGATTGGCGACTTGATGAGCGGTCTTTACATTTTCCGTCCAGACGCCTGCCGCGAGGCCAAATGGCGTATGATTCGCCCGTTCAATGACTTCTTCTGTGCTATCGAATGGAAGAACGACAACAACCGGACCAAAAATCTCTTCCTTCGCGATCGTCATCTCATCCGTTACATCGGCGAAAACCGTCGGCCGGACAAAATAGCCTTTCTCCAATGCTTTGTCTCCTCCGGCAACGATTCTGGCCCCTTCGTCTTTCCCTTTTTGGATATATCCAAGGACACGCTCCTGCTGCTTTTTCGTTACAAGCGGCCCCATGTCGGTTTCCGGGTCCATGCCGGAGCCAAGCTTTACATTGTCAGCCATCTTTGCCAGCTCATCCACTACCTTGTCATAATGCTTTCTGTGGACAAATACCCGTGAACCCGCGCTGCAGTTTTGCCCATGATTGTACATAATGCCATTAAACGCACCGGGGATGGCTTCTGATAAATCTGCATCCTCTAAGATGATATTAGGCGACTTTCCGCCAAGCTCCAGCGTTACATGCTTAATCGTGTCAGCCGCCTGGCGCATAATGGACTTTCCTGTAGCCGTTGATCCGGTAAACGCCACTTTTTCAATATCAGGATGACGAATAACGGCTGCCCCCGCCGTCGGGCCAAACCCGGGAACAAAGTTGACTACACCTGGCGGGAAACCCGCTTCATGAAACAATTGGGCTGTATATAAAAGAGACAGCGGCGTTTGTTCGGCTGGTTTCAAAACGATGGTGCACCCGGTTGCCAAAGCGGCACCCATTTTCCAGGCAGCCATAACAAGCGGATAGTTCCACGGAATCACCTGGCCGACGACCCCAATAGGTTCATGACGCGTATAATTCAAATAATCGCTTGAGATTGGAATAGTCTGGCCAAGCACTTTTGTTGCCCAGCCGGCATAATAGCGAAAGTGCTCGACAGTGGCGGGAATATCGTCTTCAAGCGCCACCTTGTAAGGTTTCCCGTTATCCAGTGCTTCCAGCTGCGCCAACTCTTCTTTATTTTCATCAATTAAATCAGCCAGTTTATATATGAGGTGGGCGCGCTCAGCTGTGCTTAGTGCCGGCCACGCCCCAGACTCAAAGGCCCGGCGCGCCGCTTGCACCGCTGCATCTACATCTTCCTCGCGCGCTTCACTAACAACAGCCAGCACGTCCTCTGTGGCTGGGTTGATCGTTTCAAATGTCTGACCGCCGGCAGCCGGTACATACTTTCCGTCAATAAACAAGTGGACCGGCCTTTCTAAAAAGTCCTTCACCTTCGCCTTTAATTGAATTCCTGCAGTTAACATCTATTGGTTCCCCCTTTAATACGTTTTCATAGGATCATTCTTGCAGTCCGGCAATCTATTAAACTTGCGGCACCGTATTTAAATGGGACAGAATATCTTTTAGCCTTTGTTCTTCTGCCGCTGTCAAGCCAAGGCGAGGGTAGCGGGACGGACCGCCAGCCTGGCCGTTTAACTCCATGGCCCGCTTAACAATCTGGACGTATTTTCCCGATCCTTCAAGGAACTCACAAAGCGGCAGAATCCGGTCGTTGATGGCCCACGCCTGCTCAATCTCTCCTTGCTGCATATGGTCAAACATCTCCGTCACAAGCTTCGGCACAATATTTCCGGCTACAGAAATCCATCCGGTTGCCCCAACTAAGTAAGATTCCATAACGAGCTCCTCTGCCCCGCAAAACACCTCCGCTTCTCCTTGTCTCGCCAAGTCCCGCACTTTCCGAATGTCGCCGCTGGACTCCTTAATATGCGTCACCCGCTCACACTCTTTCCCAATGCGGAGCATCAGCTCGGTGCTCATATCGACTCCTGATGTAAAAGGGTTGTTGTACAACATAATCGGCAAGTTGACCGCATCCGATATCTCTTTAAAATGGAAGAAAATCTCTTCTTCCTTCGGCTTGCAGTAATAGGAATTGATAATTAAAGCAGCCGCGGCACCATGAGCTTCCGCCTGCTTTGTATATTCAATCGTTTCTCTCGTCGTTTCTGCCGCTGTTCCGACGATCACCGGAATGCGCCCATCCACTTCCTTCAGTACCATTTCGACCATTTGGAACTTTTCTTCCTTGGTCAGACTGACAAATTCCCCGGTGCTGCCATTGATGACAAGGCCGGCAACTCCCTGATCAATAAAGTACTGAACATTGCTTTTTACCCCTTCCCAATCAATCTCCTGTGCTTCCGTCATCGGGGTAATTAATACTGGATATGCGCCTCTAATAGCTGTCATAATTGTGTCCTCCTTTAAATGTTGGTTAAGATGTTTTTTCATTGGTCAGCTTTGCTTTCGCTGCCGGCCGGTTAGCTGCTCCTTCAGCATTGGTATACCAAATAAATTTGTTCGTAAATCCATACAGAAGCGTGATGCCTACGGCCAGAAAGTTAAACCATAAAAACGGCAGATAAGACAGCGTCGAAACGCCAAGTACGGTCGCCATGTACACACCTCCGTCACTCCATGGCACCATCGGAGTCGTGACCGTTCCGCCGCCTTCTGTATTCCTTGACAGCACTCTGCGGTCAATGCCGAGCCGGTCATAGTTTTTCTCGGTAATTTTGCTGGCCGTAATGATGGATACGTAAGCGGCCCCTCCAAAAAAGTTGCCGAAAAATCCTGCGAGAACAGTGGAAAGCGTCACTTTCCCCGCATTATCCGCCCAGGCAAGCATTTTGTTGCAAATAACTTGTAAAATGCCAATCTGCTCCATTAAGCCGCCGACTCCAAGAGCAAAAATAATCAAAACGATGACTTCCAGCATGGAAACAATGCCGCCCCGGTTCAATAAGTTATCGATAAATTCGACGCCCGACTCGATAGAAAACCCGCTATAGGAGCTTCGAACCGCTTCAAGCAGCGGCATTCCCTGGAACAAATAAGCCCAGACCGAGCCGAGCAATGCTCCAAAAGCGATCGTGGGGATAGATGGCTTTTTTAAAGCAAGCAGCAAAATAACAAGGGCTGCAGGAACGAGCATATACCACGAAATGCGGAAGTGATCTTGCAGGGCGGCCATGGTTGCCTCTGCCCGGCTCAGGTCCCCATTGCCATTCACATAAAAGAAGCCTGTCAGTAAAAATAAGATCCCGGTAATGATCCAAGCCGGCGTACTGACATACAGCATCGATTTAATATGATCAATTAAATTTACCTTCGACAAGGAAGCGGTCATTACCGTCGTATCCGATAACGGAGATAGTTTATCGCCCACATAAGCGCCCGATATGACAGCTCCGGCTACGAGGGCCATGGGAATGCCGAAGCTGTGGCCAATCCCCATCATGGCAATGCCGGCCGTGCCTGCTGTTCCAAAGGATGTGCCGGTCGCAAGGGAGGTCACGGTACAAATCGCAAAAGCGGCAAACAAAAAGATCGTGGGATTGATGATCGTAAGGCCGTAATAAATGATGCTCGGCACTACCCCTCCGGCGATCCATGTGCCAATTAATGCCCCTACTGTAACGAGTACTAACACGGCTTCTAGTCCGTTGTTAATCCCTTTCAATATTCCTTGCTGCATATCGAAATAGCTGTAACCAATTTTTAAGCCGACCAGCATAATGACAAACCAGGAAACAAAGAGCGCCAATTGAATAGGCAGGCCGATTTGCGCGACAAATACGTACATAATAACGATGAAGCTGGTTAAAACAAAAGTAACCTCCAGTAAATTGGGCAATCTTTTTTGATGAGCCATGGGACCCCTCCTATGTTTTAAGGTAAGCGGTTACAGCCGGCCGCTCGCACCTACTTCAATAAAAAGCCGGACGGCAAAGGGTCAGTTGGATCTAGGATAGCGGTATGTGTGCCCGTAATGAAGCCGCGGCTTGAAAGCTTGCATCGGTGCCCTTCTTCTGTTTCCTCTCCCGGCCATGCTTCGATCAAGCTGCCGAATATGCTTTCATTCACTAGCGTCTGGCTGGAAGACATTTTGTTTTCAGCGAGCAAAAAGGCGCAGCAGGCAGCTGTCGCATCAAATCCTGGCGACCGAACAATCATTCCATCTTTGCGAAAAGTAATGCTTTTTATTTTCCCGTTGGACGCCTCCGATTCATCAAGCACAATGACGCCATCCACTTCCCATTGGCCGGATATCATTTGAAGAGTTTTCTGTCCCCACTTCTTCCATTCCGTTAGTTCGGCCAGGTCCATTTCAACGGCTGCCTCTTCTTTTGAAAGGAGAGCATAGACTCCTTCCGATTCGATGAGAGAAAAGGCTGGCGCGCAGCCGGAAACCTTCTCTATGATCCGGCAGGGTCCGCTCTCCAGCTGAACAGACACTACTTCTCCTTCTTTCATTGCAGCAGAAAGACCAATGAGGCCCGAAACAGTTTCTAATTGATACTGGCTGGACACTCGAGGAGAGAGAAAACCGCCTTCTAGCAGCGCGGTGATTACCGCTGCTGCCCCTCCATAGTGAACGGGCTGACTCTCTGTATGGGTAAAGAACAGCACAGACGCGTCTGCCCGGGGATCGATGGGCGGCAGAACGAGACAGCCCGTCAGCCCGGCAAATCCGCGCGGTTCATTTAACAGCAATTCCCGCTCCTTCTTGAAGGTGTCAGGAAGTCTCTCGTACAACTCCTTCAAGCTTTGATACCTTACGAGCGGCGGTACTTGAATGATACGAAATGCTTCTCCTGCTACATGGACATCGACCGTCGAATACAATGATTGAACCTTCATACCATCTCCTCCGTCTCATGTTCACTCATTGGCGGAATCAGCAAGAACCCTTCTCTTAACGGATCTTGTTCATTATAGAAAAACCGGTTCATTCCCATCAGCCAGGCAGAGCCGGAAATTCTTGTCTCCACTGTTTCTACTTGTCCTGCGTCTGCTGTTTGTACAATCACGCCGCGGAACAAGGAGCCGACGATGCTTTCATGAACAAAAGGCTCATTGATTCCGATTTCTTTTTTCTTATACATCACAGCAAGCTTTGCTGACGTGCCGGTGCCGCATGGGGAACGGTCAATTCCTCCGGGAGGCACAACGACTGTATTTTTGACGTCCGCCCGGTCATGAGTCGGTTCACCGTAAAACTCCACATGCGTTAGTCCCCGAATAAAAGGATGATGGGGATGGACAATCTCTGTTTGCTGATTAATCTCATTGCGAATGCTGATTGCTCTTTCAATAATCAGGGAAGCCTGATCGGGAACGAGCTCCAAGCCGACTGATGCCGCTTCGATAATAGCGTAAAAGTTGCCTCCATATGCGATATCTGCCTGCACTTGCCCGATGCCTGCCACGTCAACAGATACACTCTTTAACCAAAAAGCAGGCACATTGCAAAAGGAAACCTCCTTCGCTTTGCCGTTTTCCACAGTGATTTCAGCCTCTACAAGCCCGGCTGGTGTATCAAGCTTCAAGGAGGTAACAGGCTCTTTCACTGGAATAAGCCCCGCTTCTACTAACGCTGTGCAGACGCCGATCGTATCATGCCCGCACATAGGCAAATATCCGCCGGTTTCAATATAGATCACCCCAATATCCGCATCCGGATGACACGGCTCTGTAATTAACGCCCCTGACATCACATCATGCCCCCGGGGTTCGTTCATCAGCAGCTTGCGAATCCAGTCATGCTCCTTTTTCATATAAAGCATTTTTTCAGACATCGTTGCCCCTTCCAGCTTAGGCAAGCCGCTAATGACGGTTCTCGTCGGATTGCCGCCGGTATGCGTATCGATAGTGGTAAAAACTTTTTGTGCTTTCATCTGCTTAACACCCTTTCTGCAAAACGGTCATAACGCAAAGGATCTACCGGAATCGAGGGCTCTTTTTCATTAATCAGCTCTTCAATGATTTTCCCTGTTACCGCTGCCAGGCTGATCCCATCGCCCTCATGCCCTGCTGCAATGTAAAAATTCGGCAGTTCATCGACCCGGGACACGATCGGCAAATGATCTTCTGTCCACGGACGCAGACCCGCATAAGAGCGGATGACCATCATATCTGCCATCTTCGGATAAAACCGAATCGCCCGGTTGGCAATACACCGGATCACTTCGTCGCTCACTTTCGTATGGAATCCGACAAACTCGCGGCTGCTGCCTATCAGGAAGTTTTGGCTTTCTGTTGGTTCAAATACGAGAGCCACCCCGTATTTTTCAGTGAGAGGGTCGACGTGGCGCACACCGCCAAACTTAGAAATTAAATAGCCAAATTCCATTACCTTGCGGCCGCCGACCGGCTGTTGTCTTGAAGCAACAATAATATGCCCTTTTCTCGGAGCAATTGGAATGGATAAATCGAGCATCGAGCCGATAAAAGGAGCCCATACGCCAGCCGCATTCACCACATGATTAGCCGTAAATGCCCCCTTTGTTGTTTCAATGCGGAAGGTGCCGTTCTGCTCCCTGTTCATGCTTTTTACCTCTGTATGCTTGTATGCCTTCGCTCCGTATTTCCTGGCCGCTTCCAAAAGACCAAATGCCAGCAAGTAAGGATTGACGGTTGAATCCGTAGCGCATTCCAGCCCTCCCAGCAAGTCATCAGCAAAATAGGGAGACTCCTCCCGGATATCCTGCCTATCCAGCATGCGAAACGGCAAACCTGCTGCTTTTTGGCGATCGACCCATTGCTGTGCCGCCTCCATCTCCTCTTCTGTTTCGCAAACAAGAATGCTGCCCGGTGCCCTGTATTCAAAAGGCTCCTCTAATTCCCTGCTGAGCTCATCGACCAAGTGCTGGCTGAATAAAGACATCTGGCTGTCAAAGCCTGGATCTTTGTCAATGGCAAGAATGTTGCCGTCACAGCGTGAAGAAGTACCGCTGACAAATTCTCCTTTCTCGATGACTGTGACATCTCTGCCGTACTTTGAAGCGTAATAAGCGATGGAGCAGCCAATAATGCCGCCGCCGATAACTGCTATGTCACAATGCTTCATCCCACTGCCCCCTTTTCCAGTCCTCCTCTTCCTTCATGCAACGAACGTGCCAATGAAGATAGTTCATCCCGCGGCCTCCAAAAAAGAATATTTAGAATATTTAAACATTTATTGTATAATATTTTTTACAGTGTCCAAAAAATTAGACAAGGAGAAGAAGGCGATGCTCTTTTCTATTCAATCCATTAAAGAACTGATCGAAAGCGAACCGGCGAAAAGCACAGTGGCTAAAAACAAAATATATAAACAGCGCGGAACATTTTACTTGGATCACGGCCAAACGCCGATACTATGTGAAACGGTGGATGCCGATGCTTCGGTAGAACAGGTCCTTTCCGCTTTTCAGAAAGCGCCGGCCGTGGCTGTCCTGGAAAAAAACGGGGTTGTCAGCGGCTCCATTACTGCTCCCCAATTGATGGAATGCCTTTATGCGGCCTATCAGCACCTTCAAGCGTTTTACCAAACAGTGATCCAAACCACCGATGCCTCCGTTACCGTCATTGACCGCGAGAAACGGGTACGCACGTGGACAAAGGGAGCGGAGCGAATTTTCTCCTTAACGGAAGCGGAGGTTCTTGGACAGCCGATTACTCAGTTTTTTGAGCCGAATAAGTTGGAAATCCTGCATACGTTATATGAAGGAAAAAGAATCAA
The DNA here is from genome assembly GCF_001591605.1 of Bacillus badius NBRC 15713. GTDB lineage: Bacteria > Bacillota > Bacilli > Bacillales > Domibacillaceae > Pseudobacillus > Pseudobacillus badius. Next base: position 73,110 of record NZ_BCVF01000009.1, on the reverse strand, counting down.
CAGCCATTTTCACCAGCCGCGCGCTGACTTATTTGTTTTAATCAATTCCAACCCCGTTCTCTACAATAACCGCATCATTGGCGCCGTTGTATCTGAAACAGATGTGACCAATCAAGTCATGCTCAACGACAAATTGTTCACGATGTCTACTGAAGTGCACAGGCTTGAACAAGAAGTGGCTAAATACAAGCATTCAACCGATCCATTTCAGGCGATTAAAGGCAACAGCGCCTCCCTCCAGCAAACCGTTCAGCTGGCTAAAAAGGTGTGCAGCGTGAAATCCACTGTGCTGATCTTGGGAGAGAGCGGTGTAGGGAAAGAGGTATTTGCCAAGGCCATTCACGAAGCGAGCGAATCTCCGGATGCTCCCTTTATCTCTATCAACTGCGGCGCTATTCCTGCTTCGCTGTTCGAAAGTGAACTGTTTGGCTATGAACGCGGCGCTTTCTCGGGAGCCGACCACAAAGGAAAAAAAGGAAAGATTGAACTCGCCAAAGGAGGGACGTTGTTTTTAGATGAGGCAGGAGAAATGCCGCTCGATATGCAAGTAAAGCTTTTGCGTGTATTGCAGGAACGGACGTATTACCGGGTGGGCGGCGAGAAAGAATGCAAGGCTGATTTTCGCCTGCTTGCCGCTACGAATCAGGATTTGCCTGCACTTATTAAGAAGGGAGAGTTTCGCGAAGACCTTTATTACCGCCTAAATGTAGTCAGCCTGCACATCCCGCCTTTGCGGGAGCGCAAAGAAGACATCGTTGAATTGATGCACCATTTCCTGAATGAATTTTCTGTCCGTTATCAGCGGCCGATTCAGCAGCTGTCTCCTGAAGTGATGCAGGCGCTTTTCCAGCATGATTGGCCCGGAAACATCCGCGAGCTGCGCAATGTTATGGAGCGGCTTGTTGTATTTGCGACAGATGGAGTGATCAAAAAAGAGTATTTGCCTTTTTATGAAAGCACCCATCTTCAGGAGCAGGCAGCGGACAGGACGGAAGAGATCGATGAGACGATCCTTCCGCTCCAATATGAAATGGAGCGGCACGAGAAAAAAGTGCTTGAGCGGGCGCTGCGCCTTTCAAATGGCAATAAATTAGAGTGCGCCGAAAAACTTGGGATCACAAGGGCGACATTGTATAATCGCCTGAAACGCCTTGGCATGAATTAATCACTTTCCTCCCCAGTTGGTATGATTGTTGCATATTTTTTTGTATCAGCATCTGGAGGAGGAGAAACCATGATAGAAAACAAACAGCTTATTATTTGCCGCTGTGAAGAAGTCACTTACGAACAGCTGCAATCGACCGCCCGGCAGCATACATGCTCAGCTCGGGAATTAAAGCTTCGGACACGAGCAGGCATGGGGTTTTGCGGCGGCCGCACCTGCCGGATCGCCCTTGATGCCATTATGGACTCGTTCATTCCGGACGAAAACAAGGCGGTCATTCCATTGAAATATCAGCCTCCGATCCGACCGGTATCTTTCGGAACAGTAGGTGGGCGTCATGACTAGAATTATCGATCACGCGATTTTAGGAAAGCTGGACAGCCTGAAAAAAGTGTCCTTTCAGTTTAACGGGAAAAGCTATGAGGCTTATGAGCACGAAACAGTTGCCGCAGCTTTGCTGGCTAACGGCATCCGGCAGCTGCGTGTTCATGAGGAAAGCGGCACTCCCCGAGGCATTTATTGCAACATCGGGCACTGCATGGAATGCCGGGTAACAGTCAATCATCAGCCTAACGTACGGGCCTGCTTAACAAAGGTGGAAGAAGGCATGACGATCGAAAGCGGGCGCCGGCACCCGACGCCGCTGAAGAAAACGGAGGGATTGCAATGACAGACTTGATTGTTATCGGCAGCGGACCGGCTGGACTAGCTGGGGCCATTGCCGCGGCCGGCACGGGCTTGAGGGTGACGGTTGTCGATGAATTTATCCGCCCTGGCGGCAGGCTCCTGGGACAGCTGCACCAGGAGCCGTCAGGTGAATGGTGGAACGGGATCAAAGAAGCCGAGAAGCTCCAGCACGAAGCGCATGCTTTAGGAATCAATATCCGCTGCGGTGTCTCTGTCTATAATATAGAAACAGCTGAAGCCGGATGGAAAGTCTATACAAACGAAGGCGTGCTGGAAGCCCCTTTTGTGTTAATAGCCACCGGGGCGGCCGAATACCCGATCCCGGTGCCGGGCTGGACCTTGCCGGGTGTTATGTCCATCGGGGCCGCTCAAGTCATGACAAATGTCCATCGGGTTCAAGCGGGAAGAAAAGGCATCATTATCGGCGCAAATATTTTAGCTTTTGCCATTTTGAACGAGCTGCAGCTGGCAGGAATAAAAGTGGACCGGGTGGTACTGCCTGAGAAAAACGCCGTCAGCCGGCAGGCAGGGGAGCCGGAAGCAGTCATCCGCTCACTTTTGAACGCCGCACACCTGGCCCCATCCGCTCTCCTGCGCTTCGGCAGCCGGTTGATGAAAAATGAAACCATCCGAAACATAGGTACACGTTTCTACCCTAAGAACGGCTTGAAAATTAACGGAACGCCGCTGCAGCTTCGAAAAGCGGCAGTAGAAATCATCGGCACAGAACAAGTGGAAGGGGTGCGGACCGTTGATATTGATGCATACGGACACGTCATTCCAGGCACAGATCGCCTGTATGAAGCCGATTTTGTCTGCATCGCAGGCGGTTTGTATCCGCTGGCAGAACTCGCCGCCGTGGCTGGATGTCCCTTTGAATATATCCCTGAACTTGGCGGTCATGTCCCCCGCCATTCCGAAACGATGGCCACCCCGCTTCCTGGGCTGTTTGTTGCCGGGAATATTACCGGCATTGAAAGCGGCAAGGTGGCAATGGCCCAAGGCACTGCAGCCGGTCTTTCTATCGCTAAACAGGCTGGAAAACAGGCCGCTGCAAGTGGCCGCCAGCTTGAGCAAGCCATCGAACATGTCCGGACGATCCGCCAGCAAGTGGCTATCCAGTTTCATCCTGACATTGAGCTGGGCCGAAGCCAGATGAATGAACAGTGGAAAGCCCATGAAGGAACTTCTGTTCAGCCCGGGGAAAAGATCGGCTAAAACAAGCGCTCACCTCCATTGGCCACCGGGGGTGAGCACCTGGATAGCAGATGATAAAAATAGGATCACTCCGTCATGGTAGCGAAGTGATCCACTGCTTTTAGCCTTTCAGCAGCTATTTTCCTTTACAGGTCTATAAGCGTTCCGACCTTTTTTTGCAGCGCTTTTTCATAGATATACTTAGCTACTATGATATCTGCTACCGCTAGACCGACAGATTCAAAGACGGTGATCTCTTCCTCCGTTTCCCTTCCCTTCAGTTCTCCACCGATGATTTCTCCCAGTTCTCCGTAAATATCACCCGCCTTAAATATTCCTTCTTGTATCGGGATTTGCAAGTCCCCTGTTTCTTCTAACGCCGCTTCTCTTGATTCCACCACGACCTTATGGGCAGAAGAAATCGCATGAGACGGCAGCTCCTGCATCGTTGGCCGAAAGGAACCGACAGCATTCACATGAACACCTGGCTGTAAACGTTCGGAAAAAACGGGTGTTGAAGAATTTGTCGCTGTCACGATAATATCTGCATTCTTTACTGCTTCATCAGCCTTTGTGTAAACGTGAACATGTTTATGAAATGAGTGTCTAATATATTCAGCTAGCTCATGCGCCTTTTGCTCTGAGCGGTTGTAAAGGGACACTTCTTCAATGTCACGGACAGCGATCATCGCTTCAACAAGCCCTTTTGCCTGTCCTCCTGTGCCAATAATGGAAAGTTTGTTTGAATCGGGGCGGGATAAGTACTTTGTTGCCACCCCGGACAAAGCGCCGGTTCTGCACATCGTTAAGTAAGAACCCTCCAAGAGGGCAACCGGTTCTCCCGTCCTAAAATCCAACAGGATCACCGTGCCTGTTATCGTCTGTTTTCCCAGCTTTTTATTATTCGGGGCTACCGTTACTACTTTTACTCCCATACTGCCCGCCGCATCCGCTGCGGACGGCATGACCAATGCTGTATTTTGACCATCGTTGAAAGGAAGAGCGGCACGGATAGGCGTGACGGTCCTTCCGGATGAAAATTCCTTTAACGCCATCGCTGCGTGTTCAATCAATTCCTTCATATCTATTAAAGTTTTTTGCTCGTGTGCACGTATGATTAACATGGTTGATTCTCCTTTTTATTTCAATGTTGTACTGGGGCTCTTGGTTTATCTTGCTGAAGAAGCAGTTAAGCTAATAAAAAGCCGTTATTGAGCCGGTCACGGGGATCAATAACGAATTGATGAAACCCTGTAATGAACGCTTCCCCTGCAATCTTTGGAATGACCGCTTGATACTCGCCAATCTTCGTTACTGAGCATACTTCTCCGACGAATTGCCCGTCCGTGATGCTTTCATGAACAAACCTTTCCCCGGCCGCCAGTGCGCCCCGTTCATAAAGAGCGGCTATCCTCGCCGCAGTTCCTGAACCGCACGGTGAACGGTCCACCTGCTGATCGGCAAAAATAGTTACATTGCGCAGATCAGCCGTTTCACTTTTCGGTTCATCAGAAAAAATAACGCCGTACATTCCATGAATTTCTTCATATGGGTGCTTCACGTCTATTTGACTTTCGATGTAACGCTTAATTTTGTCTCCCCATATTTTTAAAGCTCCTAAATCGGCAGAGGATACCCTCAAATCGACCTCTTTGCTATCGACCACGGCATAAAAGGCACCTCCGTAAGAAAGGTCCGCTGTAAACTCATAGCCATCGATTTGAATCGGCACCTCTTTTCTGTAAACAAAAGAAGGCACGTTTTCGAACGCTACTGATTTGACCGCGGTGCCCTCACATTCAGCATACGCAGTGACAGGACCACATGGGCAGTCAATGGTAAACTTTCGGCTGCCGCCTTCTGCCTGATATATTCCCGTCTCAATGGCCATTGTCACCGCCGCAATGACACCGTGGCCGCACATCGTACTCCAGCCTTCATTGTGCATAAACAACACACCGAAATCAGAACCGGGATTAGCCGGAGGGGTCATGATGCACCCATACATATCGTAATGGCCGCGCGGCTCATGCATTAATATTTTCCGAATATGGTCTAAGTGCTCCATGCAATATGCTCGCCTCTCCAGCTGAGTTTTCCCTTGGATCTCCGGCAATCCCCCGGTAATGATGCGCAGCGGTTCTCCTGCCACATGAACATCAATCGTTGTAAACAGATGGTTGAAATGCATCCTATCTCCCCCTAAGTAAATAATAACATGCTTAATGACTACGGCTTCTAAGGGTCAGTCATTGAACGGCTTGCATACTGCCGCCTTCCCTTCCTTCTGCATCATGCAGGACTCGTGCCAACCTCAAAGCATTCATTCATAATTTTCAACAAATGTTTATAGACACAAATGTATATCTGAGATTTCTGGGCGCCTGCAGACTAAGCTAATGAGACAACCTCAATGACGGTGAAAAAAAGCAAACGGAAGAAACACTCTCTGCTTAGAAGAAGGGGTAATGAGGGCTTATTATGGAGAAATTTGGCTTTCATCTGAAACAAACGGCTGGGAACTGACCCGGCTGCCGCAGAACAACGTTAAAAGTAAAGCGACATTCCTTACTTTTCATCAATCAAGAAAACAGCTTTTTGGGAAACACGTTCTGCCTGTCAAATGATCAGACAGGTAGATTAATGTGAAAACCCCAAATACAAATAACCTCGCCTTAATTTTTCAGCGAGGTTAAAATAAAAATTGTTTGATTTTTGATCAAAATCTTTTCGCCAAACTAAAAAACAACTATAAAGCCATTTAAAAATTTAAGCTGTCTTTCATACCGATATCGATTAATTTTTCGGTTTAAAACTGTAGATAGCATTTGTTAATCTATACTGGATACGCTCAAATGTTTTTGCCTCACGCGATCCAAGTTGATTATATTCATAGTATGGGTGTTCGCCAACGCTTTGATAACAGTAATAGTAGTTATTATACTTTTTGATTAAATCATAGGGTGCCGATTGATAAAAATCCCATTTTGATGCCGGGATGATGTGAATAGAGGCAAGGTAAGGCTCAAAGCCAAGATGTGTAGTGTTGTTATAATAAAAGTGCGTCGACAGGACTCCATCTTTCTTTTTCTCCTCCTCAACGGTCACTTTAGTCTTTATGTAATTAGGCAATTCAAGTTGATAATTAAAACTAGTGCTGTAAAGGGTAAAAGTTTTGAAGTCATCACTCAATGCTTTTGCCAGAAAGACAGAAAACTGAGCCCGGGTAAGCGTTGCATCTGGCTTAAATGTCCCATCTGGATAGCCTACAGTAATATTGTGCTCTGCTAAGGCAGAAATGTACGGGCGGGCCCAATGGCTTGATGGTACATCTTTAAAGCTCATATTCTTGGAAGCTTTCAGTTTAAAAGCCGAAGCGATCATCCTTGCCATTAATTGGCGTGTCATAGGCTCATTAGGTTTCAAATAAGTGCTTTTTGGAAAAAGTCCTTCGTCCATAATAGCCGCAGTATGTTTATAGCCGCTACTCATCGCGGATAAATCTTTGAACCCAGGATCCGGGCGGTTTGATAGGTCTAATTTTAATGCATTGGCCAGTAAAATCATTGCTTGTATGCGCGTTACAGGTGCCTGCGGGCGAAAGGAAGCATCGTAAAACCCATTAATAACTTTCTTGCCCGTTAAGTATGTAATTTCATCTTTTGCCCAATAGGTATTGCCCACATCTTTAAATGCAGCTGAAGCAGCTATAGAACTAGTGAAAAATAAACAACAAGCTATGAGCATACTAAAAACTTTTTTCAAAAGTACCCCTCCATCCTTATCAGTTAGACTACTTACAAACTCTTTTTAAGTTACCATATCACCAGCAAAAAGGATATATCATTATGAATAATATTACATACTATCAATAAACTGGTATTTATTTTAAAAACGGAGCGGCGAGTTCTGCCCGCGCTTGACTAGAGCCGGCGTCACCCCACAAAGCGAAGCGCTGGTTAGAGTCTGTTCAAAGTATTGTTAACAGTTTTCTCATTTAGGTTCTACTTAGAATGATGCCACTGCAGGGATTATAAAAATAAGAAAATACCCTATCCATCTTTAAGAAAGTCCTGCACATACATTAGAAACTTCTTAGTAGCCGGGGAAATATTTTTCATAGAGCTCACCGCAATTCCGAGGGAGCGGAAAATAGGCTCGTCTATCTCTTTCAGATGAATGTTGCGTTGTTGTCCCCGGAGGACGAGTTCGGGAAGGATGCTGATGCCCAGCCCCATTTCGACCATTGCCATAATGGCGTAGTCATCGCCTGCCGTAAATTTAATGTCCGGCTTGATGGCAGCTTTTGTGAGAACGCGATTGATATCATCGTCGGAGCCTTTGCGCGGCATGATAAACGGCTCATCTTTGATCTCCGACAGATCGATCACGGGGCAGGTGCTTAACGGGTGCTCAGGAGGAAGCAAAATGAGCATTTGATCCTGCTGCAGCGGGATGGCTTCAATTTTGCTGCAGGTTGGAAGGGACACAAATCCGCAATCAACCTCGCCGCTCATAATCCACTCCTCCATTTGGCGATAATCTCCTTCGGCCAAATGGATCGTGATCCTTGGAAAGTCCTGCTGAAAGCGCTTAATAATGGCCGGCAGCCAATGTACGGAAACACTTGTGAAGGTGCCGACATAAACCGTTCCGGCTTCCATTCCATGAATGGCCGCGATCTCCTGTTCCAAATGCTCATTCCATTTCAATATTTCTCTTATCGTTCTTACCACTTGTTCACCGTTTCTAGTCAATTTAATTCCGGAACGGCCGCGCCGGATAAGCAGGAACCCAAACTCCTCTTCCAGGCTGTTGATGATATGGCTAACCCCTGATTGTGTATAACCCATCACTTCCGCAGCTTTTGTCAGACTCCCATAGTGAATCACTTTCATCAATACCTTATATTTGCTGATGCTCATAAATGCCCCCTCTTTATATTAGTTTTTCTCATGTTTCTCATAAGAAACATTCGTTTTACTTGTATATCTAAGCTTAGTATACTGAATTTACTGAAAGGAGGGGAGTGGAATGAATGCATTTAAGGCAGATTTATTAATGCTATTTGTTACGCTTTGCTGGGGATCATCCTATCTTTTTATGAAGATGGGGTTAGCTTCCCTTTCCGAATTCAATGTCATCGCCCTGCGGTTTGGCTTGGCTTTTCTGCTGTCAGCCGCTTTCTTTCACCGGCGCTTGCGCTTGATGGATCGGGAAGCGTTAAAGTTTGGCCTGCTTTTGGGGAGCGTCTTGTTTCTTGTCTTTACGATGCTTACTTACGGTTTAAGAACAACATCTGCTTCTAATGCAGGCTTTTTAGTCAGCTTAACGGTCATCTTCGTTCCGCTTCTTCATTCCTTTATGCTCAAAAACAAGCTGGACGCCAAGCTGATGGCTAGTACATTGCTGGCCTTAACAGGCATTGGCCTGCTTACGATTCAACCGCCCTTCCGTATTTTGACCGGAGATCTATTATGTGCAGCGGCGGCGTTTTTCTATGCTTTACATATTATTCTGGTTGAACAAGCGGCCCAAAAGGCGGATCCCTTAAATGTAGGGATCATCCAGTTAGGAGTGGCGGGTTTACTCGGCTTTGTATTTTCGCTGATGCTTGAAACGCCCTCCTTGCCCGCTTCTGCGGAAGGCTGGATCGCCATCTTAATGCTAAGCATTGTATGCAGTGCCTTCGGCTTCATTATTCAAACGGTTGCCCAAAAATACACTTCTTCGACGAAAACGGGGCTGATCTTTTCCATGGAGCCTGTCTTTGCCGCTTTATTCGGCTTTTTATTTATGAAAGAAGTGATGAATGAAACAGAAATTCTTGGCGCTTCCCTTGTCTTGTTCAGCATTGTTGCCACCAGCCTGAAGCGAGGCAAGGCATCACTTGCCGCTGAGCGCGGAAAAGCAGGAGCCTAGACAAAAAAGGTACTTCTGACACCTTATTTACGGTCTTGCACCAGTTTGCGAAGGCACTTCACCAAGTGCCTTCGTTTTTTCAACAGCTGTTTGTCTTCTGCAGCCAAAAGTGTCTGAGCTTGAACATTTCTCCTTAGTGAATCGCGATGTAAATTTCAACTTCCCCGGCAGGATAATATTTTTCAAAGTCGCATGAATAAGTTCTTTTTAATAAACCGGCTTCTTCCTGATCCCATATCTTGCTCCACGCCTTCAGCAGCCCCTGTTCATCGGCGGTATCCACCTTAAACACTTCATATCTATCGTGATTCGGCAAATGAAACCGGGCTCCCCCGCGATCTTCTTCAATGGCGACGCTTAATGAATAGTCCCCCCTGTAATTACTCTGGTAGTCATAATAAAGTCCATATACATTTCCCCGATACTTTCCCAGTTGGCGAAAAGCCTCTTCCCACATCGTTTGAATCTTGCTCATCATTTGCTCATCCTCAAAGTTATTCGTTCGGATGCTATTTATTGCGTACAGGTTCATGCTTGAGCTCCTTTTTAATCAGTCAGATTTTATTTTTTACAAAAACAAACATTTGTTCCTGATTTTGATTATAGAACATATGTTTGTTTTTATCAACCTTAAAAATCTATCAACAAATGAAGAAAAAAAGAAAACAACGTTTAAAGAAAGAAATCTTGATTCTTTGTAGTAAACTTGATCGTTCACCCAAACCGGATTAAGTGACATCAAACAGCAAGTTGATGGCTCTTCTTGGCGTCTCTTCAAAATTTTCTCTTGCACCTCCAGCTACGTAAGGCTTTATAGTGAATATATACTTTTTAGGGAGGAATCGCGATGCAAGAACAAAACAAGTATTCCGTTGGAGAATTTTCGGAAAAAACGGGGATCTCTATTCGTACGTTGCATTATTATGATGAAATTGGCCTTCTGCAGCCAGAAAAACATCCATCGTCTGGACACCGCATTTACACCCATCAGGATATTCTCACCTTACAGAAAATTATCAGCTTAAAGTTCCTTGGATACAGTTTAAATGAGATTATTCATTTGATGCACGAACCGCGTTTTACCGTTGATCTCAACGAAACGTTAACCTTTCACTTCCAAGCGCTAGAAAAAGAAAAAGAGCGGATTGACCAATCAATGGCTGCCATTAAAAGAGTGATTAGACTGTTAGAAGAAGAAGGAGAAGTGGATAGCGCCATCTTATTCAGTCTCATTCATGGCATGCAAACAGAAAACATCCAAAAAGAATGGATGGAACAGCACCAGCTGTCGGATGTGATGGAGGGGCTGTCAAAGAAAACCGAAGAGGAAAAAATCACACTGGATCAGACCTTTATTCAATTGGCTAAGGAAGTAAAGCAGCTCTACGGCAAGCCTGCAGAGGACCCAGAAGTACAAGAAATGATTCAAACCTATCTTGAAGCCTCTCTTGAGTTTCTTGGCGAGGATTTAATTCAAACACTAGCCGATCTTAATGTAGCGGAATTAGAACCGGATATCGAGGAATTGGAGAATATATCACCATCTCCATTCACAGAAGCTGAACAATCATGGCTCAACGCGGCAATGGAATACTATATGAAACACCAAGACTTCAAGTGGAACTTCTGGGGGGATGAAAAACCAAGAAGCTAAGAGGCTAACAGCGGCAAAGATGATAGTGCCATAGGTAGCTTCAAAAGATATCACGCAAGACAAACGTGGTTCGGAATGAAAGCAGCCCGAACCGCTTTTCGTTTTTTAGATAACTTTCCAGTCATTCGCGAGAAAGACAGGCCTCTCCAAGTCGATGATTCAGGCCACTTTCGGGTTCTGCCAAGTCCAGTTGGCCATTTACTTGAGAATCATCGCAGCGAAAGAAAGCATCGACAACTTCTCCAAGCTCCCTATCGTCTGCTCCATTTGACGAACCAGATAATTCCCTGGCACAAGCTGATCTAGAGCAACCCTATCCATTTGGTCCCGTTGCATAGGATGGTGTTTGGGAAGCCTCTTCCTCACCTCAAGTTCTTTATACAACTGTCCTCTTTTTGTGCACTTGGTTGATTGGAATGGAAGGCGTGAAGACTCCGGCGGGACCTGCGGGACAGGTGAGACCCCGCAGGAGCCTTGGCGCCGAGGAGGCTCACCGCCCGCCCCGCGGAAAGCGAAACGCCTGGAGTGGAAAGCAACCGACCTATCCACATACAAAATAAAAAGCACAGATGATGTTTCATTCAGCCGCTTGATAACGGCAGGATGATTCCATTTTCAAACCGCTATAGCCATATGGCTGTCCTCTTTTTATACTTCGGTTGATTGGAATGGAAGGTGTGAAGACTCCAGCGGGACCTGCGGGACAGGTGAGACCCCGCAGGAGCCTTAGCGCCGAGGAGGCTCACCGCCCGCCCCGAGGAAAGCGAAGCGCCTGGAGTGGGAAGCAACCGACCTATCCATAAACAAAAGCTACATAATGGTTATTATGTAGCTTTTGACAATGAACTTTGTATGGGACCTCTAACAAGATATGGCTTGAAAGTACCTTCTTAGCCTCACCATACCATCGAACGTTTTCTGATCTGTCCCCGGTGCTCTTCCTCCCAACCTCCAAGCATGAAAATGAATTTATACCGATCTCTCCGCCAGATCGACATGTTCAAAATGCTCCACCACTGGAAATGGGTCATAAAAATGATGCAATAGCCGTTTCCACTCTTGATAATCCTGAGATTGCCTAAATCCCACGGTATGGTCTTCTAACGTTTCCCAATTGACTAAAAGCAGATACTTTCCCTGTGCTTCCATACATTTATGAAGAGTATGGTTCACATACCCCTTCATTGATGAAATAATGGCAGAAGCTTGCTTGAACGTTTTCTCAAATTCACTTTCTCTTCCTTGCTTTACCTGAAGCATGGCAGCTTCTAGTATCATGAATCATCATCCTTTTGATTTTTATATATCGTACATTACTATAAAGCCCTATACAGAAGACTCATCCACTCGTTATCTGCTCATCTGCAAACCTGCATCGTTATCAAAACAAAAACGTTAAGCAGAGAAACCCTTTAATGTTATATATTGTAAAATAGGCTATAAGGAGGGCACAAATGCCGCCCGATCCATCCATTCTTGTCCTTAACACCACACGGTTCATTGAGCGGTTCCTGTGCGCTATAAAAGGGAGTGGAGGTCCGCTCAACGAACCGATGGCTTTTTTATCAAATATTAATTTTCAGGACTCTTCCCATCTTGCCTAATTCAGAATCAATGTACTCTTTGCTGTAGTCATAGCCAATCAGCGCAATGACTTTGCCTGTAGCGTCTATCACTGGCGCGAGGCTTGTTTTCCATTCGCCATAGATATCTCTATATAGCTTGGTTACTCCGACCCGTCCCTTCACTGCATCGGCAGCTACTTTTGCAAATTCCGGCGTTCCTTCGTATAATTGCCCAGGCTGCATGGTAAAGTCTTTGTCCGCAGCCAGCGTCCTAAACATTTTATTGTCAACCATATCGAAAATGAAAGCCCATTTAATGCCCCCTGCCTGTTTTCTGATCATCGTCAGCTGGCTCTGCAGCTTTTGAAAGATCGGATTGGAGAAAGAAGGTTCCCTCTTTAATTCGCTAACTTCTTCCGGCTGTATGATGGCCGCTGTAGCTATGGCCACGGAGCGCAGCCGGGTATTCAGCTGATTTTCGAGGATATCTCTTTTTGCAGACGGGACTGCGGTCTGTTCCGACAGTTTCGCCAAAATCTTCTTATACTTTCTGCTCATTGTAGGCTGGCTGACATCGAGTACCTTGGCTGCCAATTTAATCGACTTGTATTTTTCCATAGCCATATTGATTAATTGTTCTTCCACGAGATCCATCGCTTCTTGAAGCGGCATCAGGTGATTAAATATGGGCGGCGATGCTTGCGCAGCCTCTTGCTCAAGCGGGAAAAATTCCTGAACCGCAGAAGCATCTACTATCGCCTCTTTGCTTGTCACAACCATTCTCTCAATCACATTTTCAAGCTGCCTGATGTTTCCCGGCCATTCATAGATCGACATCAAATCAATGGCATCTTGATTAATTTGAATAGCCCTGTCATACAGACCATTGTATTTATGCAAAAAGAAGCTAATTAAATAAGGGAGTTCTTCAATTCTTTCCCTCAATGCGGGAATCTTTATAGGAATCACATTGAGGCGATAGTAGAGATCTTCCCTGAATTTCCCTTTATTCACCAGGCTTTTAATATCCTTATTGGTAGCCGCAATAATTTGGATATCAAGTTTGACGGTATCCGAGCTTCCCAAACGGGTGACTTCCCTTTCCTGCAGAACCCTCAGCAATTTCACCTGGAGATTGATCGGCATCTCGCCGATTTCATCGAGAAAAAGAACTCCTTTATTCGCCAGTTCAAACTTGCCCAGCGCGCCGCTCTTCCTTGCACCGCTAAAGGCCCCTTCCTCATAGCCAAACAGTTCGCTTTCCAGCAGGTTTTCAGGAATGGCTCCGCAGTTCACGGCGATAAACGGCTTGCTTTTTCGAATGCCGAGATCGTGAATGGCCCGTGCTATGACTTCCTTGCCCACTCCGGATTCCCCCAGCAAAAGAACCGAGGACGAAACTTTTGCGGCCATTTCAACCGTGCTCAAAACATCCATCATTTTTTGGCTCTTCACAATAAACAGCCTGGAAATGTCTTTCGGGAGCGATTTAGAAAAATCAATTTTATCTTCCACAACGTTTTCCATTAAAATACTGTCGCTTCTCGAAAGAGCTTTAAGTCCCCATGTGCAATATTTTTTGCCGTCCAGTTCATGCGCCGGATAATAAGTGATCAGGATTCTTTGGTTATTCCAAGTCGTTTGGATAATCGACCTTTTCTCTTCATTCACCAGCTCGTCCAGGGATGTTTCATTATAAAAAGTTGTTTTCCCAATCTCGAATAAGTTCATGCCGGCCAAATCACATGTGTTTTCTTTAATTTTTAGAAATTTTCCGAAATTTTCAATTATAAATCCGTGCTCATCCGTGATTATCAATTCATCATATATCCTCAAAAGAGTTGACTGTAACACATCAGTAAGGACAGTATGCACGTAAATCAACACCTTCCCCCCATTTTATCCCCCAAGGGTATTTCAATTTTAAATGAAAATTTCATAAATGGAAATGCGTTTTTTGTAGAAAGCTGTTTTGTAAGGGTTTTCAGACGGCACGGAAGTTGCAATATTAAAATAAATCTCAATATTCTAATCATTGTAAAGAGGGGGAAGTTCTGTTGAAAAAAGAAAGCATGATTGAAAAAAATATGGCATCTGCAGATACATTTGTAAAGAGTTTGTATACCGACCTGCATGACCGGATTCAAAGCTACGAGCAAGAAGAAGCCAATGCTGACAAAATGAGAATCAGCCATACCATTCCCGAATTGGCGATAATCGGGGCAATTTCAGTATTCTTGCTGTTTGTTATTTTCTAAAGCCTTAATGCTCTATAGCCAGGTGAAATGCCCGTCACCTGCTAAATAAAAATACCCGGAGGTTAAAATGAGTAAAAACAATTCCGCTATTTCAAAAGATGTAGCCTTTGGCTTTCTGCCTGCACAAAAAAGTGACCGCGTGTTTGGCTTTTGGGATTTGGTTCTCATTCAAGTGGGAATCGGCATTTCTTGTATCTGCATACTTGTAGGCGGATATACGGGGATGATGCTCAGCGCGCAAGAAGCCATCGCGTCCATTTTGTTTGGAAATGCCTTGCCTTTCCTGTTAATTGCGCCGATCATTCTTCTTTTTTCCAGGTACGGCGTGGATACTTTCATCGGTTTCCGCAGTGCGCTGGGTTACTTAGGCTCAAATATCTTTTATTTTATCTTCATGTTCCTTACGATCGGCTACATGTCCATTGCCTTCTTTATGGCGGGACAAGCATTGGTCAAGATTGCTTCTGTGGCGGGCCTGCCGGAATTTTTCACAACTAGGACAACCGGAGCGCCTTTCTTTGCCATCATCATCTTTGCCATTGTCTTTTTGATCACTTTTCAAGGACCGCTAGTCATGCGCAAATTCAATTTAATAGGCGTTCCAGCGATTTTATTGATGACTTTAGGTCTCATCGCCCTTTTAATGCTCGGGCAAGGACTGGATAAAATATTCTCTTTATCGCCGCCTGAACCTTATGATGAGCATTCCCGCTCACTTATTACAGCGTTAGAAATCAATATCGGGCTTGGGTTCTCCTGGCTTCCTTATCTCGGCCAATACAGCAGGCTGGCCAAGAGTGAAAAGTCCGCGTTTAAAGCCGGATTCTTCAGCTACGGGATTATCGTGAATGTCGCTGTAATATTGGGAGCCCTGGCGGCACTAGTAGTGGCCTCCTTAGATCCAACTGATTGGATGTTCGCGATCGGCGGCACATGGATTGGCATTATCGGCCTTTTGCTGCTTACCCTTGGAAATATCACGGCAGGAACCTTCCTGATGTATTCACAAGCAATCAGCTTTAAAACCGTGTTTCCAAAGAAATCCTGGACGGCGGCCATGGCAACGGCGATACCGACTGTCCTGTTATTGTTAAGCGCTTCTTTTTACGATGCGTTCGGATCTTTCATCACTGTGATTTCCTATATCATGGCGATATTTGGAGGAATCGTCATTGCTGACTTTTTCTTCGTAAAAAAACAGAAGATTTCCATCCGGGATCTTTACGATACAAACGGAAGCTATTATTACTGGCGAGGAGTGAACCCATCCGCCATTGTAAGCTTTATCATTGGCACGGTGGTGTATTGGAGCTTGTACAATCCGGTAGCTGATACGTCGAGCAGCTTGTTCTACTATATGTCCGCTGGGATTCCGGCATACTTTGCGGCAGGGATATGCTATTACGTTTCAGCCAAGTACATCTTTTCGTATGATGCCGATCTAAGCGTGACCAGCACTTCTTTGCCGTCCAAAAGCAACGACGCTGTTTAATCCGGAAAATTTACTTTTGAAATAAAATTTCCAAATTGAAATCATCCAGGCGAATGCAAAGCTCACTTATCCTGATGCAGCCTGGCATTCTTCGAAAATAACGCTTGGCACGGATATTGCAACTACTGAATCAAGAAAACGATTTCACAAAAATTATTGGAAGGAGGGATACTTTGACTATCTTGGCAATTGGGTTAAATCATGAGCGGGCTCCCCTGACCATCAGGGAACAGACGCACTTTGACATGCGCGAAAAGAAGGAGATGGAACTTCAATTAATCTCTAATCCCGTCATTAAAGAATGCTTGGTTCTCAGTACATGTAACCGGACAGAGATTTATGCAGCTGCAGACAATCTTTGTTTGGCAGCAAAGCTAGTAAAAGAAAAGCTGCTGAAAAAAGTGACCAAACACTATCACACAGCCGAAAAAGCAGTTTATGTGAAAGCCAATGATGAGGCTGTTGCTCATTTATTTAGCGTCATTTGCGGTCTAGACTCCTTAGTTATAGGGGAAGCGCAAATCCTCGGGCAGGTTAAACGGGCATTTTTCGACAGCCAAGAGAGCGGTCACACCGGCCGGCTGTTCAACCGTCTTTTTCAGCAGGCGATAACGATTGGAAAAAGAGCGCATACGCAAACAGCCGTAGGAAAGCAAGCGGTTTCCATCAGCTATGCAGCGATTCAAATGCTGAAGCAGAAAACTCCTCCATTAGAGCGGAAAAAAGCCCTGCTCATTGGCGCAGGAACGATGAACAAGTTAGCTGCCAGGCACTTAAAGGAAGCAGGATGCAGCCAGCTGTTTTTTACAAACCGCACATTAAATAAAGCGGAAGAATTAGCCGCTGTCCATAATGGGAACGCTGCCCCTTTGGATCAGTGCTTGCAGCTGCTGGAGCAAGTTGATGTAGTCATTTGCTCTATCGATAAAGCGGATTATCTGCTGAACAAAGCAGATGTAATCAACCTTGCAGGAAAAAGAAAAGAACGTCCTCTTACTTTCATTGATCTCGGGGTTCCAAGAAACATAGATCCCAAAATTGGCGAACTGGACAATGTTCATTTATATGACCTGGATCATTTAAATGACATCATTGCTTCCAACCGGCAGCAACGGTTAAGAGAGGCAAATAAGATCAAGCAGCTAATAGCAAATGAAGTAAATGAATTTCATGCGTGGAGAAAAACATTGCCTGTTACGCCCCTTATCCAAGAACTGCAAGAAAAAGCTTCTGGTATCAAGGCGGAGGCAATAAAGCACATTCAAAATAAATCCCCCGGCCTCTCTGAAAAAGAAAAGCAGGTTATTTTGAAATACACAGAAATGATTTCCAATCAACTCATCCGCCAGCCGATTCTTATGCTGAAAGAGATTGCTTCGCAGGAAGAGACTCCTGAAAAAAAGGTGGAATATCTGAAATTAATTTCCAGAATATTCGAACTGAAAAGCGAGCTGAAGCTTGACTTTGAGGCAGAACAGGCATTTCCGCATCACCTGTTAAAAGATACAGGAAGCTAATAGCAACAAGTTACTTTTACTTAAAAAGGAGAGAATCAGATGTTTAAATCAACTAATCTTGATCTGTTTACATTTCCATTTACGAATTTTAAAAATAAGACCTACCGTTATTCCAATGACTTAGTGGCTTTGAGTGAAGACAAAGTAAACTTTATGAAAATCACGCCTGAGTACAAAGTGCAAATCAAACGGAAGCGGGAGATGCTGGAAGAACAGCCGGAAGTCCGCTACCAGTCCTTCCCGCACACAATGGAAATGCAATGGGAGTTTGTGGAGCTGTTAATCGATCTGTCCATAAACAAATATCCTGAGCATTTCAGCGTGGAAAAAGACGGCGATCAATGGACATTCACGAATCATATCCTTGGAGAAACCGAAACCTTCATTTTCGGCGATGAATCCAGCCTTTCACTGGAGCCTTATGATATGATTGGCCGTCATTTCCATAATGACTTTATGTTAATGGTCAACCGAGACGACAACTTCTACTTAGAAGTCGCCCAGGAATCCTTTGCGGCGTTGTTCTCGCCAAACTGGAATCTTGGCATGTCCTTTAATGAAATACACGGGCCGGTGCCGTTTGTCAGCCGGGACGGTGTGGAACTCACTGACAGAATCAGAAAGTTCCTGCTGACCATTGAGCCGGGTGCGCCAAGAACGCGGGTAAACTGGAACCTCATGGCAGACCGCTGGGATGTCAATTATGAAACGATGGATATCTGGGGACCTGAAAGAGATAAAGTAACAGCGGAAAATGCCGGAAAGCTGGTTCATCTTCGGGTAGAAGAGCAATGGTTCATCCGTATGCCGCGAAGCAATGCCATTTTATTTGTCTTAGACACACAATTTCTCCCATTAGAAGACTTGGTGCTGAGACCGGAATGGCTGGAGACCACTTATTTCAACCTCGCGGATATTCCAGATTATATGGCGGAGTACAAAGGGATGGCGCCTTTCCTGCCTCAGTCTGTAGAGTATCTTGAAAACTTGATGAACAGTATGAAAGTGAAGTAAAAAACCAAGTAGAAAGGGAGAAGCACTTTGTATAATAGCCCAGTGTTGTATGACCAATCGGAAACAATTAAAGAAAAGCTTTCCTTTAATGATAAAAGAAAAAAGCACCTCATTATTTACGATCAAAAAGCCGCCGGCGATGTGAAACAAGCTTTAACCGCACACTCACAAGAAGAACTGAACTATGAGCCATTTGAAATTGAAGATGCTATCAAGCTTCAAGACCTGCGCACCCTGCTCTACAGCCAGAAGATGGGCACTCACCTGTACATCGCTTCAAACTGGGATCACGCGGCCACTGTTTTTGCCGAAGCCACCGAAGCAGGATTTACAGAAGATGAAATCCAGACCGTTATATATGGCCCTAAGAGGCGCTACATTTACTGCATGAAATGCTATCACACCAGTGAAATCAGCGACGGCGATGAAGTCCAGTGCGCCCGCTGCGATGCTTACATGGAAGTTGGCCCGTTTTTCTCTAAAGTTCGCAAAGGCTATATAGGATACCCATTTATCCCTAATTAACTGGATAGTACTCACAATGAAGAAAGGACCGAGGTGAAGGTTATGAGAGTCATCGGAAACATAGAAATGTACGTAGGAAAGATCGAGCAAATAACTGAAAGTGTTAAACGCTTTTATCTGTACCCTTCAGATCAGAAATTATTGCCGGCATTTACAGGCGGCGCGCATATTACCACCTATGTCGACCTGGGAGATAACATCCTCGAACGGGAGTACTCGCTCGTCAGCCATCCAACTGACCGCACGCATTATGCTATATCGATCAACCGGGACCCACATTCAAGGGGAGGATCTGCTTATTGGCATGACCATATAAAAGTCGGCGACAAGGTGATAAGCAGTTTCCCGAAAAATCATTTTACGCTAGGATTTCATGCTAAACACCACGTGTTTTATGCGGCCGGGATCGGCATTACGCCATTCCTGACAATGATGGAGGAACTCGAAGCCCAAGGGAAAACATTTGAGCTTCATTATGCGGCACGAACAAAGGAAGCATGTGCTTATCATGATTACTTACATGAAAAATATCCGGGCAAATGCACTTTCTACTTTTCAAGAAGCGATGAGCCGCAGCGCATGACACCCGAAACGATGAAGAATCAGAGAATCGGCAGCCACGTGTACTTCTGCGGCCCGGTTGCTATGGTTTCTGAATATAAAGAGGCCGCCCTATCCTATGGATACCCGGAAAAATCCATCCATTTTGAATTGTTCGCCGCTGCATCCGGAGAAAACAATCCATTTTTAGTAGAAGTGATTAACCACAATAAAGTAATCGAAGTGAACCCTGAACAAACACTGCTGGAAGCACTCCTGGATGCAGGCATCGAAGCTCCGTACTCATGCAAAGCCGGCGGATGCGGGCAGTGCGAGGTTGATGTTGTGGAAGGAGAAGTCGATCACCGGGATATCTTTTTCAGCGATGAAGAAAGAGAACAAAAGAAGATGATATTGACATGCTGCTCAAGAGCCAAGGAAGAAAAATTGGTTTTAAAACTATAACTTATGAGGTGGATCAAATATGACAGTGCAAACACAGGCAATGGAATTAAAAATGTACATTAACGGCGAGTGGAGAGATTCTCAAAACTCGGATCTAAATAAAGTAATCAATCCTGCAAACCAAGAAATTATCGCTACAGCCCCACGAGCAACAAAGGAAGAAACAGAAGAAGCGATCGCTGTGGCGAAGGCTGCATTTGAAAGCGGCGTGTGGTCTGATTTAACTACCCACGAGCGGGCTAAATACCTGAATAAAATCGCGGATAAAATTGAAGAGAACTTTGATGAACTCGTTAAATTAGAGGTAATGGACAACGGGAAGTTGAAAGCGGAAGCCGAGTTCGATATCAGCGATGCCGCTACATGCTTCCGTTATTACGCCGGTTTGATTATGACTCCTGATGGCGAGACATACCAAGTGCCTGAAGATGTACAGGCGATGGTTGTGAAAGAACCGGTCGGGGTCGCGGGCCTTATTGTTCCTTGGAATTTCCCCTTGTTAATGAGCGTATGGAAAATTGCGCCGGCGCTGGCTGCAGGGAATACTATCGTGTATAAGCCGGCGGAAGCTACTCCAATTACTGCCATGAAATTAGTGGAAATCATTGAAGAAGTCGGCGTTCCAAAAGGAGTTGTCAACCTTGTCATGGGGAAAGGCTCCGTCGTTGGCCAGACTATAGCGGAAAGCGTGGACGTTGACCTTGTATCTTTCACAGGAAGCACAGAGGTCGGGCGTGAAATTATGCGGGCATCTGCAGGAAACTTAAAGAAAGTTTCCCTGGAACTCGGCGGAAAGTCTCCAAACATTATTTTCGCTGACGCAGACTTTGAAACAGCGGTAGACTATGCTTTATTCGGCATCTTCTTCGGCGCCGGCCAAGTATGCTCATCCGGAAGCCGCATTTTGGTGGAGGAAAGCATTTATGATAAGTTCGTAGAACGCTATGTGGAACGGGCTAAACAAATTAAAGTGGGACCGGGGCTGGACGAAACGTCCCAAGTGGGCGCCATTAACAGCGAGCATCAAATGAACACCATTTTAAAATACATCGAAATCGGCAAAGAGGAAGGGGCTACCCTGGCATGCGGCGGCCGCCGTTTAACAGAAAATGGCTTAGATCAAGGCTTCTTCATTGAGCCGACCGTGTTCACAAATGTTACGTCTGATATGCGGGTCGTTCAAGAAGAAATTTTCGGGCCAGTCGTGACCATTCAAAAGTTTAAAGATGAAGCAGAAGCCATCAAATTGGCAAATGACACAGTATATGGCCTGGCCGGCGGTGTATTCTCCGGTGACGGGGCAAAAGCCATGCGGGTTATCAAGAAAGTCCGCGCCGGAATCACTTGGGTGAACTCCTATCACCCTACTTATGTAGAAGCTCCTTGGGGCGGATATAAGCAAAGCGGGATCGGCCGCAGCCTTGGAACTTACGGTTTAGATGACTTCCAGGAAATCAAGCAGATCAATGTGAACCTGGCAGTTGAACCAGTAGGCTGGTTTCCGAACGAATAATCACAGCAAAGAGAAGTGAGCTCCTCACTTCTCTTTTTTCTTGTACGAAGAATCATATAAGACAGGAGAAGGCAAGAGTTCATCGCTCTCCCTGGCTTTTCTGTGACCCGCGGACATCCTCGAATTTGTGCTAAGACATTGATCTATAATCAGGTCGCTCATGTTAAGACAAGAATGTATTTATGATATCCAAGCAGCTCTGCACGATTTCTCCTAGTGCTTCATCTCGTGCTGTGAAATTTCTCTCTTCGCTTGTGCTAATAAATCATCCAGCGTTAGTTAGTGAAGGGTCAGATGTACCCAGCCGCCCCCTTCTTATTTCCAAGCCCGTTCTGGGATATTTTTGCGACTGTTTCTGTTTTTAGAATACCGGCACCGTCATTTAGGATCATCCGGATAAACTTCATGTATTCCCCAATACTAGCATGCAATCCGTGCCCACCCATATCCATTTCGGAAGAGCCCTGCACTTTTCAGATTTAAATAGAGAAAAATAATGCTAGTAAATAAGTTAACGAGTACAATAATAGAATAGACACCTTGCAAATATTATTTATTACTTATTTTTGCATAAACAAACTCGTTGCTTGAACTCCCCTTAAAATAATCCGCATTTTCTATATACTCAACACATTTGAAACCCAAACTTTTAACAAGGTTTATCGAGCGTTCATTACGAGTATCAATGTAAGCGTAATAATCAAAATGACCAAATTGCTCCTTCGAATTTTGCAGCATGATGGACAGAGCTTTTTTTGCATAGCCAGCTCCCCATTTTTTTGGGTCTAAAATGTACGCTATCGAAATAATTCTTTTATCTAACTGAACAGTAGCCTGAAGTGTCCCTATATATAATTTTTCGCTAGACAAATAAATCGCATAATTTAGCCAGACTTCTTCTTTTCTTAAAGAGCCCTTACTAAACATTTTATATTTCTCTTTCAACGTTTCTACTGCTGCTGGGGCATTTTCTGGAATATAGGTATAAATTCTGTCATCCTGCATCATTTCGTAAAGATGGATAGCATGAGAAGGCTGTAAGTCCTCCAAAATGATATCGTTGTCATTTATATTATTCTTTTTCAAGACGTATACCCTCTCTTTCGAATGGAGACCTTTTTGTGCTCTTTCCCTCAGTTATTAAGTAGATAAAGCCCACTATCATTATTGATAGGCCACTGAAAAAAATATACTTCTAATATCACCAAAATTTTGTATAATTCCTCCTAACAGTAAACCAGCAATAGAAAAAAACCTAATGGCCGAAATCTGGATCGAATTCTACAATTTCAGGGCTTTCATTTGTTTGTTCACCGTCATAAAACCAAAGTTCGTATTTTGCATCATTTGTAATTGTTTTTAGTTCACCAAATGCTTCTGTTACCTCTTCTTTTGTAAGGTTTTCTTTTGCGTTTTTTGCCACAGCCTCTTTTGTAATATGCGGAGGCTTAGCTGAACATGCGCTTAGCACAAGTATAATGATTAAGATGGCAAACAGAGAGATTTTTTCAATTTAAAAGCACTTCCTTTTGTATATAACTTTATTCTTAACTCTTACAAAAAACCTATAGGGAATCCTCCATTATTCATCGAAGGTTGTGGCTTTCTCGTCAACTGCGGAATTTTTGTCGCCAGTAATTGAATCAAATAAAAACCTTACAAAGAGCACTAAAAGTCCACTAAACAATATATTTTTTAGTGCTTTAACTCCTTTTATTTGAAATTACTTTGTAATTTCTCGAATATATTTATTCATGTGCTTCCAGTAACCTTCTAACACTTCTAATTCTTCAAATGACATTTTAAATAAATTTATATCTAGCATTTCAACAAACTGGTCTAACAAGACGTTATATGGATTGTTTTTATCCTGTCGATCCATCCCATTATTCAAAACAAAGCTTAACAAACGACTATAGACCCCATTAGCAAACTCATTTAAGATTTCAATTTTAAACGTCTTATCGTAATCGAGTTTAGTGGTATAATTCTCTGGTGTTTCCATATTATCGCTCCATTTCTCTTTGTTTATCTCATGCTTATAAGCCTTTTCAAATTCGCTCCCAGTGATTTTCTCTTTTAGCGGAGACCCGAACCTCATTGGAAACTTCTTCATTTGATGATTTAATTCTGCCTATGCGCTTTTAAACGACGGATATAAGATTGCAAAAAAAGATAAAGAGTGGTCAAAGGCATGAAATAAAGCAAGACAACAGGAAACACTAGCCTATATAGATCCTCAAAAAAACCAAAATACGTGTAGTTATCATAGATGTAGAGAAACAAGAAAAAAGTAGAAACAAGCAACAGCGCTTCGGCAGTATTTATTGTAAATATTTTGTTTGTTTTCAAAAAACCCCTCCCTTTTTATTACTAATTCGGTATAACTTAACCACATTATACCAAATTAGTAATATTTAAACACAACCACTTTCACAAGCTCGCCCTCTCGTTCTACCTCTAAAATGATTTCGTACTGAAATACCTTTCTATAAAAAACAAAGGGACTTACTCAAACGAATATGAGTAAATCCCCTTTCTTTTTCCTTCAAGTTCTTTAAAGTCCCATTCAGCTGACTGGCCAACTTCTGGTTTTCTTTAGCGAGATTCATAGGGAGAATTTTCTCCATTCGGCTTTTCAACCGCTTGTTGTCCCTGGCCACCAGCCACTTTTTCTAAAATAAAAACATTCCCACACCCTGAACTATACCCCGGATAGCGGACACTGATAAAAAAGTGCCCCTATCCGGGGTTTTTTGTGTTTCAATAGATTTAATGAATATGGGCGGAGGATTATCATGAGTAAGAATATTTATAATGAATTCCAAATTAAAGAGCTTGAGAAGAACCCTAATGTACTGAGTGCTTCTGAAAGGTCAATTTCATATAGTCCTGTGTTTAAACTTAAAGCAGTTGTGGATTACAAAGCCGGAAAAACACCCTCGCAAATCTTTATTGAACAAGGCTTTGACCTAGACATGATCGGTAAGGAACAACCCAAACGTTGTCTTAAGCGTTGGAGGGAGTCTTATGAAAGGTTTGGGGAGGAAGGTTTCCTTACGGAACGCAGAGGCAAAGGAAGTACAGGACGTCCTTCTTCGAAGGGAATTTCTGTGGAAGAGAAATTACAAAAAGCTGAATCAAGAATTAAATTCCTTGAGGCAGAGAATGACTTCCTAAAAAAGCTGGAAGAGCTAGAAAGGCAGGCGTTGAAGAAGAAACGATTTTAACGGCAGCTGAGAAGTTTTCCTTGATCGAGAAAACGATAAGAATACACCAGTTGAATAAAGCTGTTTCCTACCTTTGCGAACTGGCAGGTGTCAGTCGAAGTGGCTACTATGATTGGCTTAAGGCTGCACCATTACGGGCACAACGTGACGAGCAGGATGAATTGAATATAGTCATCATCCAAGAAATATTCAAAAGCAAAAAAGAAAAAGTAGGTGCGCTCCAGGTTAAAATGATCATGCAAAATGATTATTCAGCTGTAATGAACCACAAGAAAATTAGACGTTTGATGGCAAAATATAATCTTGTAACCAAGGTGAGGAATGCCAATCCATATCGCAAAATGGCCAAGGCAACACAGGAACATCGAACCTGCCCGAATCTTCTTAATCGTGAATTCAATCAGGAAGAACCAGGGAAGGTCCTGCTTACTGACATTACCTATCTCTATTATGGAAAGGGCCGAAAAGCATACTTATCCTGCGTAAAGGACGGGGCTACAAGGGAAATACTTGCGTACCATCTTGCCACGTCTTTAGAGATGGATATTGTCTATGAAACATTGAAAAAGTTAAAGGCAGCTGTTGGCAATCAGTTTCATCCAGAAGCCATGTTGCATTCCGACCAAGGGATGCACTATACGCATCCTCTATTCCAAAGCAAAGTGAAAAGGCTTGGCTTAACTCAATCAATGTCCCGAAAGGGAAACTGTTGGGATAATGCACCAATGGAGAGCTTCTTTGGACATTTTAAAGATTTAGCAGAATATAAATCACTTGAAAATTTGAAGGAAGTTAAGCAAGAAGTAAATCGAGTAATCGAAGAATATAATCATTACCGTTATCAATGGGGCTTAAATAAAATGACCCCGGTACAATACCGGGACCACTTATTAGCCGCTTAGGCGCTTTTTAAACTGTCCGTAAATGGGGGCACAGTTCACCCCGCTTCGGTGCTTTTTTAAAATTAAGCTTGCTTTTTATGCAAACATTTCGTATTCTGATATGTCAATCATATTTAGAAGGAATTTGAATAAATGAATAGTTTAGAAAGAGCAGCTAAAAGAAAACAGCAAGCAGAGAAAATATTAAATGAATTAAAATTGATAGAGAGATGGGATACTGTAGGCAACTGCTTTATAGCAGGTGCCGCTGCCTATGATTTGATTGTAACTCCGGATATTGATTTAGAAACGTTTAGTGAATTACCGAACCCTCAAACGATCATGAATGAATTAGCATTACTTACACAACACAAGAACGTCATTGAACTAAAATATAGAGATTATACGGGTACGGATTTTAATGGACATTATTTTAAACTGATTTATAAAGCCGATGAAATTGAGTGGAATATTGATATGTGGTTATTTTCATCTGAACGAAGTGGCGCACTCTCAAAGGATTTAGTACCCTTTATGAAAGAAAATTTAACGGAAGAATCTAGAAGAGCCATTCTCGATATTAAAGAAGCATTACTTGAACTTAACGAAAAATACTCATCTATTTTTATTTATCAAGCCGTATTGGAATTTGGAATTAGACATATAGATGACTTTTTAGAATGGGCTAAAAATCATAACACAGCTGTACCGTTTCATTGGCAACCGAAATTATTGAATAGTCGCTAAATAAAAGTTTGAGAGCACATTCAAAAGCCGTAAACATGATTAAATCAGCGTTTACGGCTTTTATGTTGAAACATTCTCTATACTGTTTTTATACATCATTTCCCCCCTCCTATCAGCTTCTTGGATCTTTCGGTTGCATAAAATCACGCATACTTTTCACTTCAATACACACCAAGAGTCTTTTTAAATTGCAAGGGTCGGGCAGTGTTGGGGCAACCCCCGATATACGACAAAATGAAGAGGAAAACCAAAAAGGACACAAGATATTTTCTTGTGTCTTTAATATTTTAGTATGGTGATTTTAAATATTTTTGCCCGGCTTCTGAACCACTCGTCATATCAAAGGTGCGTCCGATTGCTCGAATAATTTTTTGAATTTCTTCGGGACGGTACTCTAAATTTTCTAAGCCTTTAATGGCATAAACAAGACAGGCATTATTGACCCATTTCGACTCATTACCCAGCACATTTCAAACAACTTCACGAATAAATGCTGAGCGATTGCCCTCTGCTTTTCCATCCAATCATTCCCACTTATTTTCATTAAAATTATAATTTTACCAATATTAACCTTGTATAAAAAGGGTTAATTTGAATTTTTTTCTATATTATAATTGCTGTTGGTACATAATAAATCAATAAAAAGGAGTTTTAAATTGAGAAAAAAATTGTTAGTATTAACTTTGGTATTTGCTGTATTGTTTAGTGGATTTGGATTTGAATCAACATTTAAAGAAAACAAAGCATCAGCTTCAAGTAGATGGGAAAATATTGACCACATATCCAAAGGGTGGAGAATACGTCTTGATGACCCTGTTGGGGGAGGAAAATATCATGTTCATATCTATGATAAAAAAGCTGAAATAGCAGTGGAAAATGTTGATGGTACTCCAAGTCATGGACAGACTTTTGATGATTGTATAAACCCTAAGCTTGCAAAAAAAGTAAGAGCGACTAAACTATATCAAAAAGGACTTTCGCTACAAAAATCAAAAGATAAGAGTAATAAAAAACCACCTAGAAAAAAACGTTAATTTTGTATAAGTCACATATCACAGAGGTCTATAATGAAAAATTTTCATCTGAACAGAATATTAAATTTAAAAACAGTAGAAGCATATTTTTTAAGAGATGGATACTTAATTTCTCCTAAGTACTGTTTAGTACTGATTGATTACAAGCGTCCCAGTACAATCAATGATTTTCCTCATTTGAAAGACATTGAAGGAATCTCAGCTGATGAATTCGGAAATGACAATTTTATAAAAGCAGTTATTATTTCTGCAGAAGAAATTGATCAAGAAACGCATGACGAATTATATACAGCAGCTGCTGGATTCTTGGAGGATAAACAAGACTGTCGTTGGAATTTTGTTATTGAAGTTGTTCCTGATTTTTCAAATAAAAATAACTTAAATGATATTTTTCCTTTGCTTCAATCTATCTTAAAAACACATAATCTTTCTTTAAATATTGAAGATATCCCTGAAGAAAAATTTAACTTTCTTTCGCAAGAATAATCATTAAAAAGCATCAGCAAAGAGTTCTTTGCTGATGCTTCTTTGTAATTTATGTGAAACAACCTAGAAAAACCACCTCTTTCCTTACTTCTCCAGTATTTATTTGCACAACATTCATGCGCAGCTTTGTATAAATTTTTTAATCTTTTTTATTTAACTCACTTGTTGGCTCAAACACAAATTCACGATGAAGTTGTTCTATATGTCCATGGTTTTTGAGAGGGGCAAAATTGTAGTGGAAATCCCTTAGAATTTGAGGATTTTTTATATCAAAACTTATATCGAAATCTGTATATCTAAAAGGGAGGTTATTGATAGGATAAAAAAAGAAAGTGACTTAAGGGAGAGCAATTTCGGATAATTAGGTATGTAAGGGGCAGTACAGTTGAATAGCGAAGGAACTTAATGTTTGACGTAGTACGATTTATAAAGTTCGACATGATATAATGTAAATGAAAAATCTCGCCAATCAAAAAGGTGACTGACGAGATCTCTCTATCGCATCCCCTCTCAAAAAGGTGAATGGGGATAGTTAGTATATGTTTATTGTACTATTCATTATACATACTTTAAAAAAATTAGTCAAACGAGGCGTTTTGATGAGCTACTCCATCTTTTTCGATGAATCCAATAAATTAGATAATGAAAAAACCTATTCCTATTACGGGGCATATGGCTGCGATGTGATACAGCAACGTGAACTTGTAATGGGAGTAAATAAAATTTACAGTCGTTTCGGTAAAAAAAGCGAATTTCATTTTACTGAATATAAGAATGATCGGAATATCAATGCAGCACTATCAGTTTTACATTTCTTTATTAATTTAGACATTCCGATCAATCTATTTATTGTTAATAACGAACAGGCATTAACCTTAGCAAAAAAACGCAATCTCTCCATAAAAGAATTGCGCAAACTGTTTTATGTGAAAATTCCTGAGCGGCTTTTTTACGGTTTAACGAGGGAACAGGATTTCCTCCATGATAAAGTGAATATTTAGCTCGACCACAGTCCTGAATATGGATCCATGCGCGTTTATTCAAAGGTAAGGGAACAGATGAATGCACATTCCCTGTATCGTCAAAGGCAATACCAGGTTCAGGAGGTGAAATCAAAGGAGTCCCATCAATCAATTGAAATTCAAATGATCGATATGTTTTTAGGATTAGTTGTTTACATAATTGAACAATCGTATTTAGACAAAAGTAAAAAGGATATTGTGAAAAGTGAACTCCTTTATCGTTTTTTAAATCTTGAACAAAACCTTCAGAAATTTCAGCGTCAAATCACCATTTACCAATGGGGTGGATCTGACATAATTGAACAGATTTCACTCAGTGACTATTTATCAGCTTTTATGCAGTTTAAGGCAAAATACGATATTGAACAAATGCAATTGATTATGAAGACAAGAATGCAGCACCCACAAATAACAACAAAAGAGCTGCGTAATGTTATTGGTTATTCCAGTAATATGCTTCAGCAAATGCTTGGCTATATACGTCAGCTGGATAACCTGGATCGAAATGGTCCATTCCCTGAAATATATGCGCAGATTTTCAATATTTCACAGTAGTTAATTTTACATTAATTAAAAATATAGTTTACTCGCAATGCTTGCCGTAGGACGGTTTTAAACCTATTTCAAGGGGTGGGACAATTTCTCGATACACTGGAATTGAAAAGGAGACAGTTTATCAATGCCTATTTCTACTTGGTTGTATAATAATAAAGTGACTTTTGCGGTTGTAACCAAAAATGAAAAAAACTGGTGAAGAACGGTTTCTTCTTAAGAATACCGAGACAGATATACGCCTTTTGGAATTTTGGCAGTGGAACCAATCGGATCTCTTGAGTAATGCGCTTCGTGGAAAACTTGCAGAGTTTATTGTAGCCAGAGCTGTAAAGGCAACCAATAAAACGAGAATTGAATGGGATATGTTTGACCTTATAACACCAGAAGGCATCAAAATTGAAGTGAAGTCAGCCGCTTATGTACAGTCATGGCAGCAGGCAAAAAACTCGGCCATCAGCTTTGGCATTGCTCCTGCAAAGGGGTGGGAAGCCAGCACGAATACATATGCTGCAGAAATAAAGAGAAATGCAGATGTGTATGTTTTTTGTTTGTTGAGTGAACAGGATCGAAGTGTGGTAAATCCGCTAAACCTGGACCAATGGGAGTTTTTTGTCCTTGCGACTGAGCAAATTAATCAAGAAAAAGGGAATCAAAAGACAATTGGCTTAAACAACCTTTTAAAAATGAAGCCAGTCAGGACAAGGTTTCTTGGTCTTGCGGAAGCAGTGCAAGAAGTAATGAAAAAATAAGTGGGGTTGATATTCCGTAGATTTGACAAGCATGTGCAAAAGTGTACTTTTCTAAAAAAATAAAAAGAGGATGATAAATTAATTGGGTTCAGTTTTCAAGCACCATATTAAAAATAGTGATACAAACCATATAAATTCGTCTTCTTTCTACAAAAACGTCCCTCTAGCCTGCCTTCTTGGCTAGAGGGACCTCCCCTTTACTCCCCGCTCTCCTGCCGCAGCATCCGGTAGCCGACACGTACGTGCGTTTGAATGTATGTTGGCTCGGAAGGATTGTCTTCAATTTTCTTGCGGAGTGTGGCCATAAACACGCGCAAGCTTGGGACGTCTGACGGAAGAGCGTTTTGCCATACTTCCTTTAAGAGAAAGTTATGGGTGAGCACCTTGCCGACATGCTTGGATAACACGACTAACAGCTTATACTCGATCGGCGTGACATGTACTTCCTTGCCGTTGACAAAGACTGTATTGGCCAAATAATGAATTTCTAAGCCGCCGTTGACAAACACCGGCTGCTCCTGGTCCGGGCGAGGATCGTTTGCGCTTCGTCTTAACGCCACACGAATCCGGGCAAGCAGCTCATCCACACTAAAAGGCTTTGTCACATAATCATCCGCACCGGCATCAAGTGCCTGGATTTTATCGCGTTCTTCCCCGCGCGCGCTGACAACGATAATGGGAGTCTGCGCCCAGCTGCGGACTTTCTCTATAAAATCCACTCCGTCCATATCGGGCAGCCCCAAATCCAGGATAATGACATCCGGCTTCATCGATAAACACTTTCTCAAAGCTGCCGTGCCATCTTCAGCGATATCGAATTCATATTGCTGCGTTGTTAATGTCATTTTAATTAAGTTGCCAATGGCTACATCATCTTCTACTACAAGAATGCGCTTGTTCATTAAATCGCTACCATCCCTTTTTTGAGCGAAAAACTAAAGGTGGTTCCCTGCGGCTTATTATCAGACACCGTCAGTTCGCTTCCATGTAAATGCAAAATCGTTTGGCACAGCGCTAAGCCCAGGCCTAATCCTCTCCGGCTGTCGCTCCGCTGAGCTTTTCCTGTTGTGAAAGGCTCAAACAGCTTTGCCTTCAAGCTGTCTTCAATTCCCGGCCCGTTATCGCTAATGCTAAAAAGCACCGCATCTCCGGCCTCCTTTGCGACAATAGAAATATCGCTGCCGGCTGGCGTGTAGGTAAGCGCATTATCAATAATATTGATCAGCACCTGAATAATCAGCCGCGCATCCATCAGTGCCAGCAATAATTCCGGCTCCGCCTGATAAGAAATGTTATGGGTGTTATTTAAGCGGACAACATGCAAAAGGGCTTCCTGGACAATATCCTCGACTAGCTCCGGCTGCAGCTCAATCGCCAATTGCCCGTCATCCAGCTTTGATACGGCCAGCAAATTTTCCACCATTTGCACAAGCCATTTAGAATTGCTGTAAATATCTTGATAGAGCCGTATTTTATCCCCTTCTGGAATTTGTTCCGTATTGGTCAGCAAGATATCGGCATTGCCGGAAATGCTCGTCAGGGGCGTACGCAAATCATGAGAGATCGCCCGCAGCAAGTTGGCCCTCATCTGTTGCAGTTCCGCCTCTCTGACTACTTGAGCATGCAGCTTTTGCAAATACCACTTGTCAAAAGCCAATGAAAAATCGTTAATGACCGCATGAAGCACATGCCGCTCAAAGGCAGGCAACGGATCATGTTTAGAAAGGGCAATGCCAATCACTCCCTTTACTTCCCCGCCGGAGATGACCGGCAAATAGTAGGCACCGGCTTCGGGAAAGATGTCCGTTGATACACCAGCTATCCGCTTGTTGTTAGCCACCCAATTGACTACCCCTAATTCATTGGCATTGCCAAAGAGCCCTTCGATTGCTCTATTTTCGCTGTTTGATAAAGTATCTGTCCGAAAAAAGAGAGACTTGGCGATCAGCCGGTGATCGATTTCAAAAAAATTCACGGGCTTCTCCACTAGTTTAACAATTTGAGAGACACCTTGGGTAATGATCTCATCTATTGATTTAGCATGGTGCAGCTTGCGATTGGTCTCCAGCAGCACTTCCGTCCGGTAAGATTTGCGAATGGCCGCAGCGGCCTGCTCTTTTATTCTTTTTGTTAAGCTGCTTGTAATGATGCCTGATAGAAACATAATAAAAAAAGTGATGGGATAATCCCGGTGGTAAGCCTCGAATGAGAGGCGCGGCTCCGTAAATAGAAAATTAAACAACAGCACCGCTGCAGCTGAACTAATAATGCTCATCATCCAGCCGGATGACCAAATCGCCAGGATAAGCACACCGAGAATGTAGATCGTGATAATATTGGCTTCGCTGTAGCCCATCTGAAAGAAAAACAGTCCCATTAGCGAAGCCAAGCTGAATACGGCAAGCATCTTTAGTCCATCCATCCATTCAAAGTAAAGATGAGCCTTCATCTCCGGCAAATAAATCGGCTCATTTTCTTGATCAGGAACGATATGTATCGCCAGGCTCGGCGCATATTCATTCAAGCGCTGGCTTATTTTAGAGCTTGGCTGCCACCATTTCCTTTTTATAGCCGTTCTGCCGATGACGAGCTTCGTGACACCGCTAATGTGCGCATAGCTGGCAAGTGCAGCCGCGACATCCTCCTCCTGCACAATCACGACATGCCCGCCTAACTGTTCGCTTAATTTCATGTGCTGCTGCAGCCGTTCAACGTCCGCTGGGCTTGCCTCTCCTTTTTCTGCTCTTTGCACGTACAAAGCTGTAAATTTCCCATGCAAAGCTTGAGCAATCCTGGCTGCTGTCCGAATCACTTTGGCATTCGTCGGGGAACTGCTCAAACCGACTAATAGATGCTCTTCTATTTGCACGTTCTGCTTGAACGATTCCTTTGCGGTTTTGTAATATACGGTATCTGCGGTCCGGCGCAAGGCAATTTCCCGCAGAGCCACCAGGTTCTGTTTGCGGAAAAACGAGTCTATCGCTTTTTCAGCTTGCTTTGGCGGGTACACCTTGCCCTCTTTTAATCGCTGGATTAACTCATCCGGTTCAATATCCACCAGCTTTATTTGTGACGCCTGATCAATCACATAGTCGGGAATCCGCTCCCGCACTTTTATTCCGGTAATGTCCTCCACTACATCATGGAGGCTTTCAATATGCTGAATATTAACAGTCGTGTACACATCCATCCCTTTTGCCAGCAACTCCTCGACATCGCCAAAGCGCTTTAAATGCCGCATAACCGGCACATTCGTATGGGCCAATTCATCAATCAAAACGATCTCAGGCTGCCGCTCGATGACCTTGTCAATATCCAGTTCTTGAAAAATCTTTCCTTTGTACTCAATGCTCTTGGCAGGTATTTGTTCCAACCCTTCAAGCAGCGCTAGCGTTTCCGGGCGCGGGTGCCGTTCTATATAGCCGACGACTACATCCTTGCCCAATTGCTTGGCTTGATGGGCAGCATCTAGCATCGCATACGTCTTCCCTACGCCGGCTGCATAACCGAGGAATATCTTTAACTTGCCGGCCGCTGCCTCTTGCTCTGCTTCCATCTTTGCTAAAAACACTTCCGGACTGGGGCGCTGATCTTCCATAATTTCTCACCTCTTTTCTATTATATCTCCATCCTGCATTAAGAAAGCGTAAAGATTTTGGTCTTTATCGTTTCTTAATGCAAACGGCCGTTTTCTAACACTGCTTTAATTTCAATCCGCGTATGATAGGAGCATCCAATGAAAGAAAGGAAGGATTCCGTTGATGGATATTTATATGATCGGCTTGCTCATTGTCAGCTTTGCCAGTCTTTATTTGCTGGCAGCATGGTGTAATCGCTTAGACAACTAAACAAGGAGGAATTCTTATGTGGATCGCGGCAAGCATTTTCATTGTATTGTTATTCGGTTATCTAGGGCATGCGCTCTTGCATCCAGAAAACTACTAAGGCACGTTTAGGAGGGACGCAGTATGTGGCAAATAGCCATTATTCTAGCAATCTATTTACCGCTTGTTATTCTTGCGGGACATTATCTCTTTCGGGTGACCATGCATCAAAAGACCTTTCTTGATCCGGTCTTAGATAAAGCGGATCGCCTCATTTATAAAATCAGCGGTATCAAACAAGAAAATATGACCGGGAAGCAATATGTGCTCGCGCTTATTCTTTCCAATGCATGTATGATCTTCGTTGGCTATGTTCTCTTGCGTATCCAGTCTGTCTTGTTTTTAAATCCGAATGGGATCGGCAATATGGAAGCAACCTTGTCGTTCAACACGATTATCTCTTTTATGACCAATACAAACCTGCAGCACTACAGCGGCGAATCAGGGCTCAGCTACTTATCTCAAATGCTCGTCATTACCTTTATGATGTTTACTTCCGCTGCGACAGGCTATGCCGCATGCATGGCGTTTTGCCGCCGCCTCGTGGCGAAGACAGATACGATTGGGAACTTTTTTGTAGACTTTGTGCGTGTCATCACTCGCGTCTTAATGCCCCTGTCTGTTGGCGTTGCCCTGCTGCTCGTTTCGCAAGGCTCGCCGCAAACGCTAAGCGGCAATCAAACAGTAGAAACAATAGAAGGAAAAATGCAGGATATTGCCTTAGGACCTGTTGCTTCACTTGAATCCATTAAACACGTGGGAACAAATGGCGGGGGATTTAACGGAGCCAATTCGACGACTCCTTTTGAAAACCCGACGGCCATTTCCAACATCATAGAAATCTTATCGATGATGCTGCTTCCGGGTGCCTGCGTGGTCGCCTTCAGCTTAATGGCTGCCCGCAGGAAAAAGAACACACTGTTCGGAAAGCAAGGACTCGCTATTTTCTCTGCTATGGCGGCTTTGTTTCTCATTGGCTTAACTGTCATTTACGCTGCTGAACAGGCAGGCAATCCCATCATTGACAGCTTGGGAATCAACCAGGAACTTGGCAGTATGGAAGGAAAGGAAATGCGCTTTGGCATTCCTCAATCTGTTCTGTTTACCGCCGTAACAACCGCTTTTACAACCGGCTCAGTCAATAATATGCACGATACCTTAACACCGGTCGGCGGACTTGTGGCCATGTTCAATATGATGCTGAATGTTGTATTTGGCGGCAAAGGTGTCGGGTTGATGAACATGATGATGTATGTATTGCTAACTATTTTCATCGCTTGTTTGATGATCGGCCGGACGCCTCAATTTTTAGGGAAAAAGATTGAAGAAAAAGAAATGAAGTTAATTGCTCTCTGCATCTTGATACATCCGGCGATTATCCTGTTATTCTCGGCACTGGCCGTCGCCACAGCAGCTGGAAGCGGAGGAATCACAAATCCGGGCGCCCACGGCTTATCACAGGTGTTGTATGAATATGCTTCCGCCTCGGCCAATAACGGCTCCGGATTTGAAGGATTAAGTGATAACTCCTACTTTTGGAATATCACAACAGGGCTCGCTATGTTCTTTGGACGCTATTTGCCCATTATTATTCAGCTGGCCGTTGCTTCACTGCTGGCTAAAAAGATGTGGCACAGTGATTCAACCGGCACGCTGAAAACAGATAATGCCATGTTTTCCTTCCTGCTCGCAGCCATTGTGCTTCTCATCGGAGCGCTAACATTTTTGCCGGCTTTGGCACTCGGGCCCATTACCGAGCATTTGCAAATACATAGATGATAAGGAGACGCAATGATGGAAACCACACCGAAAAAAAGTTTCATTACGATGGACATGATGAAAGGCTCTATCCTCGGGGCTGCCAAAAAACTCAATCCTTTATATATGATGAAAAACCCGGTCATGTTCGTTGTGGAAATCGGCTTTCTGCTCGTTCTGCTGCTGACAGTTTCTCCGACTATACTGGGGACTGAAGCCGGGCCGCATGACCGGCTTTATAACGCTATTGTCGCCGCTATCCTCTTTGTGACCATTTTATTTTCTAATTTTGCCGAGTCCATTGCGGAAGGGCGGGGAAAAGCGCAAGTCCAAACGCTAAAGAAAACAAAAACGGTCACACAGGCACGTGTTCTGCTCGCTGACGGATCAGAGGTGATGAAGGAAGCTCATGAACTGACAAAGGGAGAGATCGTTCTTGTTTATGCCGGCGAAGTGATTCCGAATGACGGCGAAGTAGTGGACGGCATTGCGACAGTCGACGAATCGGCCATCACCGGCGAATCGGCCCCTGTCGTGAAAGAACGCGGAGGTGATTTTTCTTCGGTCACAGGCGGAACGACCGTAACAAGCGATTGGCTGAAGATTAAAATCACGTCCTTGCCTGGTGAATCATTCTTAGACAAAATGATTTCATTAATTGAAGGCGCCAGCCGCAAAAAAACACCGAACGAAATTGCGCTGAACACCTTGCTAGTAAGCTTAACTATTGTCTTTGTACTGGTCGTCGTTACCCTGTACCCAATGACCGTTTTCTTAAAGGTGCATATTCCAATCGCTACCTTCATTGCACTGACGGTCTGCTTAATTCCGACAACGATCGGCGGTTTGTTGTCAGCAATCGGCATTGCAGGAATGGGCCGTGTCACACAATTTAATGTGATTGCTATGTCTGGCAGAGCAGTAGAGGCCTGCGGAGATGTCGATACTCTTATTTTGGATAAAACCGGGACGATCACCTATGGGAACCGCATGGCCTCTGAGTTTTTCCCTGTTCAGCATGTTCATCAAAAAGAGCTGATACGGGCAGCCTGGCTGAGCTCTTTGACAGATGACACGCCGGAAGGGAAATCGATCCTGTCCCTTGCACAGAAATTAAGCGTCGATGCTTCCGATAAAGAAACGATCATTCAGTCCAGCGAGCACATTCCTTTTACCGCTCAGACACGGATGAGCGGATTGACTATGCCGGATGGCACCACTGTTCGCAAAGGCGCTTACGATACGATCAAAAATGAGAGCCTGAAAGCAGGCTATCCACTCCCTGAGGACTTAGAAAAGCTCGTCCATCAAGTATCCTCGGCTGGAGGCACTCCTTTAGTAGTGGCCAAAAACAGCCGGATCTTAGGAGTTATTTATTTGAAGGACGTAGTAAAGTCAGGATTAAAAGAGCGGTTTGAGCAGCTTCGCGCCATGGGCATCAAAACAATTATGTGCACAGGTGATAACCCGCTGACAGCAGCGGCCATTGCTAAAGAGGCAGGAGTGGACGGCTTTATTGCAGAGAGCAAGCCAGAAGACAAGATTCAGGTCATCAAAGAAGAACAAGCACTTGGAAAAATTGTGGCCATGACGGGTGATGGCACAAATGATGCGCCTGCTCTTGCCCAAGCCAATGTCGGACTGGCAATGAACTCCGGAACAAACGCGGCGAAGGAAGCAGCGAATATGGTTGACTTAGACTCAAACCCAACAAAAATCATAGAGATCGTAGAAATAGGAAAGAAGCTGCTCATGACACGCGGGGCTTTAACCACCTTTAGCATCTCTAATGATGTCGCTAAGTACTTTGCTATTATTCCGGCCATGCTCATGGCTGCTATACCGGAAATGGATGTCTTAAATATCATGAATCTCGCTTCGCCAACGAGCGCGATCCTCGCTGCCTTGCTTTTTAATGCGGTGATTATTCCGCTGCTCATCCCAGTTGCCATAAAAGGGGTTAACTACGAGCCAATGAGCGCGTCTAAGCTGTTAAACAAAAACTTGCTTATTTACGGGCTTGGCGGCATGATCACGCCTTTTATCGGGATTAAGCTGATTGATATGATCCTGAGTCCCATTTTACCCATGATTGGTTTATAGGAGGAAAAGTGAATGATGAAAGAATGGTTCAGAAACGGCAAACAGGCGCTCGGAGTATCATGTATCATGTTTGTTTTATGCGGTCTGCTTTACCCTTTTGCAGTCACGGGCTTGGCTCAAGGGTTATTTCCTTACAAGGCAAATGGCAGCCTGATCAAAGTAGAGGAAAAAGCGGTTGGCTCGGAGAAAGTAGGGCAAGCTTTCACGGCTCCCTACTATTTCACCGGCCGTGTATCCGCCATCAATTATAATATGTATACACAACAGGATACCGTCGCGGATGCAAACGGAGAAGTCCGCTACAGCGGCGTCAGCTCCGGAACCTTTAACTATGCACCGTCTAATCCGGAATTGAAAAAAAGAATCGAAGCGGATATCGAGGCCTTTTTAACCGCCAATCCAACAGTCAAGCGTCAAGACATTCCGGCCGATTTACTGACCGCCTCCGGCTCCGGGCTAGATCCTCACATCAGCCTAAAAGCCGCCGACATTCAAATCCATCGTGTCGCCAAAGCAAGCGGCCTTTCTATTGAAGAGGTAAACAAAATTGTAAAGAACAATACAGAGCCGCGCACACTGGGTCTGTTTGGAGAAGACAAGGTAAATGTCTTAAAGGCTAATATTGACATACTTAAGAAAATGAAGGAACAAAATTAGCGAAAAGGAGCGGACTGTGCCCGCTCCTTTTCGTTATATGGACAGCGAGGAACAAGACCGCAAATAGCTTACTAATTCAGAAAGGTCTTCAATAATGAGATCGGCCTGCGCCAATTCTTGCTCTTGGGCAAAATCAAACCGGCAGCCGATGGATATAAAACCATTGTCCTTCGCCGCCTGAATATCAGATAACCGGTCGCCTACTACCATTCCTTCTGTGATTCCGTGATTTTGTTTGATCTTTCCCACTAATGCCGACTTATTTCCGCTGTTGATTTCTTGTATACTGTACGTGCGCTGGATCCAGCGGTCTAGGCCGTAATAACGGACGATAGCCGCTAAATACTCGGTCTGTCCATTGCTGGCAATATACAAGGCAAATTGTTGAGAAATTTGCTCAAATGTCTCCTTTACATGGGGATAAAGAGCCCCCTCCCCTGCTAAAATGCTTTCAATCAACCGTTCATGAAAAACGTCATTCGCTTGAGCCCTCACACTATCTGCATGGTGGGGCAATAAAGCTTGCCAAACCTCCGGCAAAGAGGCTCCCATCTTGTCACGGTATGTTTCAATGGGTGCTTTTCCTGTCCACAAGCCTTTGCTTCGCAGCTCACCAAAGGTTGCCTCTAACGAATGTTCAAGAATCTTATCGGTTTGAAATAGCGTGCCGTCCATATCAAAAATAATCGCTCGCGCCAAATACACCGCCCCCTATATTAGTTTATCAATAAATTATAACAAAAATTGAAAAAAATTACACGAAATGAAACCTTCCAGCTTTTCAAGCGTACGCACAGATAAGTGAAGATAAGGAAGTGTTAACTTGAAGGCTGTATTATGGATCTCCCTAGGTATCATCATGATTTTAGGCGGAATAGCTGCTGCCGGTGTGTGGATGTTTCATAGAGAAAGGAACGCGCTAGACCCCGCATACATTGTACAACTGACGAAAGAGAAATCAAAAACAAGAATGATTTCCTTATTCATCAGGCGCAATCAGGAAGAGTGGGCCGCTGTAAATGTTCATCAGCCGCTTCCTTTAGCCAGCACAGTGAAAATTATTGTAGCTATCGCCTATGCCCAGCAAGCGGCAAAGGGAAAGATTGATCCGCAGCAGCAAGTGCCGTTCGCGGAACTAGAGAGGTTTTATGTGCCGAAAACAGACGGCGGCGCCCATGAAGCATGGATGGCCCAATGGACAAAGGAAAACGAAAGGGACAGCGTTCCTTTATGTGAAGTAGCCAAAGGAATGATCGCCTACAGCTCCAATGCAAATACCGAATATTTAATGAACGCGCTCGGCCTGCCAGTAATTAACAAGGTTCTTGAAAGCTTAACGCTTTCCCGTCATGAGCCGCTTTATCCCATCGTCAGTGCTCTCTTCGTGCCTGCTCAATTGATGGCTGAGCAAGGCTTGTCCAAAGAAGAAGCATTGCACGCTATGAAAAAGATGGATATCACTGAATATCGCCAGCGGGCACTCCAAATCCACCAGAAATGGCTGGACCGCCCCCCAATCGAAAAGGAAAAAGAGCGAACAAGAAACCTCTTGGATAGGGAATTTCAAAAGGTTTGGTCCGACCGTCTTCCACGTTCAACGACGGCAGACTATGTATCCATCATGGAAAAATTAAACAAAAAAACATTTTTCGATCAGCAAGTCCATCGCTGCCTGGACCCTGTGATGGAACAATTAATGAAGAATCCAGATCATCAGAAATGGCTCTGTCATGCGGGGCAAAAAGGAGGATCTACCGCTTTTGTTTTGACGATGGCTATGTATGCAACCGATAAGCAAAACAATCAAACCGAGCTTGCTTTTT
Source organism: Bacillus badius NBRC 15713 (assembly GCF_001591605.1). Taxonomy (GTDB): domain Bacteria; phylum Bacillota; class Bacilli; order Bacillales; family Domibacillaceae; genus Pseudobacillus; species Pseudobacillus badius. Next base: position 32,667 of record NZ_BCVF01000009.1, on the reverse strand, counting down.
TTGCCGATGGCTTGACGCCGCTTGAACAAGCCAAGCTGTCTCGCAATATAAACGGCTTCCAGCTGAAACTCTTAACAGACCCTGCCTTTCGCACCTATGTCAAAAAAGAACTTGCCTGCAGCGGCTAAAAATTTTCAACCTATGGAAATACAAAGCCGCCGCTCATGAGACTTTTTACATTTCAGAATTACTATTGATTTCATGTTTAACAAAAAGAAGAAGGTGCTGACATGAAAAAAGTGATTTTGCTTCTGTTTTTATTAACGGAAGCTTTCTTCCTCTCCTCTTTCATCCTCGATCTTGGAGCTCCGTTTAGTCCTTATTGGATGATGCTTTTCCTGTCGGGAATGGCAACAGCCCTTATTTTCGGATTAACGCACAAGGGAAGGAATGAAGCATTATTAGCCATCGCTGTGTTCACTTTCAGTGCCGCCTCAATCGGAGGGTATATTTTCAGCCTTTACATCCGCCATTCGTTTGCCTAAACAAAAGCAGGAGTCCGGGCAACTAATCGATCATTTCCCTGCTGCTTATACGGAACTCTTCAGAGAAGAAAACATCAAACCATAAAACACCAGTGCGAAAGCCGCACTGGTGTTTTGTATTACTTAATCGGAATCCAAATCTCTGAATAGGAGTCAGGCTGATAAGGATCTTCATGCGGATAATATTCAAACTCGGGCGTTCCCGCATGCTTATAGGAATGAGATGGAAACCATTCCGAGAAAATCTGTTTCCAAGCGTTCTGCATGGCGGCTGGCATCGGACCATGCACTTCAAACACCGCCCATTTCGAAGCAGGGATATTCAGGATATCTAACCCTTCTGGCGCGTCTCCTTGAAACGGTGCGGCAATCCAATAATCAATCATCTGGCTGCAATCCGCCTCTTTCCCCGCCACACAAACACCGAGAATCCCTTCTATCTCCCCGTTCGTCACTGCGGCCAATCGATCATTTGTGCCGTCTGCATGCACATCCTCCCAAAATCGGGGAATGAGCTTGTTTTGCTCATTAATGGCGGTTGAATACGTCCGCTTCACACCAGCCACTTGAAAGCTTTCTTTTTCAATCAGTTTGTACTTCATCGGATCCACTCCCTTCAAAGTCACTTGAATCGTTAGGCGGTTGTATGATTTGAGGGATACGTTTCCTTTCCGGACATCGCTCGGTGCAATGCCATGCTGCTTGCGAAAAGCTTTCGCGAACGCTTCCGGTGTGTCGTAGCCATACTTTAATGCAATATCGATCACTTTAATCCCGCTGTCTTGCAATTCTTTAGCGGCCAGGGTTAAGCGCCTTTTTCGACTATATTCCCCAATAGACATATTTGTCAGGATCGAAAACGTTCGCTGAAAATGAAACACAGACGCATTCGCCTCTTTGGCAATTTGTTCAATGGACAGGTCGTCTGTTATATGATCCTCAATATATTCAATGGCCTTTTGTATCGACTCTATCCATCCCATCAAATCATCCTCCCGTACTTGTATCCTATCTAAACTTTTGGGAGCCATCCTGTCATTTTGTGCTTTCTTTGAACAGCCCGCCGGCTGCTTATAGTTTACTTCACGCCAATGATCACAGCGGCGATAAGCGCGATAGCCGCTATCAGCAGCCATCCGGCAATCAGCTTCCAAATAAATTTAACCCAGCGCTCATAAGGAATGCCGGCGACAGCCAAGTAGCCCATTAAGGCGGCAGATGTCGGAATAATCGAATTGGTAATGCCATCCCCATACTGAAACGCAAGGACAGCCACCTGGCGTTCGATGCCTAACAAATCGGCAAGCGGCGTCATAATCGGCATGGTTGTAGCTGCCTGGCCGCTTCCAGACGGGATGAAGAAATTAATCACCACTTGCACCACAAACATCCCCACAGCGTTCAATGCATCCGGAAGCGAACCGATGAGGGACGATAAAGATTGAATGATCGTATCAATAATCAGCCCATTTTCTAATACAACTAAAATAGCCCGGGCAAACCCGACAATGAGCGCGCCAAACGCCACAAGCTTCATGCCGTCCACAAAAGAATCAAACATCCGGTTCAGGCGAAGGCCGCCCGCTATCCCTGAAGCAAATCCAATAATAAGAAAAGAGGCGGTTAACTCAGGAATATACCATTTCAGCTTGAATACCCCATACATGTTAAAGGCAAGCCCTGAAACAAGAATGAGCAGCACAAGCCCATGACGCATCGTAAAATCTTGAAATTCTTCGCCTGCACGATGGCTCTTTCTCTCTTTTTCTTTTAATTCAATGTCATAAACTAGACTCTGCGCCGGATCTTTTTTCACCTTGGCCGCATAGCGCATCACATAAAAAATAGCCAAAGATAAAACGAATAAGTACACGCAAAAACGGAAGCCGATCCCGCTGAACATTTTGACTTCAGCAATGGATTGGGCTACGCCGACTGTAAAGGGATTCATCATTCCGCCGATAAAACCGCTCGCAGCTCCCAAGCTGATCATGGCTGTCCCCGTAATGGCATCGTAGCCCAATGCTCTGGCAATGGCGATGCCGATCGGAACGAAGATAATGCTTTCCTCTGCCATCCCCGTTGTAGCTCCGGCAAACGAAAATAAAATCATCGTGATCGGAATCAGCAATTTTTCATTGTTTTCTAATTTAACAACGGCTTTATGTATTCCTGCCTCAATGGTTCCGGTTTCCCGAAGAATTCCAAAGGCCCCTCCTACCAAAAAGATATAAAAGATAATCGTTGAACCTTTTGTCATCCCTTCAGGAATAGACTTGAAGATTTCAAAAAAGCTGACAGGATCACTGTCTACCTTTTCGTAGCTGCCCGGCACCACAACCGTTTGCTCGCCCTGTTCTACTCTTTCAAACTGTCCCGCCGGAATGAGGTAAGTAGCAATCGCTGCGAGAATAATAATGGTAAAAATAATGGCATAGGTATGCGGTATTCTCTTTTTCCTTTCCTCATTGACCTGTAAAGTGGTTGCTCGTTGTTCCATTCATGTTCCTCCCCTGAAAATAAGGTGTCGCTAATAAGACGCTAAGTCGACTTCGTTCATAATATACTGAAAATTCTTCAAATGTCAATGTATGTTTATAAAGGAATATTCTTCATGTCATTTTAGGCAAATAAGCAGCCAACCAATCCAGGGGCTGTTGCGTCTCCCCTGATCTCTAAAGCAAAAAAGCACTGAACGGGCCGGACCGCGTTCACAATGCAAATGGGCCTTCTTAAAAAACTTCTTAAACTAATGAATGGTCTATGCTAAAGTGGATGGGGACGTTATTTCAGAATACTAACTAAGCAGTTTGATAGGAATGGAGGGTGCGTATGCGCCGGGAATATCGCTTGCGGTGGACTTTTTTTATTTTGGGTTTGATTGTACTGGCTTTTGGCATCTCTTTAACAATTAAAGGAAAAGTGCTGGGCATCGGGCCTTGGGACGTGTTTCATTACGGATTATACAAGCAGCTGGGATTAACGATCGGCACTTGGTCCATCCTTGCCGGCGTCATCATTATTCTCTCGACATGGATAGGGACAAAGACGCCGCCGAAAATTGGGGCTATTGTGAATATGCTTTTGCTCGGTCTCTTTATTGATCTCTTCAATGCGCTGCTGCCGGCGCCAGAAACATTTTTAGTGCAGCTAGTATTTTTCATGGCTGGCGTTTTTATATTAGGCTTCGGCATCAGTTTATATGTGTCTGCTGATCTCGGAGCGGGACCGCGGGACAGTTTAATGCTACTGATCGTTGAGAAAACCGGCTGGAGCATTGCCTATGTGCGAAATGGCATGGAGATCACCGTCTTTATTTTAGGCTGGCTGCTGGGGGGACCAGTCGGCATTGGCACGATTATTATCGCTTTTTTCTTGGGAAAAATCATTCAAGCTACTTTGCCGGCGTGTCAGGCATGGCTGAACGGGCTGATCAAAAAAGACCCTAGCCTATTTGCAGCCAAAAAAGATCTCCTTTCATGAAAAAAGGATCTCTCAGCTGGTCAATAAGAGGGGTTCGGACAACCTGATCCGAACCCCTTTCTCAGTTTTGTTTAATTGAAAAGAATAACCTGCCTCTTCAGGCTCATCATAATCCAGGGAATTCCCGCCCCCTGTCAAAGCAAGCATACCTGCATCAATTTTAAAACAAGAACCAGCGGGCGACTGACACGCTGTTGCTAGAAATCAACTGTTCCCATGCACAGGCTGTACTTCAATCGCCAATCGCTTTTTTATATACATAGCGAAAACCGCCCCTAAGCCCTGCGGGAAAACAAGTTAATTAGAAATCTTTGGGCAGCATTTCCCCACCGGCAATCCATAAATCCCTGTTTTTAGCATAAGGTATCATTAATTGCGCTACTTTTTTATAATCTTTTTTAATATCAAATTCGCCTATTGTGCCTGAATTGCCGCTTCCATGATCTAATGAACCAATGATATATAACTTATTATTTCTCACAAAAGCCTCTACATAGGGAAATTTTAAGTTTTTTTGATGTTTGATTTGTAAGTCCTTATTCCATTCTAAAATATTTAATCCTGAATCTTCGCTTTTACCAGAAGAAAGAATCAAAATTAGCTGGATCTACTACAGTTACCTTCATTAACATCAATTAAACTGCATTTTTGGAAAAAATAGTACATTGTTACAAAAGAAGTCTGTCCAGTCTTTTTTGTTCGAAGGACCTACAGAAGAGAAAATGAGCCAAAGGCTCATGATCATTAGGAGCCTCTTCATTCACTGACTAGTGCAGCAGTCAGCTGGCAAATGGTTTCGCTTAAGAAATTTTTAAGGTTTGTGTAAGAAAAAGGAGAGGTTTGTTCCGTATAATCAATACATACAGTGGACAGGGAGACAGAACGGGCTTCCGCTCTGAACGTACTGTCCACTTACCCCAAATTTGTTAAATGGAGTGAGAATCCGTGTTGAAATTAATGAAGTTAGAGTGGAAAAAGCACCAACTGTCGAGGTATTTTAAGGGATTGTTCTTTTGTATTGCAGGAATTTTTGCAGCTGTTGGCTTAATGGCATGGGGGGCGAAAGCAGAAAATGAGGAAATGTTTTCAAATTATGACGACCTTATGTTGTTAACGAATATTTTAATTCGAGTCACCTTCATTATCTTTTCTGCTGTTCTGTTATCACGCTTAGTGATCGATGAATACAGAAGCAAGACGATGCAGCTGCTGTTTAGCTATCCAATTGAGCGCAAGAAAATCATGAAAGCCAAATTAGCGGTGGTCTTTATATTTTGTTTCTTCAGCATCTTATTGGCCACATTGGTCCTCAGCTTATTGATTTTCTTCTTGAACCCAATGATTCATTTTTTTGATGCGCCTGTCCATGCCAGCGACATGATCGCTACAGCTCCATCTGTTCTAATCAGCGCCTTTATGGTTGCAGGAATCAGCTTTATTCCTTTGTTTTTCGGCATGAGAAAGAAATCGACTTCTGCGAATATCACTTCCGCTGTTTTAATTGGACTTGTGATCAACTCCACGGTTTCTGACGGAAACAGCCAAGTTAGTTTGTTTCAGTTCATCGGCGTACCGGTCGCCCTTTGTTTATTCGGGCTGTTCATCGGCTATCTCTCCTATTATAAAGTCGATAGAATCGACGCAGCCTAGTGATAGTTAAAATTTTTTAAGCGTACAGCTCTTATCTAATTGGACGATCGGACAGCGGCCTGACGAACTAATAGCCCGTGTCATTAATAGATAAAAGCGGCACATCTATCTACTATTTAAGGACAGGTGTGCCGCTTTTATTTAGGCTGTTTTCATGTACATCATCTATTCAGCAAGCGCCGCCTTTTCAGAAACAAGCTTTTATTTATAACAACTGCTCCAGAAACAGCCGCTTGATTTTCGGCCAATCTTCTCGTGTGATACTGTATACAACTGTGTGGCGGATGCTGCCATTCCGCTGAATCATATGGTTGCGCAAAACCCCTTCCTTTACACCGCCGATGCGTTCAATCGCTCGCTGGGAACGTTCATTTAAATGCCCCGTTTTAATTTGGACGCGGTGATAACCCCGTTCTTCAAAGCAGTATTGTAACAGCAGCCACTTACAGTGTGTGTTAACAGGTGTGCGCCAATAATCTGGGTTCAGCCATGTTGAGCCGATCTCTACCCGTTTATGAGCCGGTTGAAGATCTAAAAACCAGGTGCAGCCAATGATTTGCTTTGTTTCATGATGAAAAACAACAAAGGCAAAATCCGTGCCCTGCTCACGTTTTTTTAGGGCATCCTTCACATACTGGCGGCAGGCTTCTTTAGATGTTAAGTCAACGGACATATGCTTCCAGATATTCGCGTGTTGAGCAGCGGCATGAATTCCGTCTATATGTTCCCATTCCAGCGGCATAAGTGAAACGATGGTATGTTCTAATTTCTTCATTTGTCTCCCTCCTTGTGACTATTTAAGACGATTTCTGATACTATGAATAGTATCAGAAATGCCCAAATTTATAATACCAAGGAGTATAAACATGGAATTAGAAGTACGCTTTTCTGCTGGAAAGCCCAAGTTCATTCAAATTTATGAAAGCATCCGGCAGGAGATTCTCATAGGCACTCTTCAAACAGATACACAGCTGCCTGCGAAAAGAACATTAGCTGCTCAATTAAATGTAAGTGTCATCACTGTTCAGCAAGCATACGATCAATTGGCCAGTGAAGGATATATTTACTCAATAGAGAGACAAGGTTATTTTGTGGCTGCTCTTTTAGAGGAATGGCATGAAAAGGAATCCCTCACCGGAGAGCTGCCGGCCAAGCAACAAGCATTTATACCTGCCTATAACTTTAAAAATGGACAAGTAGATGCTCAAAGCTTTCCCTATAAGCAGTGGCTGCCCATTTATCGCGAAACACTAAAGTGTCTCTCCCCTCAAAATGCTCCATGGCAAGGGGAGGCGTCTCTGCGCCGTGCCATTGCTCAATATTTGGCGACGGCCAGAGGATTAAGCTGCAGTGAACAGCAAATATTTATCTTTAGCGGCTTTCAACAACAGTTCATGAATTGTATATTGTTTTTCAAGAACGGAACAATGGGGATGGAAGAGCCGGGCTTTATCAGGGCGAAGTCCATCCTTCAGCAGCTTGAACGCCCCTACCAGCTTATACCCATAGATGAAAACGGGTGCCAAGTGCCGGAATGTCCTTTAAGCTGTCTTTATACCACCCCGGCACATCAGTTCCTAAATGGACAAATAATGCCCATTCAAAGAAGGATCGAGCTGCTGAACTGGGCTAAACAGAATCAAGGCGTGATCATAGAAGACGATTATGATTCAGAATTCCGCTATACCGGTCATCCCATTCCAACATTGGCCAATCTTGACCGCCTTCAGCATGTGATTTATTTTGGCACATTCTCTAAAACGCTAATCCCTTCTTTAAGGATCAGCTACATCGTATTGCCCGTTCACTTTGTTCAGCCCTTTGAGGAATTTAATAAGCACTCGAAATCGACGGTTTCTAAAGTAGATCAACAAACGTTAGCGGAATTTATGAGGAAAGATTTATATAGTAAGCATGTCGCCAAAATGCGGGTGCTTTACCGCAAGAAACGAGCCCGCCTGTTGGAGAGCATAAAAAGCTATTTAGGGCCGGACTTTCAAGTGAAAGGAGAAGAGGCCGGATTACATGTTGTGCTGGAGCTGCCAAATGGTCTGACAGAAGATGCTGTCATAGCCAAAGCGGAGCAACACGGCATCCTGCTGGATCGGGTTTCTGTTTTGTATGAACGCCAAAAACCAGCCCATCAGATTATGCTCGGATATGGAGAACCCAGCTTGGATGAGATTGAGCAAGGGATCAAGAAATTGGCTGAGATTTTATAAGTTCCATCCGTTTGCGATTTCCTTGGCCGGCAGGTTGAAAAATAAGTAAGGGCGGCAACCAAAAAGGATAGTGAGGAACCATGCGTTCCTTACTATCCTTGCTCTTTTATCATTTATTCAGCCTGTTTATTTTCGCTTGTGTGATGTTCACCCACTAGTCACCAGAAAAATCTTCACTTTCTCTTCAAGGTGTGCAGCCCGCAGCCTTCCTTTATTCCAGCCGCTGTTGTCCACTTTTTCAAATCTTGCTTTTCTCCTACCCATGTTTCATAAAAATGATCCTCTTCATCTCTGTTTGTTCAATCAGGCGCGGCTTGTTTCTCCAACACGATCACTTCTTGCTGTTCTTTGCCCTGTTCCACCCAGCTAATAGTGACTGTTAATTGATCTGCTGCTGAGGCCCCGATTTGCTTAATGCCCTCCGCAGAAAGAGATTCCTCTCCTTGTTCGTCTAAAACGATGTCCCCTGCACTAAAAGCCCCTTCCTCTGCTTCCGCCTCATACATTAACTCTTTTACTTCTTTAGGGTGGCTGCCTTTAAACTTTACATGCATGTAGGAGTCCTTCCCTTTTTCCGGGGACTCTGTTGTCTGGCCGGTATATATCTCTGTCTGCCAGTTGTCCCCTTCTCCTTTAAATAAGAAGCCTTCCCTTTGATCGGCATTGCATCCGGCAAGCACCCACATAAACAATAGAAGCCACCAACTATGAAACATCCGTTTTCTCATCCTGCAGCCCCCTCTACTCTTTATCCTCTTCACCAGCCTTTAAGCTTCCGCTATCTTTTTTAACTCGATGGCCTTCGAAGCAATAAACTGTCTCATATAATTTTCTAAAAACCATTTATCGGCGATTACACCAAGCAGACCGAACGGTGCACGGTAGTCAAACCGGTCGATCATCACTGTGCCTCCGGTCTCTTCTCTAAACTCATGAACATGCGTGAACGAACGAAACGCCCCTTTCACCATAATGTCAACAAACCGATAAGGCTTTTGCATCTCTGTTATTTGGGCTGTCAGCCTTTGCCTAATGCCGAAATGCACCGCCTCCCATGTTACCGTGTCGCCCGCTTCCAGCAGCCCTTCCGTTACTCCTCCAACCGCTCGTTCCTTTGTTTTTGATACTGTTTGAGTATGAATATCTACATTTCTTGCCAAGTCAAAGCAGACCTCGATTGGGGCCTTAATCCATAATTGATGTTCAATTACCGGCATAAAAGCAAGCTCCTTTTCCGGAAATCAGCAGTCTTCTCCGCTTTCAAAGCCATTCAGAAAACCAGGCTACATAATACGCACACGGGATAAAAATAAGCTGTGCGACCACTGTTCCTACAAATTTAGATCCTATCATTGCCACGGAGTAGCTTTTCAGATTGGCATAACGCTGTTCTTTTCTAACGACGCGGTCTGCCAATACAGATGCTTTCGGATCGATAAACAAAGTCAGCAAAATTGTCGCCATGCCATTAATGATCCCGGAAGACATAATAGCGGCCGCAGCATTTTCCGGCGTCAGCAAAGAGGCATAAAGAGAAGATAAAACACCTACTGTATACACCGCCGTAATGGCGATGTTGATACAAAACATCCTTTTCGGAAAATTGCGCAGCGTAATGCCCTCCAAATAAGACAGCCGCGGCAGACGCAGATAGCGGATAGCCTTTTTCAATCCTCTTATATTGCACCACTTTCTTGCCAAGCTGACCATTGACCCTTTTTCATTCACCAGCTGAATAATCGCCCGGGAAAAAATAGCGATGAAAGTAGGAAACAAAAAGATGCCAATCAATACGCCTAACGATGTCACACCAATCAATACACGATACTGACTCTCAATGAATTCCAGCTTGTGAGCAGCTGGGGCGGCTGAGAGCAGCTTTCCTGTCAGCGCCTGCTGAAACATCGTAGAAAATCTGGACACGATAATCATCGTGCTGAACAGGGACAGAGCTGAAGCAATCAGTCCGATTCTCGCCCCGGATAACCGAGTGGAGTAAGCTAACGTTTCAATGGCTGTAACAATGACTAAAAACAATGAAATTATAACTAGCTTTCCTGTAAGAATGGCCATCGTTTTATTCACTCTTCCTTCTAACGAAATAAAAATTATTTATCTATCTTCTTTCATTATTGGGTAATTATAACAAATATTGAGAATTATAACATTGTATCCCTTCATATTTTTCCTTTCATCCCGCTTTTAGGAAGGGAAATATAACAACTTTGTATTATAAGTCAACTTCTTAAAGAAACTGACATTAGAATGTAATATAATCCCTGTTTTTCAATATGTTATACTTCATTTGTATATTTTTAATAATTAGGTAGAAAGGAGTAATGATGAGAAAACTAGCAACAAGTCTGGGCATAATCATCCTATTTCTCATACTGACCATTCCATCCGCTTTTCAAACTGCTAACGCTGCCAGCAGCCCAAGCATCGCTGAGCAAGTGAAAGCGCTTACTGATGCTGGCGTGTTAAAAGGCTATGATGATGGATCGCTTCAGCTCGATGCTCAAGTAACAAGAGGCCAATTTATTGCCTTTCTAGTGAGGGCATTAGACCTTCCGCCGGGAGATTCCGGATTTAAAGATGTTGGCACCAATCACAGCTTATATCCAGAAATCTCTGCTGCTAAAAAAGCAGGGCTGCTTGTTGGGACACTGGATGGGTATGCGCTGGCGAATCAATCCGTCACACGCTCAGATGTCGCTGTGATGCTGGATCGGGCCATGCAATTAAAAGGCGATTACACAAAGAAAGCGACGTTAACGTACAAAGACCAGGCACAGATTGGCCGCTATGCCTATGAATCTGTGCAGCGCATGACCTATTACGGATTAATTAAAGGCACGGAGGATAACTATTTCTTCCCGCAAAAAACCGCCACACGCGGCGAATCAATCCGGTTTGTCTACCGTTTCATGGACACGCTTCATTTATTTTCTTCTGACAAGGAACCGATTACCCCTCCTAAGCCAGCGGATTCTTCAGAAGTGGTCGTTCCAGTCAATGACTATCAGTATATTAAAGTGCGAATGAATACCCGAGGGGTGCCGTTGACTTATAACAAGCGCACGAAAGATGTACATATCCGTTCTGCCGATGAGCATTTCTATTACCATATGGGCAACGCGTCCAAGCCGCTCGGTTCACTGCGTGTTACATTGAGAAAGCTGGATAACGGTGATGTATTCGTCTTTACAAAATTCATTCATAACGGCGATAACACGTATTCGGCTTCCGTGATCGTTCCATTTCATCAGTCAGATAATTATACATTGGCCAAGTACAGTTCATTCGGTGAAGTCAATCAAACACATGACGGCACCTTCGGCGTGGATAAAACTTCTCATCCAACCGGCATTCTATCCGCTAAAAAAGGCCAAGCGGTGACCAATGAGATGATGATCAGCAAAAATTATGTATCACTTCATCGCCAAATGAAGTATGCCAATGGAGACAAATCCGTTCTTCGTGAATTAGTCAATGAACTTGAGAGCTATAAGGTGTATACAGATACGGCACGAAATCTGGTTACTGCCCATGTCAATATGTCCATTAGAGGGAAAGCCATCTCAGAAAATTGGGTGCTGCTGTCCGACAAGCGCCTCTTTGCTGACAACACGAACCGGGATAACTGGTTTAAGCGGACCATTGAGCAATATACAACCATAAATAATTGGCTGACAGCCGACGGAGCCTATACAAAGCTTCCATGGTCGATTGAACCGTCCTACCAGATGGGGTATGGGCGCAACATCGGCAGAATGCAGGGCGGCGTCTATTTAACTGCTTATAATGGAAATAAAGAGCGCTATTTTTACGATCTTGTAGTGAATGCAATCGCAGACCTGGATGTTTTTTCAGGCGGTGCTCTCACTGCTAGGAAAAACCCTATTTTTCCGACGGAATACACTAGTACCTGGCTGAAAAAAGCATACGGCACGACCGCCCCTTATTTTGATACGAGATTGAATGAAAATGCAGCGCTCTTCTTGAAAAACACATCGGAGTCTTTGTCTATTCAAGAGCTTACAGGAGCCAATTTCCGTTATGCGGATTATCTCGTTCAGCAAAAGAAATTAGGGAATACCATTCCGGTAACAGCCTCCAGCTACTTAATTTCTGATTACTACGGATTAGGAAACGGGCAAACGAAAACACATGCCTCCCTGAATCATGCACTTGGGGAAATGAGGTTTTTATTGGAAACGTATAAGCAGACAAAAAATGATGCTTATTTAAAGACCGCTCGCGAAATAAAAGCCGGCATTGAACACTTGCATCCAAAGTGGATTCGCTCAAACGGCGACCTTTGGTACCAGGTCAATCCGAACCTGACCTTTGCGGGTTCAGACTATCCTCATTTAACTTTAATGGACTTGCTATTAAGCCAAAACGTATTTGCGGAAACCGGCATCCCGCGCAGCGCGATTTTTGATGAATTGATTCGCACGAAAACAAAGTACATGGTCGCTAACAATGTCCCGATTCCTTCCTTCGCCGTTCAGCTTCTGCGTGAACAAGGATTCGGAGGCCTGATTAACGATAAGTACAAAGCATCGACAAGAAAAGCAGACGTAGAAAAACGTCCGAAAGACGACCTTGATCTGCTCGCAGAATAAAAAAACAGACTCGTTGAAACATTGTCTGTTTTCTCCTGCCTCAAATGTTATTTAGAAACATCCGCCAGAAAGAATAAGCTTTCTGGCGGATGTTTTGCTTTTTTACGAAGAGATACTTTTCGATCACTTGTTGTTCTTGCCAACCTTTCATTGTTGTTTGTTCATGAACCAGTGAACGTTTGATTGTAAGTAACGATATGGAGAGTCGTTCGTGTCTTGAAAAGCCTCCTCCCTGTTTGAAATGATATCTTCATAATGAATGGGGGAGAAAAATGGTTTTCTCGTCAAATCATCTCTCCTCCCATTCATCCAATTATAAAAAGCCCCACCGTCTTTCATTCGTGTCTTAACGATGTCTCCTCCGAGAATGTCATAATCATTTCATTATACATAAAAAGGGGACCTCGCTTCATAAAGGGAAAACGTCTAGTTAAAAGGCATGAATCCGGTCAATACCGAATTCATGACTTGGAGAGCTGGTCTTCTTGTCTAGCGTTTAGAGCGGAATCCTTTTATTTCCATTCTCTTTTTAATTCACTTATCGCATTCCCATCGCAGTGAAATCAACGTCCAGATCCTTTTGGATGACACGGTCATTTACAAATTCAAACGTAATATATTTAAACCCTTGTACGTTAAAAGCGACAACAAAAGCGAAGGTGTCGTCCGTGTTGCTTCCAAAACCGCCGCAGGAGCAACGAGCAAATTCTAATGGCCGAAATGCCTGGATCATCACCGGATTGGCAGCTCCAGGAGGAAGAGATACGAAAGGAGGGTTATAGCGAACGGTATATACGCCTGGTTTTTGAGCGTTTTTAGTAACGGTGAAATCTCCCTCTTTTTTTTGCGGATTTTGCCCGTTCGCCGGAATAAAACCAGCGACAATGGCCGGTTGCGGCAGAGAAACAGCTTGACAGCAATCACATTGGCAGCCATTGGGATGGTTATGGCTGGATCGGCTTTTCCTTAGTGGCATGTTACCACCTCCTTTTTATTGAAATAAGCCTGCAGCATTAAACGGAATTTGGAACCAGGCCAAACGCCGCGAATTGAACATCAAGGTCCTTTTGGATGACTTGGTCATCAATGATTTGGAAAGTAACATACTTAAACCCATCCGGGCTATAATTGAGTACATAAGCGAATACATTAGCGTTGCCTCCAAAAATGAAGTCGCTGCTGTTGCATACTAATGGAAGAAATGCTTGTGTCATTACAGGGGCCGGCAATCCTGGAATAAGTGCAGCGAAGGGGGGATTATAGCGGACGGTGTAGACTCCGGGAGCCTCCGCACTTTTAGTAACGGTAAAGTCTCCCTCTATTTTTTGAGAGATTTGGCCATTTGCTCTTATAGAACCTGAGATGGTTTTGCCGACTAATGCAGGAGTTGGCTCGGATGGGCAGCAGCCGCAGGAGCCATGATTAGCTTGGCAGCAATCATGGCTATCATCGCCGTTGCTTCTGTTTTTTCTCGTAGACATGTTATCACCTCCTCTGTTTACTGAGACAAGCCTTTTTCCGGCAACACCCCCGGTTTATGCAAACTTGTCTCCTAATATATAATATGTTTTCGCATCAAGGAAGGTTGGACAAAAGGAATGCCTATCTAATAAAAACATAGAATGCTATTTGGTAAGAATAGCTGTTTTATTCAGCGGCTTTATCTATGTTCCCTAAGTCTACGAAACAGCTCGTGCAGCTAGCAAAAGCCTCCCCTTCCTTACACTTAAAAGAAAAAGATCACCGCTCTTCTTCTCTATGGACTGTTCCTGCTATGCGGCTCCTGCTAAGTAAAGAACAACTAACAAGCGGATTCCTTCCTTTTCAAAAATTTGCTATGATACTATTAAACGATGTGAATGCCCCTTCTTTGCTTTCCATGCCACTCGCTGGTTGGATAGCGGCTCCGTCTTCCAGGATGAACAGTTGGGATGAGGGCCTCTATATAAAGGAGAGAAGTCATGTACAGTAAAAACAAAACCGTTGTCCGGTCGATGGACATTTTAAACCTCTTTATCAATCACGCGGAATTGACCTTCCAAGAGATCATTGATTTATCCGGCATTCCGAAAACGACCGTTTACCGGATGCTGATGTCGTTGGAGGAAATGGGACTTCTGGAAAAAGGGACTGATGCAAAATACCGGTTAGGCTTAATGTTTCTTAGCTTTGGCCATCTTGTTTCTTCGCGGCTGGATATTCGGCGCATAGCCCTGCCAGTGATGCAAAAATTGCATGATGAAGTAGATGAAGCAATTAATTTGATTATTAGACAAGAGGATGAAGCCATCTATATTGAGAAGATTGATACCCATCAAAAGGTTCGCCTGTACACAGCCATCGGCAGAAGAAGCCCGTTATATGCCGGAGCCTGCTCCCGGGTAATTTTGTCCTTTTTGTCTCAGGAAGAAATTGAGCGCTATGTGGATGAAGTGGAGCTAAAGCCTTTTGCTGCGGGGACGATTACCGATAAAGAGCGGCTTTGCGAAACCATTCAGCAAACGAAAAGAGACGGATATGCCATCAGCCACTCTGAATTAGAGAACCATACTTCTGCGATTGCCGCTCCTATTTTCAACCATAAAGGAGAGATCGTAGCCGGAATCAGCATGGCGGGGATTGAAGCGCATTATCAAGCGGAACAGGTGCCCCTTTTCGCCGAGAAGGTGAAGGAGGCGGCCAGACAAATCTCAGAGCGCTTGGGCTACCGGCACGCTTAAAAACCATCCTTTGTTTCTGCTTTCCAGGGACAGAGGATGGTTTTTCATTTATATAGGTTTCGCTGTTCAACTCTACATGGTGTATACCTGAAAAATCGGCCGTGTCATTTTCCAATAACCTTTCTCCTTATGAGTAAAGCTCTTTAAAACGAATGCCCATTTTAATTTCATGAATGACCTGTTCTTTCCTTAATAATTCCCTTTCCGCCGCTTCCAACGAAATCTCTTGAAAATGTACCTTTGCCTTAGGCTGCAGCTGGGCCATAGTTGACAAATCGGCAGAAATAATTTGTCCGATTTTCGGATAACCGCCTGTTGTTTGGCGGTCTGCCATTAAGATAATCGGCTGCCCACTCGGCGGCACTTGAACGGTCCCTTTCGTCACCCCTTCAGATAATAGTTCATCGGGTGCCGCTAAAGAAAGAGCAGTTCCTTCCATCCGGTAACCCATTCGATCGGCGTGAGTAGTCACATGATAAGGCTGGCTAAAAAATGCCGTTTGACTCTTTGTATCAAACCGGTCAAAATCAGTTCCCCGAATGACCCGAATAAGTTGCTCCTGCTTTAAACTAACAAGAGCCTCATAATTAACAGCCCACGGCACATCTTCATCGCTTTTGCTTAAGGCATTCCATAGAGACAGGTTTGATTGATTGCTCTTCCCGCACATAAGCACATCATTTTTTTGCAATGCCCGGCCTCGAAACCCGCCAATGCCCGCACGGAGATAGGTGCTTTTGCTGCCCATTACCTCTGGAACCGCAATCCCGCCGGCAATAGCTACATATGCCCGGCAGCCTTTTACAGGAGATTTAAATTGCAGCACCGAGCCCTTTCTTACCAAGAGGGGTCTCCATGTTGGAGCTTTTTCCCCATCGAGCACAGCCAGCAAATCCCCGCCGGTAATCGCAATCATGCATTCTCTTTCAAAGGATAAGGACGTGCCCCATAAGGTGATTTCGAGCGCCCCTTCATTTTCCTGGTTTCCGACTAGCAAATTGGCTACGCGCAACGAATAAGCGTCCATCGCTCCGCTTGCAATGACGCCGTATTTTTGCGCTCCATATCTTCCCAAATCCTGTACAGTTGTCAACAGACCTCCATTCAGCACCCTGATCGTCATCGCTTTCGCTCCTTATAAGCCTTGTATTCTTCAGAAGACATGCTGACAAACCTCACTCGGTCTCCAGCCTGCAGCAGCGTTGGCGGAAACGAATCCGGACGAAACAGCTCCAGAGGCGTGCGGCCAATGATCTGCCATCCTCCTGGCGTCTCAAGCGGATAAACACCTGTTTGCTTGCCGGCAATTCCGACAGAGCCGGGTGCGATAGCCAATCGGGGATTTTCCCTGCGCGGCGTAGCAATTCTTTCATCCATCCCGCCCATAAACGGAAAACCGGGAGCAAAGCCGATCATATAGACTAAACACTCATTTTGCGTATGTATTTGAATAACTTCTTCTGCCGATACATGATGGAACGCGGCTACCGCCTCTAAATCAGGCCCGTACTCGCCTCCATATAAAACGGGAATTTCAATTAGCCTTGCTTCCGCCTCTTTCCTCTCATCTACTTGTTCAAGCAGCTTATTGATTTCTTGGCAAACAGCTTCAAAAGACGTCAGCAGTCGATCAGTCCTCTCCCCGTATTTGGATTGATTCTGCTGAACGGCTACGGGATCATAATAAACAGTAATGTTATGAAAAGCCGGCACGGATTCAATAAATCCCTTGAATGGCTGAGCTTCTAATATTGTTGAGAGCGCTCTCACTTTTTGATGAATAGAAGGGGTTATGCCTTCACCCAGCTGGACGATCAATGCAGAGTCACCTAAAGGTTTTATGTCGATCTCTGTAAAAGAATGACTCATATTAACACCCCTATTAGTTTCATTATTCGGTACAAATGTTTTTAAAAATGGATTATTTTAAATTATAAAGAGGACAAAAAGAAAAAACAAGCGCAAAAAAGCCAATATTACGTCAGTTCTGTATTTTCTATTAATCCGACAAGAAAGTCTATTCAGACATTTTGTTTTATGCTACAATGACTTTACATTTCAAAACTAAAGTTCCTAATTACGGAACTTTAGTTATTTTTACTGTAAACGCTTTCGTTTTAGGCAGCGCTCTGAAAAAAAGTCTGCAGGGAGGAAAATGATGTTTCAAGTAGATTTGAATTGCGACATTGGAGAAAGTTATGGCCGCTACAGGCTGAGAGAACAGAAGGAAATCTTGAGGTATGTGACCTCTGCCAATATTGCTTGCGGATTTCATGCGGGTGACCCTGGCGTGATGAGAGAAACTGTTCGGCTAGCTATCGACAACGGAGTGAAAGTTGGCGCGCACCCAGGCCTGCCGGATCTGAACGGTTTCGGGCGGCGGGAAATGAAAATTACAGCACAAGAAGCTTATGATATGGTCGTTTATCAGGTCGGCGCTCTTCAAGGCTTTTTATCTGTACATAATGAAACGATGCAGCACGTAAAACCCCATGGCGCTTTATATAATATGGCGGCCAGGGACGCTTCATTGGCCGAGGCGATTGCTCAAGCTGTATACGATATTTCCCCGTCACTTGTTTTATTTGGCCTGGCGGGAAGTGAATTGACAAAAGCGGGAGAAAAAATTGGTTTGCCAACCGCACATGAAGTGTTTGCCGACCGTACGTATCAATCAGACGGAAAGCTGACGTCCCGCTCAGAGCCTGGCGCCTTGATTACAGATCAGGAACAGTCTGTGTCACAGGTAGTGAAAATGGTAACAGAGGGAACAGTCATCTCTCAGCAAAATATTGCTGTTCCCTTAAAAGCAGATACCGTTTGCATCCATGGCGATGGAGAGCATGCACTCGCTTTTGCCAAATACATCAAGGACACTCTGGAAAAACACTGCATTTCTATTCTTTCAATTATTAACTAGATAGGGGCATCTATATGGCAGAACTGAAAAGAGAAACCGTTGTAAAAACAAAGAAAAAAACCAGCAATAGGAGTGTTTTGCTCGGCGCCGCTTTTTTAATGGCTACTTCCTCCATCGGTCCGGGCTTTCTCACTCAAACAACCGTCTTTACCCAGCAGCTGGCCGCAAGCTTTGCCTTCGTTATTTTAATTTCTTTAATTTTAGATGTTTTTGCCCAAATGAATGTTTGGAGGATTATTGCTGTTTCAGGCTTGCGCGGACAAGAGATTGCTAACAAGGTATTGCCGGGATTAGGCGTATTTTTGGCCGTCTTAATTGTGATGGGAGGGCTTGCCTTTAACATTGGCAATATTGCCGGGGCGGGTCTCGGGCTCAATGCCATGCTTGGCATTCAACCCATTACCGGAGCGATAATTAGCGCGGCGTTCGCCATCTTCATTTTTATCGTAAAAGAAGCCGGAAAAGCGATGGACCGGATTGCCCAGGCAGCTGGCTTTGTCATGATCCTGCTGATGATGTATGTAGCACTCTCTACCTCCCCTCCTGTCGGGGAAGCGCTCGCCAATACGGTAAAACCGGAAAAAATCAGTATACTAGCCATTGTCACGCTTGTTGGCGGAACAGTTGGAGGATATATCACCTTTGCCGGCGGGCATCGTTTGTTAGACGCAGGAATTAAGGGGATTGATTCTTTGCCGGAAGTAACGAAAAGCTCGATTATGGGAATTACAGCGACAGGAATTATGCGGATTGCTTTATTCTTGGCTGTACTCGGCGTCGTTTCGCAAGGGCTGGCAATTGATCCAGACAACCCGCCAGCTTCTGTTTTCCAACTGGCTGTCGGCGACATCGGCTATAAAATATTTGGTGTCATTATGTGGGCCGCTGCCGTTACCTCTGTTGTAGGAGCAGCCTATACTTCTGTCTCATTTATTCGTTCGTTCAGCCCGGCACTGGAAAAATACCACAATTGGGTCATTATCCTGTTTATCCTGGTCTCTACGGCAACGTTTGCGTTAGTCGGACGCCCTGTGAAAGTCCTACTGCTAGTCGGTGCCCTTAATGCGCTCATTCTGCCGCTTTCATTAGGAACGTTGCTGATCGCCGCTTACAAGAAAAATATTGTCGGAGACTATAAACATCCATTATGGCTGACCATCACGGGCGCATTCGTCGTTATGATTATGGGATGCTTGGGAATAATGACACTATTTGAACAGCTGCCATTGCTATTTAAATAATCTTCATGGGAGGTTTAGAAATGATACATGCTGACCAGATGTCTGCCAGCCAGATTAGGGAGCTTATTCGGAAACAAGAGATCACTGGACCGACTGCGGGCATGGCCAATGGATTTGCCCAAGCTAATTTGGTCGTTTTAAAAAAAGACTGCGCTTTTGATTTCCTGCTGTTTTGCCAACGGAATCCTAAGCCCTGCCCTTTGCTCGATGTAACCGATCCTGGTTGCTTTCATCCCAAAAAAATCGCTGAGAAGGCAGATATTCGCAAAGATCTTCCTAAATACCGCATCTATAAAGAGGGCATCTTCACGGAGGAAACGACCGATATAACAGAATACTGGGAAAACGATATGGTCGCCTTCTTGCTGGGCTGCAGCTTTACATTCGAAACGGCGCTACTAGCCAATGGCCTTCCGGTTCGGCATATTGAGGAACATAAAAACGTTCCGATGTATAAAACAAATGTTTCATGTGAAAAAGCAGGCATATTTGACGGTCCTATGGTTGTCAGCATGCGGCCTATGCTGCCTAAGGAGGCAATCCGCGCCACTCAAATTACCACCCGCTTCCCTGCCGTGCACGGTGCGCCTATCCAGATTGGCGAGCCGGGCCAGATTGGCATCACCGATCTTTCCGAGCCGGATTTTGGCGAGGCCGTCACCATTCGCGAAGGAGAAGTTCCCGTTTTCTGGGCTTGCGGCGTAACGCCTCAGGCAGTGGCTTTACAAAGCAAGCCGCCGCTCATGATTACCCACGCTCCCGGTCATATGTTTATTAGCGATATACGAGATGAAGATCTTAGTGTGCTGTAAAGGCGGCGCCGTTTAAAAACATGAGCGAAGGAAAAGTCTGCTTTCATCAAAAAGAACCGTTCTCCTTTCTTTATTGCTACAGGAGAGAACGGTTCTTTTTATTGGATAAAACGGTTCTGCTTGGTTTTATGTAGCCCCTCATTTTTTAAATCTTATGTGTAGAAGCTATGTATGAAAGAAAGAAGGAAGGAAACAACATTAAAATAAAAGAAGAAATAAACGTTCCTTTATTAAAGTTGAAAACAGGAGGTGAAGGATGAACACTCTTTCACTCACCTTCTCCCCCTACTCTCTTGGCCTTCCGGTAATATTCATTTATAGCATAGGCTAACGCCTTAGTCGTATTGCGCAATTCATCCATGTTGTTATCAACGCCCCCTATCTCAATGAGAATCGAGCGCTGGGATAAATCTTGATTATAGACTCCATCCACGCCTTTTCCGCTTTTGCCAATAATCCCCCTGCTTAAATGAGGGTACTGCTGCTGCAGAATGTTATGGATGGCTTTTGCTAGGCTAAGGTTCTCATTGAAGTTAGGATTGTTTTTGCCGACAACAAATACGACTTTGGCATAGCTTTTATTATTAATAGAAACGGTGGTATTCTTCTTTCTTAAAGAATCTCGATGCAGGTCAATAAAATATTGTAAATCCCCGTTTTCGGCCATGGCTGCTTGAACGAATGTCCGGGACACTTTATATGATCTGGTTGTTTTCCATCCTTTCCTTTTCAGCTCTTCCCCCATATTCGTTTTATCTACCGTTACGCCCAATCCCAGATTTTCAAGTTCCTTCCCGAGCATTTCGCCGACTGCCGTAACATTCATTTTAGAATCAACAGCTTTATCAGCATCCGGGTTTCCTTCCAGACCGAGCAATGGCAAATAAGACTCCCAGCTATGGGTGTGGTAAATATAAAAACTCTTCCGCTTGGGCGGATTCACTTTCCCCCTATCTGGGTCAGGCTCTGTTGGCGGATCTTTGGCTGTATCCGTTGTGTTAAGCGTATCCTCTAAGGGAGGAGCCGACTCAATAGGAAGAGTAGCAAAATTAGTTCCTTTCCCAGTAACGAGGATTTCATCTTTATAGATTTCAAACCCTGGCAACTCATTTCCCACTAAACTGCGAACATCTCCTATGTTGATATTCGTCGCTAACTCAAACCCTAGCGAAATAATAGAGGATGGATTCTTTTTGACATGATTAGAAGAAAAAGCAGGAAGCTCGGCTGCAAGCATCGTCATCAAAATAGGCGGAGAAACTGTCTCTACATTTTTCTGCAAATACTCATACACAGCTTGTCTTTCCCTCGAAAAAATACTTGCGGCAAGAATGAAAGCGCATATAAGAAATAACAGACTGACCACTAGCAAAGAAAAGTTCGAAGCATTATCATCTCTATTCGTCATTGGTCACCCTCTTCGTTTCTGCCTTTACTAAAAAGTTATGCATCCACTTCAAGGGCTGATGACAAAAACGTGAATAGAAACAGCTTCTTCTTTGCCTTGTACTAAAAAAGTATTCTTTTCTTTATTTATTGAAAAGAACTTATCAACGTTTATTGAAAAGAAGAAAACAACGAAACAAAGAATCAATTTATTACTTATTTTTGAGAAGACAGGAGGATGATTAGCTTCTCCTATACGTGAGTAATAAAAAACTCTATGGTGAACATGTGAAGGATGAGACCTGTCACGTTTGTCTAATCGTGCCTTTGCTTCTCCCTTCTGAAAGCTCCTGGCCAATCTCTGCTTTCAGTGAAGAAAGGACAGACAAAAAGTATTTAAGAAGAAAACAACGTTGGAAGGAAAGAAGGTATAAATATTTCTTGTTTTAATCTAGAGCATTCACCTTCACGAAAACAAAGCCTCTTGCTTTATTTTTTCTGAGAGGCCCACCAGCTTTTAAAGTGAACGGATTGGCCGGCACCTCCTCTCTGACATCTCGGACCACATCCACGACAGGAAACATGCAAGAAAAAAAATAGACTCTCATGCACTAGCCTGGAGAAAGACGTCTAGAATCATTTAGCAAATTAGAATCTTTCTTTATTTAAGGGAAAGAAAGTATAAACGTTTATTCAAAAGAAGAAAACAATGCAATAAAATTAACATCGGGCTTGTTCTGGTTAAAAGAGGGCTTTCAGTTACTCTTTCAGCATCAAGGCCGTACGTACATAAGGAAGAAGCGTGCGCACAAGAAGGACTCTATTAAAATCAGCTGTTCCTTCTTTCATTAGCCAGACCCCAGGAGAATACATCAAATAAAAAGATATAAAGAAAGAAAAGAAGAAAACAACGTTGTAAATGTAAAGTGGATCTTATACAGCACTGGCCTGGGGCCTTATGTTCGGGTTGCCAAAGCCCATTTCGCTGGTCCTTACTCTCCAATTGTAATTACTGCCTATACAACGATTCTGTTTTTAGAAGCAAACTAGCTGCTTGCACTTCATCAATAGCGCAAACAAACGACTTAAGAGGATATTCTCTAACATAAAAACCAATCAAACATCCAAACAACGTTTATTAAAAAGAAGAAAAGAAGAATGGTTTTTTTAGCTGTCTTATAAACAAATGAGACAGCTTTTCTGCATTCGTGCTTTGCAACAAAGAGCCTCTCAAAGTATGATACGTATAGAAGCTCTTTTATCGATCCTCTTAATCTAGGAAAAGAAATGAAAAAGTGGAAGGGATACAGGATTCAGTGTAGAATGAATAAAAGAAGAAAACAATATTGGAAGAAAGGAAGATATGAACATTGGCTATTACAATTACAATGGGAATCCAAAAAGGGGGCTGCGGAAAGTCAACGACAACAGGCATCCTCTCTCACCTGATGCAGGAAGATGGCTATCGTGTCCTCGCCGTAGATATGGATAGTCAAGGGAATTTAACCGAACTTCTAAGCGGGCAGCCTGCCAATGAGTTTATGGGAAAATCCGTCCTAGAAGCGATGCAGCAGCGCGATATCAAGAGCTATATCGTTCCGGTCAATGATCATCTGGATTTATTGCCTGCTAATAACTTCCTGGCAACCATGCCCCGGTGGATCTATACAGGCCGCACCTATCAAGGAGAAACCATTCCTGCAGGTGAAAAACCAATCCTCGTTCTTGATCAAGCATTAGAACAAGTGCGCGACCAGTATGATTTTATCGTGATTGATACGCCGCCGTCACTTTCTGAACAAACAACCAATGCACTTTGCGCCAGCGAATACGTCGTCGTGATGTTCGAATGTTCAAACTGGAGCTACTCCGCTATCCCAAACTTTATGGACTCTGTCACCAGCGCCAATGAATTAGGGAACCGCGGCACTCAAGTATTAGGAATTTTGCGGACTATGAATGATGTAAGACGCAGTGATGCAAAAGCTTTTAATGAGCTGATTGCAGAAGATTATCCGGATGAGGTATTTGAGACGATCATTACACGCAAAGCTCCTATTGGAAGACTTTCTTTATATGGATTCAATGAAAATACAGAACTGAAACAAGCACTGGAGCAATATCGAAATTTCTACAAGGAGCTGATCCAACGTGTCAAAGGTGAATGACATTAAAAACAGAAAACGCCTGCAGAAAACCATTACGCCTACACAGGCATTAGCTGAAACCATTGAAGAAGATAACAACATTCCTTTAAAAGAAGAAATAAACCAACCAAGAAAGGAAGAAAAGAAAGTGGAGAGAAAGCGTGTATCTTTTGATTTACGAACGGATTTACATAAAGAGCTGAAAATGCAGTC
The DNA here is from genome assembly GCF_001591605.1 of Bacillus badius NBRC 15713. Taxonomy (GTDB): domain Bacteria; phylum Bacillota; class Bacilli; order Bacillales; family Domibacillaceae; genus Pseudobacillus; species Pseudobacillus badius. The sequence goes on along the minus strand of NZ_BCVF01000009.1, from coordinate 8,757 downwards.
ACTCATTCAGGAAAAAAACATCTATATTCTCATTGAAGAAGCCTTAGAAAAATATTTAAAAGAAGCAAAAAATTAAATAACTCAAAAGATAGTGATCCAAATTAGCAGTGCTGCTTGATCGAAAAAGCTGGCGGCGCTCCATTAGTTAGGATATCACTATCTTTTTCTTTAGAAATGAATGACATGATTTCACTCTGCTCTATTCAGAAGAATTATTTCTTCTTTTCTTCCTATAAACGTTTATTCGTATAAATATTTTTTGTTCTAGCTGTGCATTTGCTTATCTCTTCGGAAAAGATAGAGATCCGTTTGTACTTGCATAGAGCAGCAAACAAAGACTCCTTCCTTTATACTTATTATTGAATGTCACAAGGAAGGGGAGAGAAGAGAATTGATACACGAACAATGGCCAAATGAGCTAGAGGTGGCACAAGTAAGAATAGCGCGCCCCACTCATCAGTTAAAGGAAATTGAACGATTTTATTGCGAAGGAGTCGGGCTGAATAAAATTGGCTCCTTTACTGATCATCAAGGCTATTCGGGACTTATGCTGGGACTGCCGAATGCTGCCTATCATTTGGAGTTTACGGAACATGTTGACGGCAGCCCGTGCCCGGCCCCTACAAAGGATAATCTGCTTGTACTGTATATGCCAAATATTGAAGGGATTCAGCGTATGGCAAAACGTTTGGAGCATATGGGCTATCCGGCAGTGGAGCCGGAGAATCCTTATTGGCTGGAAAGAGGGGTAACTGTGGAAGATCCAGATGGCTGGCGTATCGTTTTGATGAATACCTCTGGAATCTAAGAACTCTGTAAAGTTAGCAAAAGCATCGCTCCCGCAGCGAATTCGCGGGAGCATTGCTTGTCAGTTTTCATTCTTGAAACTCTTGAGAACGTTTATTTGTATTTCAGCTTGGTTCCTTACAACGAAGCTCTAATCAGTGAATCAATCGTTTTAGAATAAACGTTTCTTCTTTTCTTTAAAAGTTTATTTGTATATTTCTATAAAAGTTCTTCTTGGCATATGCACATACATACTCCTCTTATCCTGTGGAAAAATTTTCATAATGACGCTATTATAGGTAAGAAGGATAGAGGAGGAGGGCTCGATATGATTGTTGGATTACATCACGCACAAATCACCATTCCAAAGGGAGCGGAAAAAGAAGCGCGGCATTTTTATTGTACAGTGTTAGGATTAGAGGAGATAACGAAGCCAGACGCTTTAAAAAAACGCGGGGGCTTTTGGCTGCAAGTCGGTGACAAACAAGTTCACATTGGAACAGAGGAAGGAGTAGACCGCCACATTACAAAAGCTCATTTAGCTTATCAAGTGACGGACCTTTTCTACTGGAAGGAAGTATTAGAAAATAATAACATCCCTATACTTAGCTCTGTCCCGATTCCTCACTTTGAACGTTTTGAATTCAGGGATCCTTTTGGCAATCGTGTTGAAATGATCAAAGAAGTATAAACAACGTTTTCTGTCTCACACATAATCACCCATTTTACGAGCTGTTTTTAACAGCGCGCTTTCTGCTGTCATCTAGTTTATTTGATTTGGGAAAGGAAGATGAGGATCAAATGGATTTAATGCTATTTAAAAACCAATCTTCCTATATTTTTTTCTTCGTTTCTTCCTTCTTTCCATTCTTCTTTTCTAGATATGAAGAAACAAATAAATATTTTTCGGGTAACTCTGTTAAAAATAGCATCCATTCCGCTGCGGGGAGTCGCCTTCTTCAGCTTCTTGCATGAACGACTGAGAAGCCCTTATGAACTACCGGAGGACTGTATAAAGAAAAGAAAAGAAAAGAAAAGCCAAGTCTAGTCTAAGACTTGGCTTTTCTTTATACAGGATTACTCTTCCAATTGCGATTTTTTTAGCCATTGAACAATTTTTAAATCGTTCTTTTTATTTCTTCTTTTGGTTTCTTTATTTTCAAAGCGCTTTAACGTGTTATAGCCGATGCCAATTTCCTTGGCCGCTTTTGCAAGAGACAGCCCGCGCCGTTCTCTTTCTGCGATCACCATCTCAGCCGTTAAGGAATCTTCTGTAATTTCCGGGGCGGGCTCTTCTTTCCCAATCACCGGCTGGGACGGAGCAGGGGCAGTTTCTCTCCCCACGGCAGCTTTTTTGACCACAGGTTCAAATGATGCCGGTCTTCCTCGTCGCTGTCCCATTTCCTGAATAATCACCGGCTGGGTAAGTGATTCAATCATTTGGTTGATTGCTAAAGAATCCACCTGATGCTGATCCTGTAATATAGATAGCTTTCTTTTGTTTTTTTCCAGCATTTCCGCTGAAGGAATAATAGCCACTTTCAGTCCGTGAAAATAGGACAGCCAGCCCGTTTTGCCAAACAAGCTGAAATCCACCGGCTCTGTGAAATACCAATCCTTCACAATTCCCTTCGCCTTTAACTCGTCTAAAGCTTTGACAAAACGGTCATACATATCCAATCCTCTCATTCTGACTGGAAAATCAATTTCACGTACGAGCGTTTTAACCGTAAATGGCTGGTATAAGTTATTTTTGGATAGGCGGATAAACCATTGCGTCGCAAGATAACGCGATAAACGCTTCTCCGGACGCTGCCGGACAGGATGGAACTCAAGCGCGCTCAAATCAATAATGCCTAAGCGCTTATTCTCATTTAAGAAGGACGTCAACAAAGAGGTCGGTTTAATTTGACAAGCATAAATGCCTAAAAACTTATCGTTTTCATCATAGGCCGCCCGAACTTTTCCTACTTCAAACATTTTCTGAAAATCCCGGTACTTATACTTTTTACTTTCCTTCAAATCACTTTCATCGACCTCAATGACTTCTCCTTCTTTCAAGGAAATCCAGATATTTGACAAAGCCTTCACTCGGGACATAATGTTAAAGCGATCTCGCTCCCGTACCTCCAAGCTGCTGTTTGGATCCACCAGGTTGCTTCTCAGCTTGAGCGCATCATTGGAATGGAAATATAAATAGCCGTCTTCATCTTTCGGAGCAAAGAGAAATAAAAAGCAAATAATATCAAAGATATCAGCCGTCATTTCATCCATGGCACTAAAAGCGGTGCGAAGCTTGTCCCAGTATTCTTGCTCTTCATCTGTAAAAGGCATGTCCAGTCCTCCCGCTACATTCACGCGTGCCATTCCATGGACATTGCCACGGGAATCTTTAATTTCCGCTTGAAACACATCGTCCGACTCTCCAGCCGACACAAACGCTTTAGGCTGCGTCACAATGTTTCTTACGAGATGAAACTGATAGTCCATGCTAGATACTAAATGCCGTTCTTCTTTTGCTAATTGAACAGCTGCCTCATTCACACTTAAGTGGACATCGAGCGGAAAGTCCTCGTTAACGTACTCGCCAATCTGCTCAAGCACATGCTTATGGTGCTCCTTGAAAACCTCGCGTATATTTTCCTGTGTGACTTTTTTATTTACTAACAGAGAGCGTACAATCTCACACAAATAATCAAAGCTTCTATATGTTTTCTGATTATCAAACGTTTGATTGATCTCTTTCATTACATACTGCTGCCATTCCTCAATAATGAAGCTATTTGAAAAATACCGCTGAACCTCTTCTAATACGGCCAGTTTAAAAAAATCATCACTAAGTGCGAGCTTATTAGGGTTAATATATTCATTCATGCTATCTCTCCCCAAGTCGTTCTGTCTATGTGGTCTCTTCATTATGCCAGTTCTTTCTGCAAAATGGCAACTTGCCACTTTACAGGTCAAATAGAAAAGGCGCCGGCGGCCGTTCGCTAACATGAGCTTGCCATTCCCCACTAAACTTTCCATTTCTCGTCCTACCCGTGCACTTTGCCTTTCCACTTTCCGTTTTCCTTCGTCTTACCCGTGCATCTGTCTTGCCATTTTCCATTCTGTTCTGTCCTACCCGTACACCTTTTCCACTTTTATTTTACTAAACATGGATAAAAAGCGCCTGATTCAGTCGAAAATTGCCGCTTTTTTGCCATTTATCGTCCTACCCGTGCACCTTTCTTGCCATTTTACTTTTCCCTCCGTCCTACCCGTGCACCTTTTTTTTGCCATTTTAAAATTTCTCCGTCCTACCCGTGCACCTTTTCAAAAAGGCGACTTTCAGAAAAAGTGATTAAATCAACGTTTTAGCTGTTTTTTTTTAAACAGCCTTTCCATTTTCACCTTGCCACTTTCCATTTTGCTCCGTCCTACCCGTGCACTTGAAAAAAATTTAAAAAATCGCTGAGCCCTTGTCCTGACTGGGCTGAACAGCGATTAAAAATTTGCCACTTTTCTCTTAGAGAGCGCCTTTTTGGAAAAGGGGGTCGTGTATAATAGACATACTTATACATAAAACGCTAGAAGGGAGGGTATGAAGATGGCAAAATTCCGTAAACAAAACAAACGGCAATTAGTGAAAATGGACGGTTTCCGTTTTCCGCATCAGCTGCTAGAAGAGCTTCGGACTTTTCAAAAAGACAAAAATAAGCAAGTTCCGGCAAGTGCCTATGCCGTTCTTTTGTCCATTCTGAAACAAATTCACATCGAAAAGAACAGCCAGGGCAAAGTCCAGGAATTTAATCTGGCTTTTTGGAGCAAGAAGCTGCACGTGGCTTATTCAACGATGCATGCTGGACGAAAGTTTTTAGAAGAGCATGGCTTTCTCTATGAGGAGGTCTTGGCAAACGGCTTGCCTGCATGGGTGCTGGCGAACTATAAAGAGTATACAACACCTGAACTGAAAGCCGGTCATGAATTAAACTACTTTATTGTCCCTCATACTCTCCTGGACACAACCATTGTGGCAGAATTCGTGCGCACATCTAATCCAGAGGCGTTTGAATTAATGTTTTCCCTGTTCAACCAATTTCGCCACGGAATCGCCAAGCTTGATCATAAAAACGAAGTAGCCGCACTTGAACAATCACGGACAATGGCGACGTTAAAAGACAAATTAAAAAAACGGGCAAAAGGGGTAAGGGAAGTATTAGCCATTTTGCAGCCTTTGTTCGAGGTGGAATATACAGGCGTGCAAGTGCGCGGCCGTCAGCTATGGATTCGCAAAGTCCTGTTTCGCTTAAAATCTGAATGCGTGAAAGAGAACACAGATGAATTTCATGTCGAGCCGCTTCTAGCCAAGTTCCAGGAAAATACGCTTTATGTACTGGATGGACTGAAGCTGCGCTACAAACCAAGGGATCTCTTTGACATTATGCTATCCTTTAAACAAGAGGTGCTTGATATTGTCAAATTCCTGATCGATGAAAATGAAAGTGAAGGACGTTATACATACCGTGATGCATGGGCAGAGAGCTTATTTTTCCGCTGCCTGGATCAATTTGAACAGCATATTAAAACGCAAATGAGCAAAAGAGGGAAATTCTCGTTCCATACGTCCATCGGCGCCTATTTCCGGACGATTTACCGGCGAGAACTACCTCAAGAGTTAAAGAAAATTCCATATGATAAAGTTCATCAGGCCAAGTACACTGAATATCTCCAAACCGGAAAAGTACCTGCCTTGCATTGGATTTGAAGCCTTGTTTTTTAAAATTTTATTGAAACAAGGCTGTTTTCCGTGCTTAAAAAAGTTAACATGTCTCCATATGTTTTTTGTTTTTATCACCAGCGCTAAGTTTTTTTAAAGAAACGGGCTCTTTTTAAGAGCCCGTTTCTTTTTTCTTTCTCTATATATCAATAGATTGTCTGTTATCTTTTACTTGTATCAAATAATTGTCACTAATTTTTGTGAAAGACAAATGATTGCTTCTAAGTAGATTTTGATATCATTCAATTGCCTCTGAGCTGTGGATTATTCAATAGATAGCTTGTGGTCTTATGAATTTATCAAATACAGACTTCTTCGTTTCTGGAAAGAACCCATACAGGACAAGGGATGAACGCTCATTTAGAAAAGGACCTTATTAGTTCTGAGTATTTATTTTGATCTATCTTTTATAGAATTGATTATTTACTATTCTTTGATGTTTATACTTATAAAAAACGATGCTAAAAATGTAATGCAATATTCATTTTGCGTTCATATTCCTTTTTTATTATAAGCTCAAGCAGAAAAAAGTGATAAATCTGATCTTCTTAACTAAGAGGAGGAACAATTATGTTAATGTATGCAATCATTTTTATTACGTTGGCCCTTGTTTTTTATACAATTGGAGTGTGGGCAGAGAAATTTCAAAAACAGCTGAAAACTTGGCATGTATCGATCTTTTGGCTAGGTTTAATATGCGATACAGCTGGAACAACCATTATGGGGAAATTAGCCGAGGAAAGCTTCTTATTTAGTTTTCACGGCATTACCGGCTTATTGGCTATCTTGCTGATGTTATTCCATGCTGTCTGGGCAACCATTGTCATTGTCCGGAAAGACAAGCACATGCAAGTAAAGTTTCATACATTCAGTATTCTCGTCTGGGTGATTTGGCTGATCCCTTATATTTCAGGTGTTATTTTTGGAATGACTAAATAAGAATAGAAAGCGAACGGCTAAAAGCCTATACCTGTTTCTTCAAGGAGAGCAGGTATAGGCTTTTCTATAAGCAGATTTAAAGAAAATCTGCTGGGTTCAAGGGAGAAAACAGACATTTATCCAGGACCTGTTTGGTTGGATTATTTAAAAATTCTCAACATGCTCTCCCTCTGGAAAAAGAGAAAGGGAGATAAACAGAAGGGGAAGAGTTTGCTTTCCTGCCTTTCTTATATAGTAGCCTCCAGCAGTGAATAATGATCATCAAAACAAGCATGGACTCTATGTCCGCCGAACAAATCGCCGTCAAGATACTCACAATAAATGCTCTCAGTCTTAATGACAATGTCGTGCAGGGTGAGTGCTTCCGCAAATTCCCTCTCTGTAATATCGTAAAGCCCGTTGTCAACGGCTTCCCAATTTAAATCCTCATCGTTTTCATCATATTCAGGCCAACAATCATTTTTATAAGCAATCAATTTTTCTGCTATACGGGCTTTGGCTTTTTTGTCAAAATCCTCAAGGCAGACAAAAAGCTTTTCTGCCTTTTGAATTAGCACCGTGACATCGGCCGTTTCTTGCGCATCTAACTTCCAGTTTATTTTTCCAATTGTCCGTTCATATGCTGGATAAGATTCATTATAAATAAGCTGGCCCATTAATTTGCTGTGCACACTGTTTTTCATCATTTCCTTCCTTTCTGCTGCTTTATATTGATCTACGGCCTATTCTTTATCAAGAAAGGGAGATGTGCAACAGCGGCTGCGAGCCATGGCGTATCGCTTAACAAATGCGAGTTGCGGTTCATAAACATACACGCAAGACACCAATGGCCCAGGAGAAAGCAATAGATCACTTTTTCTGTTAGTAGTATTTAAAAAGAAGTTTGATTTTAAGCTTCCAACGTTGTTTTCTTCTTTTCTTCTTGTGAAAGAAGGTTGTTAAAATTTGATTTGTACAAAGGGAGACTATGCTGGCTGATTCAGGAAAATAATCTAGCGAATAGGAGGGGCCAATAAATGCTTAACGCAGGTACTCCTCCTCATCATTCCAATCAGTGAGGAATGATAATGAGGAGTGTCGGTGAAGATGCAGCTTTGAAATCCAGCGACAGCAAAAACATCCTTAAACCCGTTATTTTACGTTAAGTTAAAAGCAGTCATATTGAAAAAGGATTGATCAAAATGAAGTTTTTTATTTTAGCTAAGTATAAGATTTTTATAAAAAAGTTTAATCATTTTCACTTGTTGGTGACAAAATAATCCTCGGCTAATATTTTAATTACCTCGTAACCCCAAATAGAAAATGTCTTATATTTTTCCTATTCTTCTCTTGTAATAGGCCGCAATTCTTTAAAGCCCTTCAAAAGCATACACCCGTCAAACGATTCTTGAGAACGAAAATAGTCTGCTTCAATTTCGTCCAATGCTAATGGACGATGACCCAGAATCTTCCCATCTAGCCCTGTTTCGCGAATTGTTTTAATATGAACTGAACCTTGTTCAACGATTTTACATCCAACCAAATCTTCTGCAACAGGAGGATTTCCCCCAACCCATCCCATTAAACCTGCCAAGAACTGACCAGGGAGTAAATATTGATTCGTTGTAGGCTTAAACGGATACTCTACTTTAATTTTCATCACCGCCATCATTATATATACTCACTCTTTACTATAAATTTTGTATAATCCCTTCTTCAATTATCTGTCCCTTTAATGGAATAACTTTATTATCACTTAATCGGTTCTTAATCCACAAGAAAACCGACATCTTTTCTTTATAGAGAGAGGAAATTTCGGTTCATCTTTTCACAACCAGTTCAACTGTATTTCGAAGCCAAAGAAAAGGCTGTTAAGTTTCCTTTTTCTTGTGGGTCAAACAATCTCTCTCTTGATAAAATTAACTAATTCTTTCCTATATATATGATTTGTTCAGAGAGAGTTGATTTTAAAGAGCTATTCTGGATTGAGGAAAGAATTTAAATAATAGAAAGTTTAATTTGCTTATTCCAAACTTAAAAACTGAAGCAGCTTAATAGTATGCAGCTGGGTGAAAAGCGGCTGATGAGAAATGGACTTGTCAGTTAAAAAGTGTTTGAAATAGGATTGACTTTTTCTATTAAGCTATGATATATTTTTATCTGCTGCTAATACCAAATGAAAATTTAAAAAGAACCTAGTATCTTTTTAAAAAAAGTTTTGAAAAGCAGTTGACTTTAAAATGTATGCGTGCTATTATAATATAGCTGTCGCTGATAACGACAACGAATTGATC
>NZ_BCVF01000008.1 GCF_001591605.1 Bacillus badius NBRC 15713 | reverse complement strand
TTTTATAATATATCACCTTTATTTCTATTGGTCAACACATTTAAGGATTTTTTTATAAATTATTTAGTATATGCTATTCCAGCAATAAAGATTCACAAAAAACAGGCACCTGAACATGCAGCACATATTGTAAGCGGTTCTGAAAAATTAGCCGTCATCCTTCAGAGCCGCTATGAAAGGGTCAAAGAATGGATTCGATGTAAAGATCCCTTCTCTTTTCAAGATCCACAATCGTTTCGTCCTTCTGCAGCTGCAAGAGCGGTCTGGTCGGATGCTGCTGTTTAACAAAAAGAATCGTCGCCTTCTGCCCGTCTGATAACTGAACAACCGTCCCAGAAGGAAGTTTGGTGAATACGTTCGTTAATGCTTTAACAGCTTCTAAATCAAACTGCCCGAAAAAATCCTGCCTGAACATTTCGAGCACCTTAAATAAGAGGTGTCTTCTTCTGTATGGACGATCCGTCGTCATGGCATGAAAAGCATCAGCTAATGCAACAATCCGGGAAATCGGCAGGAGCTGGTCTGCTTTGACACCCTTGGCATATCCTGAACCATCAAGCCTTTCATGGTGTTGGAATATGGCTAATTTTGTCTCCGGCTTTAAAAGATTTATATCCTTTACCATCTTATAGCTGAAGAAAGGGTGGTTATTGACTTCTTTTCTTTCTGCAGATGTGAGGGAGCTTTCTTTTAATAAAATGCGCGGGTTCACTCTCGCCATGCCGCAATCCGCCAATACACCAGAGAGAGCTGATTGAACGACCGTTCCCTTCTCGCAATTTAATTGCATAGCAATCATGCCGCTTATTAAACCGGTGGCAATGGAATGATGAGAAATATAGTCGCTCGGATCTGAATAGTTAGATATTTCCAAAAACACTTCCGGCTGGCCTATTGCCTGGTCAAGCAGCGGTACAATCATTTCACGAACTTTAACAATATCTATGCTGCCCCCGGCCTGCCATTTTTGAAACTCTTTCTTATGGTTCTCCACGCTTTGCAGGTACTGCTGAAAAAAGTCTGCAGGCTCACTTGAAGACACAACTGCCTGCTTCACTGGTTTTTCCTTCAATTCTTTTTCCTTTGGCTTCTTTTCCGCCGAAGCTCCTCCGGCCACCTCTACTCCGCCGACTAAAAAAGCTTTAAGCATGTGAATATGCAAGCTGGTTAACTCTGTGTCCTTGGCCATAAGGGGCATCTGTGTTTTTCCAAACACATCTTCAAGCAGTATGTCCCCCTCTTTCAAATCCTCTATCTGTACATACATCCTTCTTTTCCCCCAGGTTTTTTTACTTACATTCTAGCAAATAATGGGTGGATTAGAAATAAGAAAAAGCCGACAAAGTCGGCTTTTTCTGTTTTATTCATGGGCTTCTATAACTTCTTCCTCAGAAGCGGAATCATCTAACTCTTCTTCCTCTTCTTTTGCGATCTTCGTTACAGTAGCCACCGTTTCTTCATCATGGAGACGGATCAATTTAACTCCTTGCGTATTTCTGCCGGTGATAGAGATGTCATTTACATCCATTCTAATAAGAACGCCGCCAACAGTAATCAGCATAAGATCCTCTTCCCCGCTCACTGTTTTAATAGCGACGAGCGGACCATTTTTGCTTGTTATATTGCACGTTTTCAATCCTTTTCCGCCTCTTGTCTGAATGCGGTAATCTTGTTCAGGCGTACGTTTACCATAGCCGTTTTCGGTTACGATCAGCACGTAATCATTTTCATGAAGCAGCTCCATGCCGACAACACAGTCACCAGGAGACAACCGGATGCCTTTGACACCAGTCGATACCCGTCCCATCTGCCGGACATTTCCCTCTTCAAAACGGATCATCATGCCATCGCGTGTTCCAATGACGATATGCTTGTGCCCGTCAGTCAGCCGTACAGAGATTAATTCATCATCCTCTTTTAAATTAAGAGCGCGCAACCCGTTTGTCCGGATATTAGCAAAGTCCTTCAGCTGTGTACGTTTGACAATTCCCGATTTTGTCGCAAAGAACAAGAAGGCATCCGCATCAAATTGCTCGACACGAATCATGGCATTAACCCATTCGCCTTTTTCCACTTCTAATAAGTTGATTAACGGGATGCCTTTGGCCGTCCGGCTGAATTCAGGGATTTGATAGCCTTTCAGACGATATACCTTCCCTTTATTCGTGAAAAAGAGAATCGTATCATGGGTAGATGTTGTCAGCAAATGCTCAACGAAGTCATCTTCGTTTGTCCCCATGCCTTGCACACCGCGCCCTCCCCGTTTTTGACTGCGGTAAGTGGAGGCAGGCAAGCGCTTCACATAACCATTATGTGTTAACGTCAGAACGATTTGCTCGCGAGGAATCAAATCTTCATCCATGATATCTTCCACGCCGGCATCCATAATTTCCGTACGGCGGGCATCATTGAATTTCTCTTTGATTTCCAGCAGCTCTTCACGAATAATTTCGAGGATTTTTTCATCATCAGCCAAAATAGCTTTTAGTTCAGCAATGAGTTGAACTAAATTTTGATACTCATCCTCGATTTTTTCTCGCTCCAAACCGGTCAGGCGCTGCAGGCGCATATCAAGGATAGCTTGTGCTTGCTTCTCTGATAAGGAAAATTGCTCCATGAGCCCTTGTTTCGCAATTTCGGTTGTTTGGGAGCTGCGAATTAAGCTGATAATTTCATCAATGTGATCAAGCGCAATTCTTAACCCTTCTAAAATATGCGCTCTCGCCTGTGCCTTTCTCAATTCAAATTCTGTCCGGCGGCGAATAATCACCCGCTGATGCTCTAAATAGTAATGCAGACATTCTTTAATGCTTAACACCCGCGGCTGGCCGTCTACAAGCGCCAGTAAATTAATTCCGAAGCTTGTTTGCATCGCCGTATGCTTGTACAAATTGTTCAGAAGCACGCTTGCATTGGCATCACGGCGGATTTCCATAACGATCCGCATTCCGTTGCGGTCTGATTCATCCCGCAAATCAGTGATGCCGTCAATGCGTTTGTCACGTACCAGCTCTGCAATTTTTTCAATGAGGCGCGCTTTATTTACCTGGTAGGGCAATTCATTCACGATAATGGTTTCTTTGCCGTTCGCGCGCTGTTCGATATCCACTTTCGCTCTGATGGTTAAAGAGCCTTTCCCGGTTTCATAGGCGCGGCGAATCCCGCTTCTTCCCATGATCATGCCGCCGGTCGGAAAATCAGGACCTGGAATATACTCCATGATTTCAAGTATGGACATTTCCTCATTTTTGCTGAAGGCAATCAATCCATCAATCACTTCGCCAAGCTGGTGAGGAGGGATATTGGTCGCCATGCCGACCGCAATGCCTGACGTACCGTTTACAAGCAAGTTAGGGAAACGGGACGGAAGCACCGCCGGCTCTCTTTCTGAACCATCATAGTTATCCTTGTAATCAATCGTATCTTTCGTAATATCACGCAACAGTTCCATGGATATTTTGGACATGCGCGCTTCTGTATAACGCATAGCCGCAGCCGCATCCCCGTCGATTGAACCGAAGTTTCCATGGCCGTCTACAAGCATATAACGGTAATTGAAATCCTGCGCCATCCGCACCATCGTTTCATAGACAGCTGAATCACCGTGCGGGTGATATTTACCAATGACTTCACCGACGATACGGGCAGATTTTTTATAAGCTTTATCAGAAGTCATGCCTAAGTCATTCATCGCGTAAAGAATCCGGCGGTGAACTGGCTTTAAGCCATCTCTGACGTCCGGGAGCGCACGGGCAACGATTACGCTCATTGCATAATCCAGAAACGATGAGCGCATTTCCTGGCTAATGTTAATTTCTGTTACTCTTGATTGAGGCGTTTCAGCCATGTAAAAGAACCTCCTTTAACGAACTTTTAGATGTATGAACATGAAGAACAGACATATGGACGGTTGCAGAAAAAGACAGACAGGATAGACAAAGATCTATCCTGCTCGTTCCTTTTGCAAACCGCTCGTGTTCAACTTATATATCTAAGTTTTTAACATAAAGGGCATTTTCTTCAATGAATTGCCGGCGCGGTTCTACGCGGTCGCCCATTAGTATTTCAAACGTTTCATCTGCTTCAATCGCATCTTCCAGGCTGACCTGGAGCAGCGTTCTCGTATCCGGGTTCATTGTTGTATCCCACAGCTGCTCTGCATTCATCTCTCCAAGACCTTTATAGCGCTGCAAGCCCGGCTTGGAGTTTTCAGGAAGGGTTGCAAGCACTTCATCCAGCTGACGATCATTGTACACGTACTCAACCCGTTTTCCATGCGTCACTTTATAAAGCGGCGGCTGAGCGATATACACATATCCTGCTTCAATCAGCTGGCGCATATAGCGGAAGAGGAATGTAAGCAGCAAGGTCCGGATATGTGCTCCGTCTACATCGGCATCAGTCATGATGACAAGCTTATGGTAGCGGGCTTTCGAAATATCAAACTCATCGCCAATCCCTGTGCCAAGGGCGGTAATGATCATGCGGATCTCGTTGTTTGACAAGATTTTATCCAGACGGGCTTTTTCCACGTTAATAATTTTTCCGCGAAGCGGGAGAATCGCTTGGAAGTGGCGGTCGCGTCCTTGCTTGGCTGATCCGCCGGCTGAATCTCCCTCCACCACATACAGCTCACTGATTTCCGGGTCACGGGATGAACAATCGGCCAGCTTTCCTGGAAGGCTAGATACTTCCAAGGCGCTCTTTCTGCGTGTCAATTCCCGTGCTTTCTTTGCTGCCATCCGGGCGCGGGCCGCCATCAAGCCTTTTTCAACGATCTTGCGGGCAACCGCCGGATTTTCCAGCAAAAAGGTTTCAAAATGAGAAGAGAAAACGGCATCTGTTACAGTACGGGCTTCAGAGTTTCCAAGCTTTGTCTTCGTCTGCCCTTCAAACTGGGGATCAGGGTGCTTGATTGAAATAATGGCTGTTAGCCCTTCACGCACATCTTCACCCGATAAATTCGTCTCTGCTTCTTTTACTAAACCGTTTTTGCGTGCATAATCGTTAATCACGCGCGTTAAGGCTGTTTTAAATCCGGATTCATGGGTTCCGCCTTCATACGTATTGATGTTATTGGCAAAAGAATACACATTGCTGGCAAATCCTTCATTGTACTGCAAAGCGATTTCGGCAGCGATGCCGTCCTTTGTGCCTTCTACATAGATCGGTTCGCTGTGAACCACTTCTTTTGTCCGGTTTAAATGCTCAACGTAAGACTTGATGCCGCCCTCGTAATAGTATTCATTCGTCTTTCCTTCTTCCCGGCGGTCTTCAATAATAATTCGAATGCCGCGGTTGAGGAAGGCAAGCTCACGCAAGCGGTTCGCCAGCGTATCATATTCATAGACAGTCGTTTCTGTAAAAATCTCCGCATCCGGTTTAAAGTGGATAGTCGTGCCTGTATAGTCTGTGTCGCCGACCACTTTCAGTTCTTCCTGCGGCACCCCGCGTTTGTAAGACTGATAATAAATCTGGTTGTCACGATGAACGAACACTTCAAGCTTTTCTGACAGCGCATTGACAACGGAGGCCCCTACGCCGTGAAGGCCGCCTGACACTTTATAGCCGCCTCCCCCGAATTTTCCCCCTGCATGAAGAACGGTCAAGATGACTTCCACCGCCGGCCGGCCTGTTTGCTCCTGAATGCCGACTGGAATTCCGCGGCCGTTATCTTTCACGGTAATGCTGTTGTCTTCCTCAATAATTACGCGGATTTTATCGCAGTATCCTGCCAGTGCTTCGTCAATGCTATTATCAACAATTTCCCAGACGAGATGGTGAAGACCTTTTCCACTCGTTGAACCAATATACATTCCCGGCCGCTTACGAACGGCTTCCAGTCCCTCCAGCACTTGGATCTGATTCTCATCATAAGAAGGCTGGTTCGCTGTATTAGGTTGTTCCATAGTCAAATCCGTTCACCTGCTCTTTCTTTGAAAAGCCGGCTGATATGCTGTTACCGCCAGACTTTTGAAAATAATTTTCATATATTCGTTTTTCCATGTATAAGATAAAGAGAATAAAGGCTTGTTTCCCGGTTATAATAACAGTCAAGCTTTGTCTATTTCATTTGCGAGATCGTTCCGCTTTCCACTTTGAACGTAGAAGCTTCCTTCAGCGTTTGATGGTTAATTCCTTCTATGCTCGTCGTCGTGACAAATGTTTGTACCCTTCCCTGTATCGTATTTAACAAATGGGATTGGCGATAATCATCCAGTTCCGACAACACATCATCAAGTAAAAGAATGGGATATTCCTTGATTTCGGAATGAATCAATTCGATTTCCGCCAGCTTGACAGATAAAGCGGTTGTCCGCTGCTGGCCTTGAGAGCCGAATGTTTGTACATTTTTTCCATTGACTTGAAAGACGAGATCATCACGGTGCGGGCCGAACAAAGTGACACCCCGCTCAATTTCTTTTCTTTGCTGGGTGTGAAACTTCTCTTCGAACATATGAATCATTTTAGACGGATCGTCTTCCTCTGATACATTAATAGACGGATCATATAAAATGTTTAATGTTTCGCCTCCACGTGAAATGCCTGAATGGATTGCCTGGGCCCAGTTCTGCAGCAGCTGGATAAAATCAAATCTTTTTCTGACAATCTTTACAGCCAGCTGAATGAGCTGATCTGTAAAAACATCCAGCATCGTGACATCACTCACTTTTTTGCTTTGCAGCTGCTTTAAATAGCGGTTGCGCTGCTGCAGCACTTTATAATACTGGCTGATGTCGTGAAGATAAACAGGAGAGACTTGGCCAATCTCCATGTCGATGAACCGCCTTCTTACCTGCGGGTTGCCCTTTACAAGGTGAAGATCCTCCGGGGCAAACATCACAACATTCATATTGCCGATATATTGGCTTAAACGCTGCTGCTCCAAGTGATTGCATTTTGCTTTCTTGCCCTTCTTCGAAATGATTAATTCCATTGGGACGGAGCCTTGAGCTTTTTGGACTCTTCCTTTTATTTTAGCATACTCCGTTTCCCAGCGAATTAAATCTTTATCGTTGGAGGTTCGGTGAGACTTTGCCATAGCCAGCACAAAGATTGATTCAATGACATTTGTTTTCCCCTGAGCATTTTCCCCAAGGAACACATTCACCTTGTTTTCCAATTCAATATTTAACGAGGCATAATTCCGGTAATTTTCCAAAGACAATTCGGTTATGTGCATATACAAAACATCCTTTTGTGTTATAAACCAACAATTTCAAAACTGCCAGTCCCTGGAATTTCCACCCGGTCACCTGCACGCAGTTTTCTTCCTCTCCGCTGGTCAAGTTCTCCATTGACATACACTTCATGCTCACTCAGGAACCATTTGGCCATTCCTCCTGTTTGGATGATATCGGCAAGCTTTAAAAATTGGCCTAAAGGAATATATTCCGTTTCAATCGTTACTTTTTTCTCCATTTATCTTCACTGCTTTCGAATGAATTCTCTAATACTTTATTTTACTAAATTTTTAACTTTAACACAAAGAAGAAACAAGAGAAAGAAGGCTGCCCATTTCATGAAACAGCCTTTTCCTTCTCAGTTTTCCATATTATTCACTTTATGCAGGCAATTAATACGTTCTCACCGGCAAAATAAGCTGCAAAATCGAATCATCATTTTCAGGGCGAATAACGAACGGACGCATCGCTCCAGTAAATTGAATATTAATTTCTGTTCCTTCGAGCACCTTTAGAGCATCCATCATATATTTAGCACTAAAAGAGATTTTGATTTCTTCCCCTTCAATTTCACGGCTTCGCACTTGTTCCGTAACTTTTCCAATTTCCGGAGAATTAGAAGAAATCTCGATGAGGTTCTCGTCAATCATTGACAGCTTCACGACGTTGTTGCGTCCTTCTCTTGCCAGCAAGGAAGCCCTGTCGATCGCTTGTAAAAACTCTTTCGTGTTAAGCTCCAATTTTGTTTTGCTATCTGTAGGAATCAAGCGGCTCGTATCCGGATAATTTCCTTCTAGCAAACGGGAGTAAAAGAGCAAATGTTTAGCCCGGAACAGCACTTGATTGTCTGTAATGACAATTTCGACCGGTTCTTGCGAATCGTCCAGAATTTTGCTGAGCTCATTTAAGCTCTTGCCTGGAATGACCACGTTGTATTCAGCATTGAAGTCCGTTTCTACTGCCGCTTTTCTCCAGGCAAGACGGTGGCTGTCCGTTGCAATGCAAACGAGCTGGCCCTCTTCTATCTTCCAGTTGACACCTGTCAAGATCGGTCGTGTTTCTGAGGCGGACACTGCAAATACCGTCTGTCTGATTAAAGCTTTTAACAAATCTGTCGGCAGCTTAAAGACTTCCCCTTCTTCAATTTGAGGAAGATGAGGATATTCATCCGGATCCAGCCCGTTCAAGCTGAATTCTGCCTGGCCGGAGCGAATCACTGTTTGGAAAGAAGAGATCACTTCGATTTCAGCTTTTTCAGAAGGCAATTTCTTCACAATTTCGTTAAAAAAGCGGGCATTAAGCACAATCGAGCCTGTTTGTTGAATGTCGACGAGCACCTTGCCTTCTTCTTCTTGCGGAATAAACGATTCAATGGAAATATCAGAATCGCTTCCTGTCAGTTTAATTCCTTCTTCTGTCGCATCAATCTTAATCCCGGTTAGAATCGGGATCGTTGTTCTGGAGCTGATGGCTTTTAATACGTCTTGCACACTTTGAGCAAAGCGGTCCTTTTGAATTGAAAACTTCATTTTCTTCCCCTTCCATTATTCAAGAATAATTTTTATAGCTGCTGCATATAATAATAATTTTATATTTAAAAAAATAGTAGTAATAGTAATAGGGCTTGTGAATATGTGGATAACCAGAAAAATAAAAGTAAGAACAGTCTATCCACATGTGGACAGACTGTTTGTAACCTATGAAAAGTTATGCACACTATTAAGAATGTAAAATGCTTTGTATTTCTTTTACTTTTGATTGCAGCTGATTATCTGTATCCAGCAGCTTTGAAATTTTTTCATGCGCGTGGATCACGGTCGTGTGGTCCCTTCCGCCAAATTCTTCTCCGATTTTCGGAAGCGAAAAGTCAGTCAGCTCACGCGATAAATACATGGCGATTTGCCTTGGGAAAGCGATGGATTTTGTTCGTTTTTTCGCTTTAAAATCCTCCAGCTTAACGTTGTACTGTTCACCGACAACCCGTTGGATATCCTGAATGGTAATGACCTTCGGCTTCGAGCTTGGGATAATGTCCTTCAGCGCCTCCGCTGCCAGATCCGCATTAATATCTTTATTGATCAGCGAAGAATACGCGACGACCCGAATCAGGGCGCCTTCTAGTTCCCGGATATTCGTATCGATTTGATTCGCAATGTAGAGCATGACCTCATTAGGAATATCGAGGTTGTCGGCCTTTGCTTTTTTGCGCAAAATAGCGATTCTTGTTTCTAAATCCGGCGGCGTGATATCCGTGATCAGTCCCCATTCAAAACGGGAACGCAGACGGTCTTCCAGCGTTGGAATTTCCTTTGGAGGACGGTCGCTGGAAATAATAATTTGCTTGCTTTCTTCATGAAGCGTGTTGAATGTGTGGAAAAATTCTTCCTGAGTCGATTCTTTTCCCGCCAGAAATTGAATATCATCTATTAGCAGGATGTCGACGTTGCGGTAGCGGTTCCGAAATTCGACGGCTTTGTTATCCCTGATCGAGTTAATAAACTCATTAGTGAATTTTTCTGACGATAAATAAACAACTTTGGCATTTGGATTATGCTCAAGTACATAATGGCCAATCGCATGCATTAAGTGGGTTTTGCCCAGACCCACTCCCCCATAGATAAAGAGCGGGTTATAGGCTTTTGCCGGAGCTTCCGCAACGGCTAGCGAAGCGGCGTGGGCAAAACGGTTGCCGGAGCCGATAACGAACGTGTCGAATGTGTACTTCGGATTCAGCATGCTTTGCGGAAAATCGTGCATTTCCTCTTTTTTCTTTGGTTTGTTAGGCATCGGCATGTCATATTCTTGGGACGCTTGATTTTCGGGAATAATAAATTTAACCGACAATTGTTCGCCGGTAATTTCGCCGAGCACTCCCGAAATCAGCTGGGAATAGTGTCCTTCAAGCCAGTCTCTTGCAAAGTCGTTTGGAGCGGCAATCGTAATAGAATCGCCGTGCAGCGAATGCGCTTTTGTAGACTTCAGCCATGTATCAAAGCTGGGCTTGCTGATTTTTTTCTCTATGTTTTCCAGCGCTTTGTTCCAGAGATCATCGATATTTTCCATAAGGCCCCCTCCTCCTAAAGATTTCTTTGTTATATAACAGTGGTTTGTTCGGATTTATATTTATGCAATTGTTTGAGTGCGGTTAAATAATGTAAAATAAAAGAAAAATAGTTTTTCGACATCATTAACAACTTGTGGACATTTTTATACAAAGTGGTTGAATAACTTATCAACACTTTATTCACACTTGTGGATAAGTTGAGTGCTGGAAATACTTATTCAGAGTGAAAACAAAGTAATGATAGCAGAAAAAGTGCTTTCATGCAATGCTCTATAAAATTTATCCACAACACTGACATCCTGTGCAGAAAAACTTTTCCACAGGGGGCGTATTTGTGTAAAAGTTGTCAGTAACCACTGTGAATAAGAGAAAAAGCTGTCGAAATTTATCCACAGGCATTTGAGAGTAATGGGGAAGAAAGGCGGATAAGCTCATTCTTTCTCGAGATCCCTGTACATAGGGAAGAAAATTGGAGAAAATGCATGAAACAGCATCTGTCTTCCAGGCGAAGATGGATTTTTTTGCTTTTTGTTTAGGTATTGACAGGAAAAGAGATCATCTTTATAATCAAAAAGACTGTCTTTAACGTTAAATTTTCCATTCCTCAGGGAGGTGTTTAATAATGAAAAGAACTTATCAACCAAATAAGCGTAAAAGAAGCAAAGTTCATGGGTTCCGTAGCCGTATGAGCTCTAAAAACGGACGTCGCGTGCTAGCTCGCCGCCGTGCTAAAGGAAGAAAAGTATTATCTGCATAAACCACTGAAAAATCTCAGTGGTCTTTTTTTTAGATAGGCGATGCTGAAGTGCCGCTTTGATTGCAGGCTCATTTGAATGAAACGAACAGAAAATGAAGCGCTAAATGAATGCTCCTGGTCTTTTCTTTTCGTTTCATTCACTTTTGGCGTTTGCTGAAAGCGTGCCCAAAAGCTATTTGCTGCACGAATGGGTCGTACAGAAGGAAAATCAGCGTCATTGTTGCAAAGCCCTTCAAAACTGGCGAAGAAAAGGTGATTGACTAATGAGAAAAACATTCCGCATAAAAAAAGACAGTGAGTTCCAATCCGTTTTCAAAAGCGGAAAGTCTTTTGCCAATCGTCAATTCGTGGTGTATATGTATCAAAATGAATTAAATGTCCCTTTTCGGATCGGGTTGTCTGTCAGCAAAAAGATTGGCAATGCGGTTACACGCAACCGGATTAAGCGTCATGTCCGGCAAAGCTTTACAGAGCTAAAAGAGGACATTGTGCCAGGCCATGATTTTATTGTGATTGCCCGCAAGCCGGCAGCGGATATGAACGGCAGCGAAATAAAGAAAAGCCTCATTCACGTGCTGAAGCGGGCAAGAGCATTCAACAAAAGAATATCCAGACAAGATTAGAACACATATTAAAGAAGCTTCTTTGCATAAGCCGATCAAACAATGAAAGATGCATGATTGATCAATAGAGCTTTGGAAAAGAGCCGCCGCAAAGGATTGACAAGGGGGAATAAGAGTTTGAATAGGAAGATGATCACTCTCATCCTTTTAGCAGTGACTACGATGCTGCTTGCCGGCTGTACAGAGGTCAATCAAGAGATTACGCCGGAAAGTAAAGGATTTTGGAATGAATTTGTCGTATATCCGCTTTCAGTGGTGATCATGAAGACAGCCGAGGCAGTAGGCAGCTACGGCTGGGCGATTATAATTGTTACTATCATCATTCGGCTGATTATTCTGCCGTTAATGATCAAACAAACGAAAAACACGAAAGCAATGCAGCTTGTACAGCCGGAAATGCAAAAGATTAAGGAAAAGTACAAGTCAAAAGATGCGGTGACGCAGCAAAAAATGCAGCAGGAAACAATGGCGCTTCTTCAAAAGCATGGGGTCAACCCGCTCGCGGGCTGTTTTCCGCTGATTGTGCAAATGCCGATCATTTTTGGGTTTTATCAAGCGATTATGCGAACAGAAGCGATCAAACAAGATACATTCTTATGGTTTGATCTCGGTTCGCCGGACCCGTTTTTCATTCTTCCGCTAGTAGCGGGAGTAACTACTTTCGTACAGCAGAAAATCATGATGGCTGGAGCGATGAGCCAAAACCCGCAAATGGCCATGATGCTTTGGCTCATGCCGATTATGATTATCGTCTTTGCCGTAAACTTGCCGGCTGCTTTATCTTTATATTGGGTAGTAGGGAATGTTTTCATGATTGTGCAAACGTTGATCATTAACCGTCCAGAGACGGGCAAGACCACTTCAGTTAATGACTAGGAGGGGCATGGATGAAAGAGGTTACAGTTGTCGGCCAAACTGTTGAAGAAGCTCTTCAATCCGCTTTAAAGCAGCTTCAGGCAACAGAAGAACAAGTAGAAATTGACATTTTGGATGAAGGAAAAAAAGGAATTCTCGGTCTGTTCGGCCGGCGTCCGGCTTCGCTGAAAGTCCGGATGAAGGCAGATCCGATCAGAGAGGCAAAATCCTATATTTTGTCTATTGCCGCCCATTTAGGTGTACATCCGGATATCCAGGTGAAAAGGCAAGGAAAGAAAGTCTTCTTTTCGCTTTCCGGCGAAAAAATTGCTTTATTAATTGGCAAAAGAGGACAAACATTAAACGCTTTGCAGCAGCTCACCCAGCTTGTCATTAACCGCCATTCAAACGATTTCATTCAGTTTCAACTAGATGCCGGAGATTATCGCAAAAAAAGAGAAGAAACACTGACTGCTTTAGCAAAGCGGATGGCTGAAAAAGTGGAAACAGCAGGAAAAACTATCCGTTTGGAGCCTTTGCCTGCTGCGGAAAGAAAGATCATCCACGCTGCCTTGGCTGGAAATCGCCGCATTGATACATTTTCAGAAGGCACAGAACCGAAACGCTATGTAGTCATCGCCCCTAAAAGCAAATAAAGGCCTTCCCGGAACATTCTTTTCTTTTACTAGAAAAAGAAGAACCGGGAAGCCTTTTTTATTGCCGCGGCTAATGATTAGACTGTGGATAAGTTTTTTGCTTTAGTCAGTCGGACTAAGGATGGGTCTTTTTAGAGGCAAAAAAGCGTGATTTTCTTTTTAATATAACTTTTAAATAAATTAGTTTGTTACTTTATTTCCCAAAAAATGAACAGGTGAAGTTATTGTTATCCACACGTGAATAAGTTAAAATAGATAAGGTTAAAAAGAAGGCTGTGGACAATCCAGCCTTCTTTTTAAATCATCTTGTTTATGTTACCCTAATGGTTTGAGAACGAAGGCGATTCTTTTTTATAGATATCATTTTACAGAGAAGGAAGAGGTGAGAATGATGGACCTCGATACAATTGCAGCGATCTCCACTCCAATGGGGGAAGGGGCCATTGCGATCGTGCGCTTGAGCGGTGAAGAAGCGGTTACGATTGCGGATCGTGTGTTTCAAAGCCCATCGAAAAAGTTATTAATGGAAGCGGCGAGCCATACGATTCATTACGGTCATTTGGTTGATCCTAAAACGGGACAAGTAGTGGAAGAAGTAATGCTTTCACTGATGAAGGGGCCGAAAACCTTTACTCGGGAAGATGTAGTGGAGATTAACTGCCATGGCGGTCTAGTTTCCGTTAATCGTGTATTGCAGCTCGTGCTGAACGAGGGAGCCCGGCTTGCTGAGCCTGGCGAATTTACGAAACGGGCTTTTTTAAACGGGCGAATTGATTTGTCGCAAGCAGAGGCTGTGATGGATTTGATCCGGGCAAAAACAGACAAGGCGATGAATGTCGCGCTCAATCAAATGGAGGGCCGGCTCTCGCGGCTGATCCGCAAGCTGCGCCAGGAGATTCTTGAAACACTTGCCCATATAGAAGTAAATATTGACTATCCTGAATATGACGATGTCGAGGAAATGACCCATCGCGTGCTGTTAGAGAAAGCAGCCGTGGTCCGACAAGAAATTGACAAGCTGCTGCAAACATCCCAGCAGGGCAAAATTTTGCGTGAAGGCTTATCGACAGTAATTATCGGACGCCCGAATGTCGGCAAATCCTCTTTGCTCAATGCCCTTGTACAGGAAAACAAAGCAATCGTCACAGATATTCCAGGCACGACGCGTGATGTCATTGAAGAGTATGTGAACGTGCGGGGCGTGCCGCTCCGTCTTGTTGACACGGCCGGAATCCGCGAAACCGAGGATATTGTTGAACGCATTGGCGTAGAGCGGTCCCGCCAAGTGTTAAAAGAAGCTGATTTGATCTTGCTCGTATTAAATTATTCGGATGAATTAACAAGCGAAGATGAAAAGCTATTCGAAGCAACCGCAGGCATGGATGTGATCGTAATTGTTAATAAAACAGACTTGCCGCCAAAAATTAATATGGAGCGGGTGAAAGAGCTGGCAGAAGGAAAGCAGCTGATAACGACTTCTTTGCTCCAGGAAAAAGGAATTGATGAGCTGGAGGAAGCGATTGCTTCTTTATTTTTCTCAGGGTCGATCGAGGCGGGAGACATGACCTATGTGTCTAATTCACGCCATATTGCTCTGCTGCACCAGGCGCTGACAGCCATTACGGATGCGATTGAAAATACGCAGTCAGGCACGCCGATTGATATCGTTCAAATTGATTTAACAAGGACATGGGAGCTATTGGGCGAGATTATTGGAGAAAGCGTCCATGATAGCTTAATTGATCAGTTATTCTCACAATTTTGTCTTGGAAAATAATCAAATAAGGAGGAGCAAACATGCTACAATATGAAGCTGGCCAATACGATGTAGTCGTTGTAGGTGCCGGACATGCTGGTGTGGAAGCGGGGCTGGCATCTGCCCGGGCAGGTGCAAAAACGCTTATGATTACCATTAATCTTGATATGATCGCTTATATGCCATGCAATCCGTCTATTGGCGGCCCGGCTAAAGGAATTGTTGTCCGGGAAATCGATGCGCTTGGCGGTGAAATCGGCAAGAATATCGATAAAACCCATATTCAAATGCGTATGCTGAATACAGGAAAAGGCCCAGCTGTTCGAGCATTGAGAGCGCAAGCAGATAAAGTGCTCTATCAGCAGGAAATGAAGAAAACGATCGAAAATCAAGAAAACCTCACGCTGATTCAAGGAATGGTTGAAGATTTGATCGTTGAAGACGGTGAATGCCGCGGCGTTGTTACGCAAACAGGAGCGGTATATCGTGCGCAAGCTGTGATTATTACAACAGGAACGTTCTTGCGCGGAGAAATTATTATCGGCGATTTAAAATATTCCAGCGGACCCAATAATCAGCAGCCATCTATCCGCTTATCTGAAAGCCTGGAGAAGCTTGGGTTTGATCTTGTCCGCTTTAAAACAGGGACGCCGCCGCGCGTGAACAGCCGGACGATTGATTACAGCAAAACAGAGATTCAGCCCGGCGACGAAGAGCCGCGCGCTTTCAGTTATGAAACAACAAAGTTTATTACGGATCAGCTTCCTTGCTGGTTAACTTATACGAACGAAGAAACCCACAGCATCATCAATGATAACTTGCACCGCTCTCCGATGTTTTCAGGAGTGATTAAGGGTAAAGGCCCTCGCTATTGTCCGTCTATTGAAGATAAGATCGTCCGCTTTAATGATAAGCCGCGCCATCAAATCTTCTTGGAGCCGGAGGGCCGCAATACCGAAGAAGTATACGTGCAGGGCTTGTCTTCAAGCTTGCCGGAAGACGTTCAGTATCGAATGCTCCGCACGATTCCGGGATTGGAAAAAGCTCAATTAATGCGCGCTGGTTACGCCATTGAATATGATGCCATTGTGCCGACACAGCTCTGGCCGACATTGGAAACGAAAAAAGTGAAAAACTTGTATACAGCGGGCCAAATTAATGGTACATCTGGATATGAGGAAGCTGCTGCCCAGGGAATGATGGCGGGAATTAACGCCGCTTGCCGCGTTCTTGACAAGGATGAAGTGATTTTAAGCCGTTCTGACGCGTATATTGGTGTGCTGATTGACGACCTGGTGACAAAAGGGACGAGCGAGCCATACCGCCTGCTCACTTCACGTGCAGAATACCGCCTGCTTCTGCGTCATGATAATGCGGACCTGCGTTTGACGGAAATCGGTTACCGAATCGGCTTGATTTCAGAAGAACGGTACCAGCGTTTTCTGGAGAAGAAAGCGGCTATTTCCGGGGAAATTGAGCGTTTGCAATCCATTATTATTAAACCAAATGAAGAAACGCAGGCACTCATCCGTGAAGCCGGCGGCAGCGAGTTAAAAGATGGCATTCGAGCAACGGATCTTTTAAGACGCCCGGAAATGAACTACGGACATTTGAAGCAGCTTGTGCCAGCTCCTGAAGCATTGGATGCTGAAGTAGAAGAGCAAGTGGAAATTCAAATTAAATACGAAGGATATATTGAAAAATCTCTTCAACAAGTGGAGAAGCTAAAGAAAATGGAAAATAAAAAGATACCGGAGAACATTGATTACGATGCAATCAATGGCCTTGCAACAGAAGCGCGTCATCATTTGAAAGAAGTAAGGCCGCTTTCTATCGCTCAAGCTTCCCGGATTTCAGGGGTAAACCCGGCCGACATTTCCATTTTGCTTGTTTACATCGAGCAAGGGCGCATTGCCCGTACGGCTAATTGAGTCTAGTTGAAGGGACGGTTGACAAGTGAATAAAGAACAATTTCAGCAGCAGCTGGCAGAAAAGGGGCTGCATCTTTCCCCTGAACAGCTTGAGCAATTTAACCGGTATTACCAATTGCTCGTCGAATGGAATGAAAAAATGAATTTAACAGCGATTACTGATGAAGAGGAAGTGTATTTAAAGCACTTCTACGATTCGCTGTCTGCAGCCTTTTACTTTGATTTTTCCGGCAGCCCGGCCATTTGTGATGTGGGGGCGGGAGCCGGATTTCCAAGCATTCCGCTAAAGATTGCTTTTCCGGACATTCAAGTTACGATCGTGGATTCACTGAACAAACGAATTACCTTTTTAAATCATTTGGCGAATGAGCTGCAATTGAGTAATGTCCATTTCTTCCATGACCGGGCAGAAACCTTTGGGAAATTGCCTGAGCACCGGGAGCAATATGATGTGGTCATGGCGCGTGCCGTTGCCCGCATGTCTGTGTTAAGCGAGCTGTGCCTGCCGCTTGTGAAAGTGGGCGGAGCCTTTTTGGCTATGAAGGCAGCAAGCGCGCAAGATGAATTGCAAAGCAGCCATAAAGCACTCAAGGTACTTGGCGGCCGTTTGCGGGAAGATCATTCGTTTTTGCTTCCAATGGAGGAGAGCGAGCGGACGATTATGGTGATTGATAAGATACAAGCTACACCGAAAAAGTATCCTAGAAAGCCCGGAACGCCGAATAAGTCGCCGATTGAGTAAAGATATCCACATGTGGATATCTTTACTTTTTTAAGATTAAACAAAAAAGCGGCTCCTCGAAGAAGGAACCAGACTGTTAAAGAGAGAATAGGTATTAAAGGGAGTCCGTTAAAGGTGGTGTAGGGATCATGAAGCGTCGTTTCTCTCGTTTTTTTAACATGGGGGAAAAAACAGCAGAAGAACAGCCCAGAGAAATTGCGTTAGTAGAAGAATCAGCAGCGGAGAGAGAGGCAGTTAAACAAATCCCGGTGTCCTTAATTATGCCAAACCGCTTTCAGCCGAGAACCGTTTTTGATGATGCAAAAATAGAAGAATTGGCTAGAACTATTCATATCCACGGCATTATTCAGCCGATCGTTGTCCGGGAAACGGAGGACGGGAAATATGAGCTGATTGCCGGGGAGCGGCGCTGGCGGGCAGTGCAAACATTGAATTGGGAAACTGTCCCGGCGATTATTAATAATTTAAATGATACCGAGACTGCGTCGGTTGCGTTAATAGAAAACCTGCAAAGGGAAGAGCTGTCACCGATTGAAGAAGCGATTGCATATGGCAAGCTGCTTGAGCTGCACGGATTGACCCAGGAAGCGCTGGCTCAGCGTCTCGGAAAGGGCCAGTCGACTGTGGCCAATAAGCTGCGGCTGCTAAAGCTCCCGGCAGAGGTTCAGGAAGCGCTGGCACAAAAGCAGATTACCGAGCGGCATGCACGGGCGCTTATTCCGTTAAAAAATCCGGAAAAGCAAGTGCAGGTGATGAATGAAATTATTGAAAAGCAGTTCAACGTCAAACAAACAGAGGACCGGGTCGTTCAGCTGCTTGATACGCCGCAGCAGAAGCCGAAGTCCCGCCGCAAAGCTTTCAGCAAGGATGTCAGGATAGCTGTGAATACTATTCGTCAATCTCTGTCCATGGTGAGCGACAGCGGAATTGATTTGAAATCGCAGGAAGAAGAGTTTGACGATTTTTACCAGATTACAATTAAAATACCAAAAAAGAAATAAAGTGAGAAACCAGCCGGCGGTTTCTCGCTTTTTTGTTACATATTCGCAGATCTTCTCTATATCAGCACGAAATTTGGAGAAGGATTCTTAAAAAGTATTTTAAGCCGCAGTGATAATTGCGGAGCTATTTTTGTTAAAATAGAAATACAGTAAATTATTAGGATAGAAGAAAGCAGGTGGGCCGGATGGGAAAAGTCATTGCGATAGCTAACCAAAAGGGAGGAGTAGGAAAAACAACTACGTCCGTTAATCTCGGAGCTTGTTTAGCTTCTTTAGATAAAAAAGTATTGTTGATTGACATTGATCCGCAAGGAAATGCAACGAGCGGAACAGGAATTCAAAAAGGCGACGTGGATCAATGCATGTATGATGTGTTAGTGGATGATATTGAGATCACCGATATTATTAAGCCGGCGGCGGTAGACAATTTGTTTGTGGCCCCGGCAACCATTTCTCTCGCAGGCGCGGATATTGAGCTTGTGCCGACTATCTCCAGGGAATTGCGGCTGAAACGGGCGCTGGAAAGAGTGCGCGACGATTTTGATTATATGTTAATCGATTGCCCGCCTTCCCTCGGATTGTTAACGGTCAATGCTCTGACAGCGGCCGATTCTGTGATCATCCCCGTTCAATGCGAGTATTACGCATTGGAAGGACTAAGCCAGCTGCTTAATACCGTTCGCCTTGTTCAAAAGCATTTAAATACGGAGCTGGCGATTGAAGGCGTTTTGCTCACTATGCTCGATGCCCGCACTAATCTGGGCTTGCAAGTGATTGAAGAAGTCAAAAAGTACTTTCAAGATAAGGTCTATCGAACAATCATCCCGAGAAACATCCGCTTGAGTGAAGCACCCAGCCACGGAAAACCAGTGATTTTATATGATCCCCGTTCAAAAGGAGCGGAAATGTATTTGGATTTTGCGAAGGAGGTGGCAGCGAATGGCTAAAGGGTTAGGAAGAGGAATCAATGCCATTTTTAAAGATCTGGAAATAGAAAATGAAGAAACTGTCAGAGAGATCGAGCTGAAGGAGCTGCGGCCCAACCCTTACCAGCCGCGCAAAATTTTCAGCGAGGAAGCGATTGGAGAATTAACAGAGTCTATTAAGGAACATGGAATCCTCCAGCCGATTATTGCCCGCAAAAGCATTAAAGGATACGAGATTGTTGTTGGCGAAAGGCGCTACCGTGCCGCTAAAGCCGCCAAACTCGAAAAGGTTCCTGTCGTTGTCCGCAAACTGTCTGATGAACAAATGATGGAAATGGCGCTGCTGGAAAATCTTCAGCGCGAGGATTTAACGGCTCTGGAGGAAGCAGCAGCCTATCAAACACTGATTGATAAGCTAAATCTTACCCAGGAAGAGCTGGCGGTAAAGATGGGGAAAAGCCGCTCGCATATAGCCAATCATTTACGTTTGCTTTCTTTGCCGAATGAAATTCAGGAAATGATTACCGACGGAAGATTGACAATGGGCCACGGACGGGCGCTTCTCGGCTTAAAGAAAAAAGAAACAATGATCGAAACGGCTGAGAAAACAGTGTCAGAAGGTTTAAACGTCAGACAGCTGGAGAAATGGATTCAGAAGCTGAACGAGAATGTTTCACGTGAAACACCGGCTGCCAAAGAAACAAAGGATGTATTCATTAAAGAGCGGGAGGACGCTCTGAGAGAACAATTTGGAACATCTGTTCACATTAAACAGTCAAAAGACAAGAAAAAGGGAAAAATTGAAATTGAATTTTTATCGGTCGAGGACTTAAACAGAATACTTGATTTATTGAACAAGAATTAATCAGGGAGCTGTCGGTTACCGATAGCTCCCTTTGCTATTCATGGGGAAAGGAAATTGAAAAAATGCAAAGGGGAAAAAGGAAATGGTGCTATACGGCTCAATTATAAACGGCCTGACAATCATCTTTGGAGCGCTTCTCGGCAAGTGGTTAAATAGAATCCCAGAGGGAATAAAAGGAACAGTCATGCAGGCAATCGGGCTGGCGGTTGTGGTGCTTGGGCTGCAAATGGGCTTAAAGAGTGCTGATTTTTTAACAGTAATTATTAGTCTTGTTATTGGAGAGCTGTTAATGTTGGATGAACGGCTAAATCAAGTAGGCTTATGGCTTGAGAGGAAAATTGGCAAAGAAACGGACGAAACGAGCGTTTCACAAGGCTTCGTCACAGCTACCTTAATTTTTGTCATTGGAGCAATGGGCATTATTGGAGCGCTTGACAGCGGCATTCGCGGAAACCATGAAGTCCTTTTGACAAAGGCAATTATTGATGGTGTGACCGCTTTAATTCTAACAACCACCCTAGGGATTGGTGTCATGTTTTCCGCTGTTCCAGTGATTCTGTATGAGGGGATCATTGCTTTATTTGCTACTCAAATCGACCGCTTCGTTCCGAAAGAATGGATGGATGCCTTCATTGTGGAAATGACAGCTGCCGGCGGCATTATGATTTTGGCTATTGGGTTGAACTTACTGGGCTTGACGAAAATACGCGTAGCAAATTTACTGCCAAGCCTTGTATGTGTCGGAGTGATCATTACGATTCAATATCTTTTTTGAATAATTGCTTGGCATACATAGCTGCTTGGTGTTTTAGATCTTGATCGGATTGGGACAGGCTTTGCTGCAAAAGGGCAGAAGCAGAATAGCGAATGGAGGCTTTGGCAATTCCATCGGCTATTACCCGGGCCATGCTCATTACAAGGTGAAGCCGCGTATTTTGCAGTACAAAAAACTCCATAAATCCGCTTACATTTACGATGCCGGTAATGTGTGCCTCACCAACGGCTGGCAGCTGTTTATTCACGCCGGCTCCCGGCTTTACAGGGCCTTTTCCGATTTGAATGTGTCCGACGCTTTTTAATCTTCCGAGACAGGCATCCGCGCCGACAATAAAAGGATGCTCGTGCTCTTTTTCGATCAGCGCCAGCTTTTCCGTTAAATTGACGGCATGAACGGGATTTTCAAGGGTGCCATACATATGAAAAGCAGTTACTTTCTTTTCCTCGAGCAGCGTGCCGACAAGCGGACCAAGAGAGTCTCCTGTAGAGCGGTCTGTGCCGATAAAGGCAAAGACCACCGGACAGCTTCCCGGAGGCGGCAGCAGCGTAAGCAAGTGATCGGCAAATACGGAAGCGGCCTGCTGCTCTTCATAATGAACACTATATGAATCAGGCTTGCGGTCGAACAAATGTTTAAGATTCATAAGTTACCTCCTGCTGGATAATAGTAAAAGTATACGGATTTTCGAGCGATTCTATACATGCTGTCCGGGAAAAAGAAAAACTTTCTCTTTGTGTGTCTAGCTACAAATTCTT
Source organism: Bacillus badius NBRC 15713 (assembly GCF_001591605.1). Lineage (GTDB taxonomy): Bacteria > Bacillota > Bacilli > Bacillales > Domibacillaceae > Pseudobacillus > Pseudobacillus badius. Next base: position 105,162 of record NZ_BCVF01000008.1, on the reverse strand, counting down.
TATCATTCTTGCTAAAATGAAAGTTGCCCTTCAAGCAAAGACCAAGGAGGAGGAATTTCATGTCTGCATTTCAGCGTATGCTTGATCAGGTTTGGGATACAGTGTTAGATGAAAAAACATGGATTGCGATCGGGAAAGGGTCATTCAAAATCATCATGACGCTGATTTTGGCGGCTATTCTCGTAAAAGTGGCTAAAGCAGCGATTCGCAACTTTTTCCATTTGCGTTCGAAAGCGCCTTTAAGATATTCAGAGCGGCGGGAGACGACACTATTAAAGCTGTTGGAAAATGTAGTTTCCTATGTTGTCTATTTCGTTGCATTGCTTAATATACTGTCTATTTTAACGTTTAATGTAAAAGGGCTCATTGCTGGAGCCGGAGTGTTGGGGCTTGCCGTTGGTTTTGGCGCCCAGAACCTTGTGCGTGATGTGATCAGCGGCTTTTTCATTATTTTTGAAGATCAATTTTCAGTCGGTGACTTTGTCCGTATTGGCAATTTCGAAGGAACAGTCGAAGAAATCGGCTTAAGAACGACAAAAATTAAACAGTGGACAGGAGAATTGCATATTTTGCCGAATGGTTCCATTAGTGAAGTAACCAACTTCTCTATTCACAACAGCATGGCAGTGGTGGATGTAAGCATTGCTTATGAAGAGAACATTGAAGAGGCAGAAAAAGCAATTGAGGAACTGTTAGCGACACTGCAGGATAAATATGAAGAAATCGTAGCGCCGCCGACCTTGCTCGGTGTGCAAAACTTAGCGGCTTCAGATGTCATTTTAAGGATTGCGGCTGAAACCACACCGATGAACCATTGGTACATCGCGCGGATGATCCGCAAAGAGGTGAAAATGTGCCTCGATGAAAATGGAATTGAAATACCATTCCCGCGCCTCGTCATGTATTCCCGTACAGAACAGGAAGAGGCAGTGGCGCATAAAAAGCATCAGCAAAGCAGGGGGTAAACAATGGAGAAAACTTTTGAATTAAATGATGTCGTTGAAATGAAAAAGCCCCATCCATGCGGCACAAATCGCTGGAAAGTGATCAGGCTGGGCATGGATATTCGCATTAAATGCGAGGGCTGCGGACATAGCGTCATCTTGCCTAGAAGAGAATTTGCCAAAAAAATGAAGAGGGTCATACAGCCAATAGAAAACAGCAGCGAATCCTGACGCTGCTGTTTTCTATTGGCAAGCAGAACCGCGGCTGCCTGTGGCGACAAGTAAACGTTCCTTAAAAGCATTGCAACGTAAAAGCAACCTGGTCAAACTGTTTATTGGCTAATTGTTTCCTTTCCATACAAAAATACAGGATCCCGGAGTCTCCCCACATAACTCCTAAATCTTCTTCATCCGAGTCAATTTGGAGCAGCAGTACAGGTTCACCATCTTTGTCATAGAGATCCTCGAAGACATTGTTTTGGATATTCAAGGGTTCCCCCAGCATGTAATGAGCCGGCTGAATATGTCCTTCTTCATCTTCAGGCTGCATGAGATCCTGCCTGAAGCTCCAAAAGCGTTCCTCCTCTTCCTCTTTCGCGAAAGACAGGTTATCCGGGTGTTCGGAAATAGTCAATAAGCTGTTAAAGGACACTTTGCATGCGTCTAAAGGGAAATAATCTTCAGTGGTTTCAGGGTACGCCCTTCTTTTTAATTGACTGATCTCCCCATCGTAATAGAGAAGCTGAAAGCCTCCTTCTTCTTCTTCAAAGCCCCAAGGCTGTTCATATACATCATAAAACAAATACAAAATCCCATTTTCAGGAAGTAACTGATCCTTGTCATAAGGTTTGGCTTCTTTCAGGTTAAACTGTCCGAGAAACGATAAATGTCCGTTTTCATATCGGGGAAATTCCATGCTATCCGGCATATCCGGCAGGCCGCCGAGCTTGGAAGACCCAATAGGGATGTCTTCTTCGTTCATTTTAACTTTTTCTATCCCGATGGAATGTTTGAGAGCAGATAGGATAGCTGGTTTTTTATGATATAATTCGTGCTTGTGGAGCAAATGATCAAGGATTGTCATCTTGTTCCTCCTTATGATTGGTTGTGAATAGTATAACAAAAAGAAATCGGCCCCAATGAATGAAAATGGGCGGCGGGCAGCAATTGCCTTTTTTCTTGACTAAATTTATAATTGTGGAAGGTTTAGAGCGAAAATAATAGAAGAGCTGATAATAGAGGAGTGACCGAAATGGCTTTAACAGCTGGAATTGTTGGTTTGCCGAATGTAGGGAAATCAACGTTATTTAATGCAATTACAAAAGCAGGCGCGGAGTCTGCCAATTACCCTTTCTGTACCATTGACCCGAATGTCGGCATCGTAGAAGTGCCGGATGCGCGTTTGAATAAATTAACTGAAATGGTAGAGCCGAAGAAAACGGTTCCGACCGCTTTCGAATTTACAGATATCGCAGGCATCGTGAAAGGAGCGAGCAAAGGAGAAGGACTTGGCAATAAGTTCCTTGCTCATATCCGGGAAGTGGACGCTATTTGCCAGGTTGTCCGCTGCTTTGCCGATGACAATATTACACACGTCTCAGGAAAAGTAGATCCGATTGATGATATTGAAGTAATTAACCTGGAGTTAATTCTAGCCGATTTGGAAACAGTAGATAAACGTCTCGTGCGCGTAGCTAAATTAGCAAAGCAAAAAGATAAAGAAGCAGTGATGGAGCACGATGTTTTAGTAAAATTAAAAGAAGCGCTTGAAGCGAACAAGCCGGCTCGCACGGTAGAGCTTTCCGAAGAGCAAGGGCGCATCGCCAAGCAGCTGCACTTGCTGACATCTAAGCCAATGCTCTATGTAGCAAATGTGGGCGAAGAGGACATTGTCGATCCATCCGAAAATGAATATGTGCAAAGAGTCCGTGATTTCGCAGCGCAGGATAATGCAGAAGTAATCGTTGTTTGCGCCAAGATTGAAGAGGAGATTGCCGAGCTTGATGACGAGGAGAAAGCGATGTTCCTGCAGGAGCTTGGCATCGAGGAGTCCGGTTTGGACCAGTTGATCCGGGCGGCTTACTCCTTGCTTGGACTGGCTACTTACTTTACAGCGGGTGTTCAAGAAGTGCGCGCTTGGACTTTCCGTAAAGGCATGAAAGCTCCGCAATGTGCGGGCGTCATCCATTCCGACTTTGAACGGGGGTTTATCCGCGCCGAAACAGTGTCCTATGAAGACCTTGTGGCAGCTGGATCAATGGGTGCTGCCAAAGAGGCCGGCAAAGTCCGCCTTGAAGGCAAAGAGTATATCATGCAAGATGGGGACGTTGTTCACTTTAGATTTAATGTATAATGGATAAGAAAGCAGCCGCTTTTTCTCCGCCCGGAGAAAAGACGGCTGCTTTTTCGATTCCTGGGATGGGCCGTTCTGCTGATTTTATTGCATTAGGAAGAAAATCGTGATATAATTCTATCTTGTGAGTAATGAAACAGTTACTCCTTGCTCTTTTCAAAGAAAAAGAGCCGTATAGACCATGAGGAGGTGAAAGAAAGATGAAAAAGTACGAATTCATGTACATTATCCGCCCAAACGTTGATGAGGATGCGAAAAAAGCGGTTGTTGAGCGCTTTGACGGAATTTTAACTTCTAACGGTGCGGAAATCATCGATTCTAAAGAGTGGGGTAAACGTCGTTTAGCATATGAAATCAACGATTTTCGTGAAGGTTTCTACCAATTAGTACACGCTAACGCCGATGCTGCAGCGGTTCAAGAATTTGACCGTCTAGCAAAAATCAGCGACGACATCATCCGCCACATCGTAGTTCGTGAAGATGATAAATAAATCGTTTAAATAAATAATCTTTCAGAATGCTTTCAATGGAACATTTTGAATGAAAAGGGGGTTGATTCTGATGATGAACCGAGTCGTTTTAGTAGGCCGTTTAACTAAAGATCCGGATCTTCGGTACACGCCGAACGGAGTGGCTGTTTCTACTTTCACTCTTGCTGTGAACCGTACGTTCACAAACCAGCAAGGAGAACGGGAAACGGACTTCATTAATTGCGTAGTTTGGCGCCGGGCAGCAGAAAACGTGGCGAATTTCCTGAAAAAAGGAAGTTTGGCTGGCGTAGATGGCCGTATTCAAACGCGTAATTATGAAGGACAAGATGGAAAGCGTGTATACGTAACCGAGGTCTTAGCTGAAAGCGTACAGTTTTTAGAGCCGCGCAGTGCTTCTGCAGCTGCAGGTGAGCGCAGCCCTGAAAACAATTCGTACGGCGGCGGACAAAGAAACCAAGACTTTCCGTTTGGACAGCAGAATCAACGCAACAATAACAACAATAACCAGTCAGGTTATACAAGAATGGATGAAGACCCATTTGCAAATGACGGTCAGCCGATCGATATTTCAGATGATGACTTGCCATTCTAATCATTAACAGAGGAGGGGAATCGACATGGCAGGACGCAGAGGCGGACGTAAACGCCGGAAAGTATGTTATTTCACAGCTAACGGCATTACGCATATCGACTACAAAGATGTAGAACTTTTGAAAAAGTTTATCTCTGAGCGCGGAAAAATCCTTCCACGCCGCGTAACTGGAACAAGCGCTAAATACCAACGCCGTTTAACTATTGCAATTAAACGTGCGCGTCAAGTAGCTCTTCTTCCATTCGTAGCTGGAGAGTAAGCAAGAAAAACCCGTCTGAATCGACGGGTTTTTTTTATGGAAAAAATTTGTTTGGGGTGATAGATATTTTAAAGAATCATCCGATAAAAGAAGAGAAAGGCTTGAGCTTTACATAGGCATATACATATGCCTTTACTCTTAATTTTATACAGGATGGTGACAACATTGCGATCAATCAAAGCCAAGCTAATGATCCCTCTTGTTGTGCTGCTTGCTTTATCATTTGCCTTCATTATTATTTTCATCGGTTATCAAATCGAAAAGCAGACAGAACAGGAAGTCATTGGGCAGACGAAAGGAATCGTACAGCAAATGAACGATTCCGCTTTCTTATTTTTGGATCAGCACAAGAAAAGCATGGAGCTAACTAGTGAAAACCCGGCTCTTGCGCAATATGCGGCAAAGATTGCGGGCGGCAACAGGGATGAAGCTAGCCAAAAAGCGGTTAAAAGCTTATTCGAGCGCTATTCGCACTCGTATGGGGATGTGCTGAATATTTTCTTCGCTACGCCAAAAGGAACGATGGATATTTATCCTTCTAAATTGCCGGCTGATTATGACCCGCGCAAGAGAGACTGGTTTAAGCTGGCAGTGGAGGCAAACGGAGAGGCTGTCTGGAGTGAGCCATATGTAGATATGGGTACCGGAGAGTATGTAGTAACCGTGTCTAAAGCATTAATGATCAATAATCAGCCCGCCGGTGTCATCGGGGCGGATGTGAGTTTATCAGTTATCACAAACCAAATGAATCATATGCATATCGGCTATGACGGCCAGCCTATGATCATCTCCAAGCAGGGGGTGGGCATTGTGCATCCGACTGGCCAAGGGAAAGACTTGACGAAATATGACTATATTCAATCCGTTTTAGACAGCAGTCAAGAGAATGGCACGGTCAATTATAAGGAAGACCAGAAAGAACGTCTTCTCGTCTATGATACGGTAGAAGCGGTTGACTGGAAGATCGGAGCAGTTTACAATCGCGACTCTCTTTTAGGCTTATCGAAGTCGATTGGCACGTACCTGGCCGTCACCGGAATTGTCTTGCTGCTTGTCATGATCGGAGCAGTGCTTTATATATTGAATCAAGTCATCAAGCCTATTCATGCCTTGGGAGGATCAGCTAAAAAGGTGGCAAAAGGCGATTTAAGCGTACAGGTGCCTGTTACTTCGAAGGATGAAGTTGGTGAGCTGGCGAAAACATTTAATGAGATGGTGGCCAGCATGAGAGAGATTATTTCGGTTGTGAACCACTCGGCTGAGAATGTAACAGAAGCAGCAGAAAATTTAAGTGCGGTTTCCGAGGAGACGAATGCATCAAGCGAGCAGATCGCAGCAGCGATTAGCGAGATTGCTAAAGGAGCATCCAAAGCATCTGAGGAATCCAGTGAAGCAACAGAGCGTTCGCATCATCTTGGCGACCAAATTAATCAAATCGCTGATCAGGCAGAAGCAATGAGAGAAGCAGCCAGCCAGACGGAAACGGTCCAGAAATCGGGGCTGGAACAAGTTCAAATGCTCGGGTCTTCCAACAGCGAAACAAAAGTCTATATCGATCAGATGGAAGAAGTGATCCATGCTTTGGAAACGAAGATTAAGTCCATTGAACTGATCATGCAGACTATTACGGATATTTCCTCCCAGACGAACCTGCTTGCTTTGAATGCTTCTATTGAAGCGGCCCGGGCAGGAGAGCATGGAAAAGGTTTTGCTGTTGTTGCGGAAGAAGTTCGGAAGCTTGCTGAACAGTCTTCACGGGCGACCGATCAAGTAAAAGCAACCATCAGTGATATTCAGCAAGGGTCTGGACAGGCCGTCGAGCAAATGGCGAAAACCCGGACGAACTTTGATCATCAAACAGCAGCAGTAGAAGCAACCGAAACGATCTTTGCCGAGTTGTCTTCGCTTGTAGAGAAGATGGAGTCCTCCGTCGCAGCTATTAATCAAGAAATTATGAAAGCAGCTGGTGAGAAAAATGAAGTGCTGCAAGTCATGGAAGAAATCGCTGCTTCCTCGCAGCAGTCAGCTGCCGCAAGTGAGGAAATCAGCGCTTCAGCTGATGAACAGATGCGAGCCATCCAATCGGTAGCCATCTCATCTGAACGGTTAATGGAATTGAGCATCGAATTGAAAAGTGCAGTGAATCGTTTTAAGCTGCACGGATAAAACCGCCTTTGAACGGAGCCTGTTGATTTCCATTCCAGGCACTTCACTTTCCGCAGGCGTCTTTACGCTTTTCGTTCCAATCAACAGGGGGAGCAAAGTTAGGACAGACGCGCAATCGTTTGAATGAAAATGGATGAACAGCCCCAATGATCAGGCTGCTGAATGAAAAATCAGCAGCCTTTTTTCTTGTTCATGTAACTGGAGCTTGTTGATTTCCATTCCAGGCTGCCTCGTTTTCCGCATCCTAGCTTGTTAACCGCCTTCCTCTCCAAGCAAAATAAAAAAGACGGCGGCTCGACTAAATGTCCATCTGGTGGAAACATCCAGTTTGTTTTAGAAAAAGGATATATATAGGAATTTGTACTTATTGCTTTTAGAAAAGCCAGAAATCATTCGACGGATGTAAGCGGAAAAATCCGAACAGTTGAATGAATGACCAAAGCAGGATAAAATAATAAGGATGTTAATCATTTGCAACGCGGGAAACTGATGTAGTGTCAGGTAATAGATATAATTAATGAGGTGTTTGAGTGGACAATAACAAGCTGATGACTGAAGGAGTAAAAATGGGCGTTCTTTTTGTCGTGCTATTTGCACTGTCGCTGTATATTCCGGCGCTGGGAACAATAGCCAGCCTTTTTTTACTTCTTCCTTTCTTAGTGTACAGTGCTAAGTATTCTGTGCGGGCAGCAACCGGTTTTGCGGCTATCTGTTTATTGGTTTCTTTGCTTCTCGGCGGCGTAACGGCAGTCCCGTTTGCCTTGCTCTTTATCTTGCCGGGAACCGTGATGGGCATGATGGTGCAGAAAAACAGGGACAAATTTTCGATATTTATGGCAGGAAGTTTACTTTTTTTGCTGAATATAGTTGTGTTGTACGCCATGGTCATGGGTATGTCGGGCGATCAGGCAGTGAACATAAGCGAGTCATTCAGACAATCTTATGAGGAGTCTGCCAAGATGATGGAGAGCTTGGGCACCCCTTTGCCGGAGGAAGCGGTTGAGCAGGCGCAGGAAGTGTTTGATTACCTCCTTGCTCTAATGCCAGCTTTGCTTGTGCTTTTTTCTATGGGCTCTATGCTGGTCATGATGGCGATTAGCTTTCCAATTGCCAAGAAATTGGGTGTAGACGTGCCCAAGTTTAAACCGTTCAGGGAATGGCAAGTCCCGAAAAGTATTCTGTGGTACTATATTATTTTGTTGCTGGCCAGCTTGATTGCGCTGCCGGAAAAGGGAACGATGTGGTACTTTTCCTACATAAACATTATGTTCATGCTGCAATTTTGCTTGCTGATCCAAGGATTGTCGTTTCTTTACTTTACAGCTCATTTAAAAAAATGGCCGCAGATCATTCCAATCTTGATAACCGTTTTTTCAATTCTTATCCTCCCTCTCCTTTATATTGTGAGATTATTAGGTATAATTGACTTAGGATTCGACTTGCGGCAACGCCTTCAACGGAAAATATAATTTGTTTAGGCTACTCTTATTTCTAGGAGCTGAAATGATGCTTTCTTACTATAGCAGGCGGAAAATACAATTTCCGTTATACGGATTACTCATAGTTTTTATTGTCGTTTTTGCCGTTCTTGCTGCTTTTAATTGGCCAGTAGCACTCACAGGGTTTCTCGTAAGCGGGGTGTTGTTTTTTCTGCTAATTCGAGCGGAGAACAGCATTCACAGAGAAGTGGAGCGCTATGTGACCACTCTTTCTTACCGGTTAAAGCGCGTAGGAGAAGAGGCGCTTATGGAGATGCCGATTGGAATCCTCCTCTACAATGACGATTACTACATAGAATGGGCGAATACCTTTTTATCTTCTTATTTCAAAGAAGAAATGCTAGTAGGCAAGTCACTGCATGAACTGGCTGATTCCCTTATCACGATTATTAAAAACGAAAAAGGTGATGTCATTGAACTGCATGATCGCAAGTTTGATGTCATTATCAAGCCGGAGGAAAAGCTGCTTTATCTGTTTGATGTAACCGAACAGGAAGAAACAGCAAGAAGGTTTTTAGAGGAACAAACCGTTTTGTCTATCATTTATTTGGACAACTACGACGATTTGACGCAAGGCATGGATGACCAGACGAAAAGCAGCTTAAATAGCATGGTGACATCTATCTTAAATGACTGGGCGTTGGAACACGGCATTTTCTTGAAGAGAATTTCTTCAGAGCGCTTCTTTGCTGTGCTCAATGAAAAGATATTGCGAAAGCTTGAGGAAACCAAGTTTTCAATCCTGGATGAAGTAAGGGAACGCACAGCTAAGCAGGCCGCTTCGCTCACTTTGAGCATCGGGGTCGGGCATGGCGAACTGTCGCTTCCTGAATTGGGCACGCTTGCCCAGTCCAGCTTAGATCTCGCCCTCGGACGAGGCGGAGATCAGGCCGCCTTAAAACAGCTGAACGGAAAAGTAAAGTTTTATGGCGGAAAAACGAACCCGATGGAGAAAAGAACACGTGTCAGAGCCCGGGTGATATCTCATGCTCTTCGTGAGCTTGTGATGGAAAGCGACAAAGTCATCGTCATGGGGCATAAATACCCTGACATGGATGCGCTCGGCGCTTCCATGGGGATTCGCCGCGTAGCGGAAATGAATGACCGGGAAGGCTATATCGTCCTTGATTTTTCAGAGATGGACACGGCTGTTAAACGCCTGATGGCGGAGACCAAAAAGAATCCGGATCTTTATTCGCGGATTATCGCACCGGAGGAAGCAATCGATCTTGCTACGGAAGAGACGCTTCTCGTCGTAGTGGACACGCATAAACCATCCTTGGTCATTGATGAGAGGCTGCTCCACAAGGTGGACAAAGTAGTAGTGATTGACCACCATCGCCGCGGAGAAGAGTTTGTGAAAAATCCGCTGCTCGTTTACATGGAGCCGTATGCTTCTTCTACTGCAGAGCTCATTACGGAACTGCTGGAGTATCAGCCGAAAGTGAGCAAGCTGTCCATGCTGGAAGCCACCGCTCTGCTTGCCGGTATTATCGTTGATACGAAAAGCTTCTCGCTCCGCACCGGATCAAGAACATTTGATGCTGCGTCTTATTTGCGCGCCCGCGGGGCCGATACAGTCCTTGTCCAGAAATTTTTAAAGGAAGACATTGATACGTATATTCAGCGTTCACAGCTGATTCAAACAGTCTATTTCTTTAAAGAAGGGATTGCCATTGCCAAGGGCGACCCGAATGAAGTATATGACTCTGTTTTAATTGCGCAGGCAGCAGATACGCTGCTGGCGATGGACGGCGTCCAGGCTTCATTCGTTATTGCAAAGAGAGAGACGGATACAGTCGGCATCAGTGCCCGTTCACTCGGGGAAGTGAACGTTCAGATCATTATGGAACAACTGCAGGGCGGCGGCCATTTATCAAATGCGGCCACTCAGCTAAAAGATGTCACAGTGACAGAGGCAGAAGTCATGCTTCTGGAAGTGATTAATGAATTATATGAAGGAGGCAGCGAAGAATGAAAGTAATCTTCTTACAGGATGTAAAGGGAAAAGGGAAAAAAGGTGAAGTGAAGAACGTGGCAGATGGATATGCCAATAACTTTTTAATTAAAAACGGCTTAGCTGTAGAAGCAACAGCAGGAAACAAGAAAGCGTTGGACGCTCAAAAGAAAAAAGAAGCGGAGCTGGCACAGCAAGAACTGGAAGAAGCAAAAAAGCTTAAAGAGGTCATGGAAACCTTAACAGTAGAGATCAAAGCAAAATCTGGTGAGGGCGGACGATTATTCGGTTCCGTGACAACAAAGCAAATTGCGGAAGAACTGAAGAAAACACATACGATCAAAATTGATAAGCGCAAAATGGACCTGCCAGACGGCATTCGTGCACTCGGCTACACAAATGTGCCAGTGAAAATTCATAATGAAGTATCTGCCACATTAAAAGTTCATGTTGTAGAAGAAAAATAAGTCGTTTCATGCTAAAATAATAAGGTTGAAAACATGTGATCGGATCTTTCTGGTCACTTTTTTTTGCTAAGCTATGTTCACCCAAGGCTCCTTTCATCCGTTTTGCGGGTTCGATAGAAAAAGTAAGTGAAAGGAGAAGGGGCGCCTGACAAAGCTTTTTGATAAACAGACAGTTAGCGAAGAAAGAAACAACGCTTCCTGCAAGGAGGTTGAGATAATGAGTGATTTGTTGACTGACCGGATCCCGCCGCAGAGCATTGAAGCGGAACAAGCGGTATTGGGCGCTATTTTTCTGGAGCCTGCTGCTTTAACAGTTGCTTCAGAAATTTTAATTCCGGAAGATTACTACCGGACTGCACACCAAAAGATTTACCATACGATGCTGAAGCTGAATGATCAAGGCAAAGCAGTCGACGTCGTGACCGTAACGGAAGAGCTTGCGGCCTCTAAAGATCTGGAGGATGTGGGCGGCGTCATCTATTTAACAGAATTGGCTGAGTCCGTTCCGACAGCAGCCAACATTGAATATTATGCCCGCATTGTTGAGGAAAAGTCGCTTTTGCGCCGGCTGATTCGTACGGCAACAACAATTGCTCAGGAAGGCTACAATCGTGAGGATGAAGTAGACGCTTTATTGAATGAAGCCGAAAAAAGCATCATGGAAGTAGCACAGCGAAAAAACACAAGCGCTTTTCATAATATAAAAGACGTGCTTGTGCGCACATACGACAATATTGAAATGCTCCATAACCGGAAGGGAGATGTCACGGGGATTCCTACCGGGTTTGCAGAGCTCGATCGAATGACGGCCGGTTTCCAGCGCAATGACCTGATTATCGTGGCGGCCCGTCCTTCTGTCGGTAAAACGGCATTTGCCTTGAACATTGCTCAAAACGTGGCTACAAAGACGGATGAGAATGTGGCAATCTTTAGTCTGGAGATGGGAGCAGAGCAGCTGGTTATGCGGATGCTTTGCGCGGAAGGCAACATTAATGCCCAGAACTTGCGGACCGGCTCTCTAACGGACGAAGATTGGCGCAAGCTGACCATGGCAATGGGCAGCTTGTCGAATTCAGGCATTTTCATTGATGACACACCAGGCGTGCGCATTGGGGACATCCGTTCAAAATGCCGCCGCTTAAAGCAGGAGCACGGACTGGGAATGATTTTGATCGATTATTTGCAGCTGATCCAAGGAAGCGGCCGTTCCGGCGAAAACCGCCAACAGGAAGTATCAGAGATTTCCCGTTCCTTGAAAGCTCTTGCCCGTGAACTGGAAGTGCCGGTTATTGCCCTTTCCCAGCTTTCCCGCGGAGTGGAGCAGCGTCAAGATAAGCGGCCGATGATGTCTGATATCCGTGAATCAGGGTCTATCGAGCAGGATGCCGATATCGTTGCTTTCTTATACCGGGATGATTATTATGATAAAGAATCGGAAAACAAAAATATCATTGAAATCATTATAGCGAAGCAGCGGAACGGCCCGGTCGGCACAGTCCAGCTCGCCTTTGTCAAAGAATATAATAAGTTCGTCAACCTTGAGCGCCGATTCGATGAAACGGGCTGAGGAGAAAGAACTGGCAGCTCAGCTGTCAGTTCTTTTTTATTTTTACGAACAAATTCATTTTTCGGACATCAAAATGTTCGTGTTCTGTGATTGACTTCTATCGTTTTAACCTGTTAAAATAAGCAGGTAAAAAATAAACCAATTAATGGACCCTGCGGAGGTGCTTATTATGTCGTCAGTAGTTGTTGTTGGAACACAGTGGGGCGATGAAGGAAAAGGAAAGATCACTGATTTCCTTTCAGAAAATGCAGAGGTAGTAGCCCGCTACCAAGGTGGTAACAATGCGGGACATACAATTAAGTTTAACAACGTAACGTACAAGCTTCATTTAATTCCGTCTGGTATTTTTTATAGCGATAAAATCTGTGTGATCGGCAACGGCATGGTCGTTGATCCGAAGGCGCTGATCCAAGAATTAAAATATTTGCATGAGCATAATGTATCAACAGACAACCTGCGCATCAGCAATCGCGCTCATGTCATTCTTCCGTATCATTTGAAAATTGATGAGGTAGAAGAAGAACGCAAAGGCGCCAATAAGATTGGCACAACGAAGAAAGGGATCGGACCTGCTTACATGGACAAAGCAGCCCGCATCGGTATCCGTATGGCGGATCTTTTGGACCGCAAAGCGTTTGAAGAAAAGCTGACGCGGAATCTGGAAGAGAAAAACCGTCTGCTTGAGCGTTTCTATGAGACAGAAGGCTTTAAAATTGAAGATATTTTAGATGAATATTATGAATACGGACAACAGATCAAGCATTATGTCTGTGATACGTCCGTTGTCTTAAATGATGCTCTTGATGAAGGCCGCCGTGTCTTGTTTGAAGGCGCCCAGGGAGTGATGCTGGATATTGACCAAGGCACATATCCATTTGTTACTTCTTCTAACCCGGTTGCCGGCGGTGTAACGATCGGATCAGGCGTAGGGCCAACAAAGATTAATCATGTGGTCGGTGTCTCCAAAGCGTATACAACGCGTGTGGGTGACGGGCCGTTCCCAACGGAGCTGACGAATGAAATCGGTGACCAAATCCGTGAAGTAGGACGTGAATACGGCACAACAACTGGCCGTCCGCGCCGTGTAGGGTGGTTTGACAGCGTCGTTGTCCGCCATGCCCGCCGCGTAAGTGGATTGACCGACTTGTCACTTAACTCCATTGATGTTTTAACTGGTATTGAAACGTTAAAAATCTGTACAGCTTACCGCTATAAAGGTGAAATTATCGAAGAGTTTCCAGCTAACTTGAATATTTTGGCGGAATGCGAGCCGGTATATGAGGAGCTTCCTGGCTGGACAGAAGACATTACTGGCTGCAAAACATTGAGTGAGCTGCCTGAAAACGCCCGCCATTATTTAGAGCGCGTTTCCCAGCTGACAGGCATTCCATTGTCTATTTTCTCAGTGGGTCCTGACCGCAGCCAAACGAATGTTGTCCGCAGCGTCTGGGCACAAAGATAATCATATAAAAGCTCCCAGCCGGCTTTCTTCGGAGGAAAGACCGGTTGAGACCATCCATCGATAGGGCTGGCCCAAAAGATCATGAAATATGACTTTTGGGCCAGCCTCTTTTTCTTCTGAAAAACAGGCGGATTTCCGTTCCAGTGCACAAGTGCCTCGCAGCTTAGAAGCATTCCTTTTTTCCCACCTGTTTTTATTTTAGAGATGGATGGAGGCGCAAAAAGAGAAGCTGACGCAGGCTGAATGGTTCAGTGAAGCTCCGGTTAACGGCATTTTCCGCTTATTGCAGCTTTTTTCGACAATTTTTTTCAAAAACCTGTTGTCAGCTATTTAACTATGTGATAATATTAACAACGTTGTTAAGAACAAGCATTGTTGCGAGCCATTAGCTCAGTTGGTAGAGCATCTGACTTTTAATCAGAGGGTCGAAGGTTCGAGTCCTTCATGGCTCACCATTTTTACTGATAATGGCCCCTTGGTCAAGCGGTTAAGACACCGCCCTTTCACGGCGGTAACACGGGTTCGAATCCCGTAGGGGTCATTTACGGTCCGGTAGTTCAGTTGGTTAGAATGCCTGCCTGTCACGCAGGAGGTCGCGGGTTCGAGTCCCGTCCGGACCGCCATTTTAATAACCGTTTAATTTAATGAATCCTATTTTCCCAGATGACGGCCATAACTTCCTGAATCTACTTCGATGTTGGCCGCATCATTTTTTATTACAGCTTATTCGACAAAGTTCGAACCAGGCTGTGTAGAATAGGGAAATACGGCTCAGTAGCTCAGTCGGTAGAGCAATGGACTGAAAATCCATGTGTCGGCGGTTCGATTCCGTCCTGAGCCATCAAAGAAGCATTGCGACGATGATAACTCTCGCGGTGCTTTTTTTATTAGCTCTGTGACAAAGTCTGCTTGGTTTTGATAGACCCTGCTGCAGGTGAACGCCTTTCGCAGGAGGCCGCCTTTCAGTTTTTTTGTATCGGCGATGAAGAAATCAATGGGAAATAACAGCAGAGCATTTTATTGGAGGGAAAAGCTTCTAGTTTCCTGAAAATGATGAAAACCAGTGCTTTTCATGATAAAGTTAGTGGGGAGCTATTTTAAATATTGCAGGAAATCGGGTCGTTTGTCTTCGCAACGGCCTGTTTGCAGTAGGAACTGCCATTTTCTGCTTCAAAAGATAGAATGAACAGTTTTCTTACAGAAATATGATAAAATAATAGAATCATCTTTTCTTAAATCGAGTGCTTTTAGACTGAAGAAATGAGGAGAAGAACATGCAAAAGAAAATATTAGTTGTAGATGATGAGAGGCCGATTGCCGATATTCTGCAGTTTAATTTAAAAAAAGAAGGATACGATGTCCACTGTGCCTACGACGGTGATCAAGCGGTGGAAATGGTCGAGGAATTGCAGCCGGATTTAATTCTGCTTGATATTATGCTTCCAGGACGTGACGGCATGGAAGTGTGCCGGGAAGTGAGAAAAAAACACGAAATGCCGATTGTTATGCTGACGGCAAAAGACTCGGAAATTGATAAGGTGCTTGGGCTTGAGCTGGGCGCGGATGATTATGTAACGAAGCCATTCAGCACACGCGAATTAATTGCCCGCGTAAAAGCGAATTTGCGCCGCCATCAGGCTGCTCCTCCGCAATCTGATGAAGAAGAGGAAACAAATGAGATTTCAGTAGGAACATTAACCATCCATCCGGATGCTTACGTTGTCTCTAAACGCGGCGAAACCATTGAGCTGACGCATCGTGAATTTGAGTTGCTCCATTATTTGGCGAAGCATATCGGACAAGTGATGACGCGGGAGCACTTGCTGCAGACAGTTTGGGGCTATGATTATTACGGCGATGTCCGTACAGTCGATGTCACTGTCCGCCGTCTTCGCGAAAAAATCGAAGACAACCCAAGCCACCCTTCATGGATCGTGACGAGACGAGGGGTCGGCTATTACTTGCGCAACCCTGAACAGGAGTAACCTACATGAAAAGAGTGGGCTTTTTTCGATCAATACAACTGAAGTTTGTATTGATTTACGTATTGCTTATTTTATTTGCCATGCAAATTATTGGCGTCTATTTCGTAAGAGAGCTAGAGGAACAGCTCCTGACCAATTTTAAAAATTCCCTGCAAGAACGCGTGAACTTGCTGGAATATAATTTGCGGGAGGAAATGCTGAAAGATCGGACAGAAGAAACACCGACCCTGGAACAGGACATCCGGAGAATACTGGAGGACTTTGCCGGACCGGACGTTGCAGAGGTTCGGGTCATTGACCACCGCAGCCGCATTATTGGCACATCTGACTCGAACAGGCAAGGAATTATCGGACAGAGAATTACTGACATTGGCGTCAAGCGAACGCTGTCTCTCGGTGCCGAAGAAGACAAAATGTATGTAGACCAGCAGTCGAATAAGCGCATTTGGGTCTATACATCACCGATTATTTCCAACCGTGAAGTCATTGGTGCTGTCTATTTAATCGGCAAAGTTGAGACAGTCTTTAACCAAATGGAAGAAATTAATGCCATTCTTTTCTCGGCCACGGCTCTTGCTTTAGGATTAACCGCCATATTAGGGGTTTTGCTGGCACGGACGATTACCCGCCCGATCACTGACATGCGGCGTCAAGCTGTTGCGCTCGGAAAAGGAAACTTCTCCCGCAAAGTAAAAGTGTACGGGCAGGATGAGATCGGCGAGCTGGCCATCACCTTCAATAATCTGACAAAGCGGCTGCAGGAAGCTCAGGCAACCACGGAAGGCGAAAGAAGAAAGCTGTCTTCTGTCCTTTCTTATATGACAGATGGGGTCATTGCCACCGACCGAAAAGGAAGGGTTATTCTGATTAATGAGCCGGCAGCAAAGCTGTTGAGCGTTTCACGTGAAACGGTCATTTCGCAGCCGATCACTCATTTGCTCGGTCTTGAAAAGGACTACACATTTGATGACCTTTTGAATGAACAAGATTCGGTCATTTTAGATTACAGCAACGATGAACAGCCGTATATTTTGCGCGCTAACTTTTCTGTCATTCAAAAGGATACCGGCTTCGTGAACGGCTTAATTACGGTTCTTCACGATATAACGGAGCAGGAAAAAATCGAGATGGATCGCCGTGAGTTCGTTGCCAATGTGTCTCATGAATTAAGAACGCCGTTAACCACGATGCGAAGCTATTTAGAAGCATTAGCTGACGGAGCTTGGCAGGATGCTGACATTGCTCCGCATTTTCTTGACGTAACCCAGACTGAAACAGAACGGATGATTCGGCTCGTTAATGATTTGCTGCAATTGTCCAAATTTGATAGCCGCGACTATCAATTAACGAAAAAAGACGTGGACTTTACGGAATTCTTCAACCGCATCATTGACCGGTTTGAAATGACAAAGTCCCAGGACGTTACCTTTAAGCGCAAGCTGCCTCGCTACCCAATCTATGTAGTCATCGACACGGATAAGCTGACACAGGTGCTGGATAATATCATTTCGAATGCATTGAAATATTCTCCGGAAGGCGGACAGATCACCTTCAGTGTCGAGGAAAAAAGCGATAAAATTGAAGTCAGTGTCCGTGACCAGGGAATGGGGATTCCGCAGAAAAATCTTGAACGGATTTTCGAACGTTTTTACCGCGTAGATCGGGCACGCTCCCGCAAAATGGGCGGCACTGGTCTTGGCTTGGCGATTGCGAAAGAAATCATTACTGCCCATGAAGGCCACATTTGGGCAACGAGTGTTGAAGGCAAGGGAACAACCATTTTCTTTACCCTTCCGTATGAATTGTCTCAAGAGGATGATTGGTCATGAACTATGAAAAAATGAAATCGGTCGGTTTAGCGGTGCTCGTGGCAATTAGCATTATTCTTACCTTAAGCATCTGGAACTACCAGCCAAATTATGAAGCGATCAAAAAGGATAACATTCATGAAGTATCTTCTATTAGTGAGACAAAAGAGGCTTCACACTTGATCAAGCCGTCCAAGGTGCTGTTTCATAAGGAAAATGAGAATTACGGCTCCACGAGAGATTTGGAAACAGATGAAATCATGAAAGAAATACAAACGTGGACATTTACAAATACGGTCAATGTGTCCACCAGGTTCACGACGGCAAAAGGGCTTGATGAACTCCTTCATGGCCACAACCGTTTGGAGCTTGTCTTTCCTGCGTTCGTTCCATTTTATACAATGAACACGATCACAACGTTTGAAGATGATTCTGTGCCGAATGCTGTGTTTGACCGCATGGTGATTACAGATGTAGATACAAAGGAAAAGCGGATGACCGTCTATTTTGTTTCAACGAAAGAGCGGCTCGTCTTTAAAAGTGTGGCTGTCTCTCCAAATCTTTCATCTTTTAAAAAGCAATTCATTAAAGAAGCTGAAAAGTGGGAGCCCTATGCCCTTTATTCTATTGGCCGCAATAAAAAGCTGTTTCTTCCGGAGAAGCAGCCGGTCTTGTCCAGCTACAAATATTTGCCGGACGAAATTGATACTAAAGACTTTAGAGACTTGTTGTTCAGTGATCCGAGTCTCGTCAAAAAAGGCTTAAAAACAAATGGAGAAGAATACACAGACGGCTCCACATTAATGAAGGTAGATTATAAAACAAGAATGATTTCTTATGTGAATCCGGCAAAGGAATCAGAGATTGACAATCCGGGAAGCCTGCACGACTTATTAGATAAAAGCATCAAGTTTATTAATGAGCATAGCGGCTGGACGGATCAATACCGGCTATTTGAGGCAAGTCCGGGATCTTCCAAAGTGAGCTACCGCTTGTTTAAAAATGGCTTGCCGGTGTTTAACGATCAGAGAACGCCGGAAGATCATAGCACAGCCAGCGATTCCAGCATGGCAGAGATTGTTCAAATATGGGGACAGGACAAGGTATATAAATATTCCCGTCCATATTTCACGCTGGATATTTCCTTGCCGTCGGAGGAAGAGGAAGTGACGCTGCCGGACAGCGCGTCTGTATTGAAGCAGGTGAAAAAGCTGGATAACTTTGAGCCCGAGCAGCTGGAGGACATAGTAGTAGGCTATGAGCTGCTTCCGGACCCGCAGTCGTCCAAGGTGCTTGTATTGGAGCCTGCTTGGTTCTATAAGTACGGAGGACGCTGGCAACACCTCTCATTTACTGAGAAGACAGGAGGAAGTGTCCATGGATTGGAGTAAAACGAAGACGATTTTCATTACTGTTTTCCTCATTTTGGACATCTTTCTTCTGGCCGTATTTCTTAACAAGCAAAGCGCCAGTCAGTTTGAGTTTATTAAAGAAGCCTCTATTGAAGATAAATTAAAGTCCTATAATATCGAATACGATAAATTGCCTGAGGACGTAAGCGAAGAAACGATCATTACAGCAAAATCGAAGAAGTTTACGAAAAAAGACATCGGGATGCTGATTAATCAAAATGTGAAGCTGCTGGATGACCAGAAGACCTTAAAAAGCCAGCTGCAAAAGCCGGTAAAGCTTGGGGAAAAGAAGCTGGACGAGCTGAAAGCCTTTGTCCAGGCCAATGTTTTATACGGAGACCAGTATCAGTACTGGGGGCTGAATGAAGCAAAGGATAAGGCTATCTTCTACCAGCATTACGATGATAAAAAACTATTCGAAAACACGAACGGCAAGCTGGAAGTCGAGTTCAACAGCAATGGAGAAATTACGGCCTATAATCAGAAGATGCTTGAAAAACTGGAGGAAAACAGCCAGGAAGAAAGCATTATATCAGCTCATCAAGCCATCCAGACGCTCTATAAAAACGGTTTAATCAAGCCTAACAGCAAAATTTCTGATGTGGAACTTGGCTACTATACGTTTGTGCGCTTGACGGAGCTGCAAGTCTTGTCGCCGACCTGGTACTTCAAAATTAAGCATGGCGACAAAACGGAAAAGATGTATGTAAATGCGTTTGACGGGTCTATTTACAAAAATGAGAAAAACAGCTGATCATAGATGGAGTGAAAAGACATGACTTTGCGTTTTAGTGTTCTGGCAAGCGGCAGTACAGGAAACGCCTTTTACGTGGAAACGCAAGATCAGGCGTTTTTAGTAGATGCCGGGTTAAGCGGCAAGCAAATGGAAGCATTATTTGCACAGATTGACCGTGAGATTAAAAACTTAACAGGCATTCTCGTGACCCATGAACACAGCGATCATATTAAGGGGCTTGGCGTTCTTGCCAGAAAATACAAGCTGCCGATTTATGCGAATGAAAAGACTTGGCAAGCAATGGACAAGCTGACGGGCAACATTGATGTAGAGCAGAAATTTATATTTGATATGGAAACGGTGCAAAGCTTCGGGAACTTGGATATTGAATCATTTGGCGTCTCCCACGATGCGGCCGAGCCGATGTTTTACGTCTTTCATCATGAAGGTAAAAAGCTGGCGTTAATTACGGACACCGGCTACGTCAGCGACCGGATGAAAGGGATAATAAAGGGTGCAGATGCTTACGTGTTTGAAAGCAATCACGACGTGCAAATGCTGCGCGTCGGCCGCTATCCGTGGAACATAAAACGCCGGATCTTAGGCGACTTCGGCCACGTTTCCAATGAAGATGCCGCTCTCGCCATGAGCGACGTGATCGGCGATCGCACAAAGCGCATTTACTTAGCGCATTTAAGCCAGGACAACAACATGAAAGATTTGGCCAAAATGAGCGTAACTCAAACGCTCGAAATGAAGGATATGCCGGTCGGCGAGCAGTTTGAGCTGCTGCATACCGATCCCAAGATGCCGACTATTTTAACGGAGCTGTGATTGTGCCATCCGAACCGCCTGAGGAGTCTCAGGCGGTTTTTTTTGCAACTGAAGACAGGCCCATTGCATTTTTGTTGAATTTTTCGACGGGAGCGTTATAATTTTTGCTACAAGGGGAAAATAATTGAGAGTATGTATTGGAAAGGGTGAGGGTGTTTGGGCTATTATGACGATGACAAAGCTGAAGGCAGAAATCAACGCGGTCCCCGTAAAAGCGGTTACTTCTTGGCCAGTCTGGCAGGATTGGTCATTGGAGCGTTGATTGTCGTATTAGCTTTGCCTAAGCTTGCCGATTATAACTTATTGCCAAACATGCAAGACAATGAAAATGTGCAAATTGAACCAGCTAAGGAACAGAAGAAAGGCCAAAATGTTTCATTGAATGTGACGACGGATGTAACGAAAGCCGTGGACAAGGCGCAGGATGCCGTTGTCGGAATTACTAATATTCAGTCCGGCAACTTCTGGGAAGGAGAGTCCTCCCAGCCGGCTGGCACAGGTTCTGGTGTTATTTATAAAAAAACAGGCGATAAAGCGTATGTGGTGACGAATAACCACGTCGTTGAAGGCGCACAGCAGCTGGAAGTGACGTTGTCAGACGGCACAAAGGTCCCTGCCAAGCTTCGCGGAACAGATATTTGGAGCGACTTAGCCGTCGTTGAAATGGACGGAACAAAGGTGAAAAAAGTAGCCGAATTTGGCGATTCCGATGCTTTGAAAATCGGGGAGCCGGTACTGGCAATCGGAAATCCGCTGGGCTTGGAATTTTCCGGCTCAGTGACCCAAGGAGTGATCTCCGGCCTTGAACGGGCCATACCGGTTGATGTGAATGGCGACAACGTTGTAGATTGGCAGGCGGAAGTTTTGCAGACGGATGCCGCCATTAACCCCGGCAACAGCGGCGGAGCCCTTGTGAACATCGCCGGACAAGTGATCGGCATCAACTCTATGAAGATTGCGGAGCAGTCTGTCGAAGGAATTGGCTTATCCATTCCGATTAATTTTGCCAAGCCGATTATCGACAGCTTAGAAACGAAAGGCAAAATGGTGCGTCCGGCAATGGGTGTCACATTGAGAAACGTGAACGAAATCCCATCCTACCACCAGCAGGAAACGCTGAAGCTTCCGAAAAACATCACGGATGGCGCCATGGTGGAGCAAGTGTATCCAAATACACCGGCTTCAAAAGCAGGATTACAGGAATTTGACGTAATCGTGCAGCTGGATAACCAGAAGGTGCATGATATTTTAGAGCTGCGCAAGTATATGTATACGAAAAAACAAGTCGGCGACCAAATGGAAGTTCATTTTTACCGGAATGGAAAATTGAAAAAAGAAACAATGACGTTGACTTCTGAAGGCACCATGTAAAAAAAGACGCAGAAAAGCTTCCTGCTTTTCTGCGCTTTTTCATGATAAAATGGACAAGCGAAGGAGCGGATAACATGATCTATTGCTGTCAAGAACACACAGAGCTCGCACTCGATGTAATGGTGGATGAATACGAAAAAGCACCGACCATTGAGAAGCTGAAAGGCGAAACACGCCCGTGTGAATATTGTCAAAATGAAGCAGAATATGTAGTGGCAAACTAATATTCTCCCTACAAAATGTGGATAGTTATTGTGAGTATGTGCATAACTTTTCGGAAAAATAGGAAAATAACCTGTGGATAAGTAAAAAAGAGCGACTTATACACAAGTCTGCTCTTTTTTATCGTTATTTTGGACCCAGAGAATTCGATGGATTCTGCTATAAATCGTCAGAGCAGGAAGAAAGGAATAACTGACTGATTTTTCAGACGAAATAAAAAGGAAATATTCACTTTTGTGGATATGTGGATAATTTTGTGGACAACCTGTTTGTAAAGTGAGGAAATGCTGTGAATATTACGATTGTAACGGTTGGAAAGCTAAAGGAGAAGTATTTGAAGCAAGGAATTGCCGAATACGCCAAACGCCTTTCCGCTTATGCCAAAATGGAAATCATTGAAGTTGCCGACGAAAAAGCGCCCGAAGTACTAAGTATAACAGAAATGGAGCAGGTAAAACAAAAAGAAAGTGAGCGCATCCTGGCCAAAATCAGCCCGGACACCCACGTCATTGCCCTGGCCATTGAAGGGAAAATGAAAACATCCGAGGAACTCGCCAAAACCCTCGACCAGCTTGCCACCTACGGCAAAAGCAAAATCGCCTTTATCATCGGCGGCTCCCTCGGCCTCCACAAGGATGTCATGGACCGCGCGAACGACACCCTCTCCTTCTCGAAAATGACCTTCCCGCATCAGCTGATGAGACTCATCCTAGTGGAACAGATCTACCGCAGCTTTCGGATTAACCGGGGGGAACCGTATCATAAGTAAATGAGGTTTTTAGCCAATTGCCTCTCCTTAAGGTTGGGGAGGCTAGAACATAATAATGGTTAAGTACCAAATAAGGTATATACGGAAAATTTTACTTAATTAGTAAATAGCACTGAAAATAGCTTAAAACACGGGGATATTCCGCTTATGTTATCGCTAGTTATTTAATTAGGGGCAGGACCTCTCATTTAAAAGTGTTTAGTTTTATCTTAAAAATTTCTGATAGGGTCAAGTGACTTTAAAAAGGTTCAGCCCATTTATCGAATAAAATATCGACCTAAAAGATTGCCAACTAGATTAATCGGAATCAAGATCAGACTAACTAGGAAACTAGTAAATATCAAAGGCCAGTCCATCTGTCCATATTCAGCTAAAAAATAATATGTAAGGAGGCAGTAAGGGATCAGAAGGAACAGCGACGTTAGGATGCCAGGCGTGTAGCCCCTAAACATGATGGTTTGAACAATATGCATGAATGCCTGCAAAACAAATAAATTAAGAATGGCTGTAAATAGAAGAAAGCTTCCTCCATTAAATGAAAAACGTGCGGTCATCAATGCAATGAATGAGGTAATTAGTAAAATCCATGAAGCCGAAACAGCAAGCTGGGCAGCGGTTGAACCCAGCTTCTCCCTCATTCTTATTGTTAGTTTGACGAAGTTTGTTTTCGGATAATTACCTTTGTGTGCAGTCATCGAAGATTCGATGGTTATGATTTCTTCTAAGTCATGGAAAATAAAAATAATCGGAAGCAACCAAATTAATGTTTTAAGATCTAAAAATTGATGGAGGATTCCTAGCATTTTTTGACTGCCTCCTTTTAGCTCGTTTTCTCGAAGACCTGCCATCTGCTGTAGTTGATCCATTTTATGGGACAGGATATAAAAGTATACCAAAAACCACCAGAAGAGATTTTTGAATAAATAAATTCCTAAGTAACATTCTTTTGTGACCAATCCGTTAGGAGCTGCCCACCAGCTAATTTTTGAAAATGGGCAAGGGAAAGCAATGGAAAAACATATTCATAACAATGATAATTGATATAAAAGGATCCTGCCATTCCTCTGCCTTTTGGGTAGGCCGCTGTCCATTTCTTTTCTTTTTTATCTGTTAAAAAAGCTGCACCATTTTCAATTTCAGGTGTTACGCCAGTTGCGGCTGAGATGAGTGTGTCAAGGGCCCAAGCCGTATGAGTTCGGGTGCTTTCGCCCAATGGCACATAACAATTTTTGATATCACTTTTACAGGATTCTCCCCACCCGCCATCGGGATTTTGAATTTTCCGCAACCAAGCTAGAGCCTTTTGAATAGCTGGATGATTCCTAGAAACCCCAACCGCAATCATTCCCGTTACAGCCGCCCATGTGCCATAAATATACACGCCCCATCGCCCCACCCAGGAACCATCTGCATTTTGATGCCGCAACAGCCAACGAATCCCGCGTTTCACCATGGGATGGTGATCATCCAAATGGGTATAGTTTCCGAAGAACTCTAAAGTCCTTCCCGTTAAATCAACCGTCGACGGATCAATTAATAAATCCTTTCCCCCCTCTAACGGTAACAAGTTCAATACTTTTTTATCTACATTTTTTTCGAATGCCGCCCAACCGCCGTCATTGTTTTGCATGGAAATGAGCCAGTTTACTCCTCGATCCCATGCTTGCCGGCAATCCACTTGTTCTATGGCCAACGAACGTATCGCCCTCAGTGCAGTGGTTGTGTCGTCAATATCTGGGTGAATCGTGTTCATATCTGCAAACCCCCAGCCTCCCGGTAACAGGTTCGGTTCATGAATGACCCAATCTCCGTATTTGAGATGCTGACGGGAGAGGATGTAATGGTTTGCTTTTTGAATCATGTTGGATGAATAGGGAATTCCTGCTTCCTGCAGAGCATAATTGATTAAAGTTGTATTCCAGATTGAGGCAGTCGTGTACTGGCAGTGAAGTTCTCCGTTAATCCGGCAGGTCATCGCTTTTAAACCTTGCACGGCACGAGTAATCACCGGATGTGTATTTGAATACCCTCTGGCCAGTAAGGCATAAATCATGAGAGTAGTTGAACTGAAATAATTAAGAAAGGTGCCGTCC
Source organism: Bacillus badius NBRC 15713 (assembly GCF_001591605.1). Classification (GTDB taxonomy): domain Bacteria; phylum Bacillota; class Bacilli; order Bacillales; family Domibacillaceae; genus Pseudobacillus; species Pseudobacillus badius. The sequence continues at coordinate 80,175 of NZ_BCVF01000008.1, read as the reverse complement.
GGTTCAATTCGGTTCAGCATATATTTTTCTGCCCGATATAATGTCAATTCGCGAAGGTTTCCATGATATTTCAGAGCCTTAATCCCCTGTTTAATCAATTTAATTACTGACCTTGCATCTTCTTCTTGCTCCTCAGTAAAAAAATGAACTTTTCTTTTTAAAAATAAATCGGAGAGATCGGGCGATTTGGGCGTTCTCCTACGAAAATTTGTATTGGCGAGAATTAAAAATGGGATAAGGTTGGCTCTTCCATACACGGAGAGGTCAAAAAGATTGATTGGAAAGGAGTCTGGTAAAAGCAGCACTTCTATATTAACAGGGAAGTGTGGCCATGCACATTGTCCTGTTAGGGCCAACAAGATTTTCAAAAACATATGGACCTCCGTAGCCCCGCCGTTCACCATAATAAACCTTCTTGCTGCTTGGATTTCCGGGTCTTTTGGATTTCGATAACCAGAATAAAGAAGAGCATAATACGCTTCCACAGTCGATGTTAGATTCCCTTTATCTTGATCATGGAATAGCTTCCAAGAACCATCTTCCTGCTGTTTTCCGACGATTCGTTCCACCAACTCTTTTATGAGCTCTTCCTCATCATTCATCTCCAATGTCCGTAATAAGATAATCATACTGCAGTCCGATGCAATCCCGGTCTCGAAAGGATAATGCCAGGCACCGTCCTCAGCTTGGTCTTGGACGAATTGATTGGCTATGCTGTTTATTTCCTTATATACCTGATGTTTCATATTACCTATCCTCTCCATAAAATTCCTCATTTTTTAGAATTCATATTCCGTGAGTAGTGTGAATATGCTCCTTTGATGGGGAGGATTGAAACAGTCAAAATGAACTTTGAAAAGGAATGATGCCGTTTTGCTGGACTCTTTATCAGACGTAAAAAAAGAATTGAAAAAAAAGTTGAAAAAAAAGGTGAAAAAGAAATCTGCTTGCCTTCTGCCTTTGTTATCAGAAAATGACAAACAATGTATTCAACTTATAAGAGAACAGACGAGACGACTGAACCAAAACAATGTAACACGGACGCAAGCTTATTTTCAGTTTTACCTGCAGCATCCTGAGATACATTGGGCCCTTCTTGGACATATGGTATCGCGAAACGTCGGTTGGAACATGACAGATTTAAAAGGGGAATTGCTGTCCAAACTTCTACCGGAAAGAGATCAGATCGCTTTTTTTTCCTTTTTGGAACAGGGCAGTTGGTTGATTTTTCAGGATATGTATCCTCAATTTTGGGTTTATGATTTGAGTGTGAGAGGGAACCAAGAAATGTTCCACCTTTTACCCTTCTTTTATACTTCTACCTTTATGGAGACGATGTGGCGTTATTTTTGGCGAAGCGGGGATAGCTATTCATTGGCAATGGCAATGGTGATAAATGAACAAAGCTATTTGGAAAAAAGGTTGATTCAAAATAATTATTTCCAAAAAACTGTAACCGGCACGCTCAGTTTCAAGATGTATGAATTTTTGCAACTAAATAACATTCTTTTTCCCTACTATGAAAGAGGGATAAAGGAGAAAACCTCACTTGTCGGCACCACCTCGCGGCAATTCACTTCGCTCCACGAAAGAATTCAAGTCGGAAAAAATTTGTATTCCTTGCTTTTTCAGCGCGAAGAGGTTCTGGCGGGGGTCTTGAAATGGGCACATGAATGCCCTCACACCGGATCCCGGAAAGATTACTGGCCGGATTTGTTTAATGATGTAAATGAATCTTTTCCTCGCTCCCTTTATAAACCACGGGTCAAGAATTGCATGTTGAGAAAGGGCGCGAGGCGGCTGTACAGTCCGCCTTTAAAATACGCCTGGGCGGATGCCCCCCATGAAGAAACGACGAGCGAAGATTGGTTTGGGGATTTTCATGTTTTGGATTATATTCAGAAAGAAGTCAGTTTCAATGGAGAGATCTTAAACAATTATTGCAAAACCCTTGAAAAAATTGAACTTGCGGTAATGGCGAAGGAAGCCCTTCTGTTACGAGAGGAAGATAATCATTAATGAGATATTCCTAGTATTGTTAAAATGATGGCAGTGCGATGTGGAATCATTCCTATATAAAATGTCTAAAAAAGTGCACCATAAAAATGTAATAATAATGATTTATCCCGTTTTTCGCAGTTGAGGATAATAGGTGGAAACTTGTTATATAGTGCTTTATAGAGATTAAACCTGTTTTGAACCATCCTTTTTCAAAACAGGTTTATTATATTTATATAAATATGAGGATTTGTGAGATATTTTAAATGAAAATAGAATAACTGGAATGAGTTGGCTGAAGATTTACAAAAAGCTCCTAAAATAAGTGATCAAGTTTCTCTGCTATTTTTGCACGGTTATCTGTTGTAATAGCCTGTATCATTTATAGGTCTACCCAGAAAGGACACTAAGCACCCAATCTGATAAATAGACGGAGAAATGCCTCCTATTGACTTGAAAAACGTGAAAATTAGTGATTTTGATTTACATAACCGGTAAACGTCCCCTTATATTCCCCGAAACTGGCTCAGCTTTGCATTTACATGGAAAGTCTCAGCTTATTTTACTTTCACTGGTTATCCAATTAAGAACAAGATAGCTTATTATAGAAGGGAGTGGGTTGTCCCAGAGAACCTCATTTAGATGCGTCAAGGTGAACCATCTCACAAGTAAATGACATTTTTCTAGCATAATAAAAGCAAGTCGATGTTTGATGAAACATCGACTTGCTTTTATTGTGTATGCGTTGAAGTCATTGGTATATCTGATGATTAGGCGCACATAGACGGATTTGGGGTTCATCCATTCATCGTCTGATCCGGCGTTTAGAGACAGTCAAACCCAACGGATTTATTTTCTGAGTGTCATCTTTTCTGTTTCATCATAAAAGGTGCGGCGAGTTATTCGCAGGGGTTTGCTAAACTAAGCGTTTGCCTGCCGCCGAATAATTCAACAGACCTCGGTTATTATAATACTTGATGTGACTGAATAATATTCTTAAGGATAGCGGAGGGAATAAATATGGTAAAAGACTCAAATGCGCACAAAGAAAAAAGAAATGATACCGATAAGCAGCCAAATGAACAAAGAAAAAAGAAAGGGAGATCCAATGCCCGCGGGGGAAGAAATTAATCCATTCTGTTAAAGCTAAGTGCCTATCACCGCTCGTACATTACTTGTCATGAAAACAACTGCCCTTTTGCCAGCTGGAGCGATGGGCAGTTGTTTTCCTGTTTTAAAACTCGCACGACATATATTCAGGTTGGATTGTTTACGTTCCAAGGAAACGGCTGAGGCAGCTGTATTTGGAGGAATTCTAGATAGATGAGATTATTTTATTACAAAAGGTGTTAAAATTTATGCGCGAAAAAACTTTTATAAATTCTTCTTTGGAAAATTTTAAAAAAAGCTTAAGATAAGACGTAGCAAGGTGAACCGCACCCCGAGTAAAAATAGTAAATAAGGATTAATTCACCGGCCAATCTTTACATAGAACATCCTTTTGCATGGGCAAAAGGGTGTTTGTTCATCAGCTTAGTTTTATTTGCGTAACAAGGAGGCAGGGAAATGAAGGAAATCATTCAAAGTAAATTATCAGAAATAGAAGAAACATATGCGGTTAAGATTTTATATGCGGTGGAATCCGGAAGCAGGGCGTGGGGATTTCCTTCGAAGGACAGTGATTTTGATGTCCGGTTTATTTATATTCATCGGCCGGAATGGTATCTGTCTATTGACCCGCAGGGAACGGGGGCCAAGAGAGATGTAATAGAAGAGCCGATTAGTGATTTGTTGGATATCAGCGGTTGGGAAATAACGAAGGCGCTGCGCCTGTTCAGGAAGAGTAATCCGTCTCTTTTGGAATGGCTGAGAAGCGATATTATCTACTGTCAAAAAGGCTCATTGGTTGATCGGATGAGGTCTTTGGAATCGGAGGTTTTTTATCCGCATTCTCTGTTTTACCATTATTTGAATATGGCAAAAACTAATGATCGCGGGTATCTTCAGGGCCCGGAAGTAAGAGTGAAAAAATATTTTTATGTCCTGCGCCCTATACTGGCTTGCAAGTGGATGGAGAACTATCACACAGCACCTCCTATCAGCTTCCATGAGTTAATGGCGGCTATCGTGCCAGAAGGTGAATTAAAAAGCAAGGTTGACTATCTTTTGCATCTCAAGTCGCTGGGTGAGGAGTCGGATAGTCAACCTCGCATTCAAGTAATCAATGATTTTGTCGAAAATGAAATGAAGCACCTTGAAGAATATATAAAAACATTGACTGTGGAAACGAAGGATCCGACGGCCAAATTGAATGATTTGTTTAGAAGCGTTTTAGCGGAAGTTTGGCAATAATACTCCTCATAGCGGAGAATAGAGTGGCTTTGATGCGGTTGAACCCTTTATGACGGCGCATGCCAAGCCTCACTTTAACGACCTGGACGGCAATAGTTTAGAGTTTATTTGCAGGCGGGAAAAGGAGCGGCCCAATATTGATTATTGGGCCGCTCCTTTTTGTTTCAGCTGGGCAAAATGTGCGAATAACTACAGATATATAAGTTTTAAGGTTTATATAAGGTTCCATTTAAAATGGTGTAAGGTTGGCTCTCTATAATGATGTTTGTGGAAACGAAAAATGCGATAAGCAAACATTCAGGCAGCCTGTGGAAGCGGCTGCCGGCAAGGAGAGAGTGAGATGAAAACAATCTTACAAGCGAAGAAGCCGCTTAAAGCTCGTTGTACTCTTTTTTGAATTCTTTTGTGCTCCGGACGGTGTCAATCGGACGGACCAGCTGTTCAATTTGCGCGCGCTTTGGCTCTAAAAATGGCGGGAGCGATAATTTCTCCCCGAGAGTTTCATAAGGCTCGTCGCCCATAAAGCCCGGTCCATCTGTCGCAAACTCAAACAAAATGTGCGGGGCAACCCTCACGTATAAGGAACCAAAAAAGAAGCGGTCAATGAATCCGGATGTCGGCAGGCTAAATCCTTGGATATGCTCATCCCATTTTTCTAGTTCAGCCCGGTCATTCACGCGGAAGGCGGCGTGGTGAACGGTGCCGAAGCCTTGTTGTGCCTGTGGCAGAACCGCATTGTGCTCGACAATCACTTGAGCGCCATTTCCGCCTTCGCCTACCTCGAATAAATGGAAGTCGCCTTCTTGGGCGATTTCTTTAAAGAATAGGACTCTATCTAGCATTTCTTTAAAATAATCATAGTTGGAGATGCGGACAAATACCGGTCCTAAGCCGGTAATGGCATATTCCAAAGGGATCGGCCCTTTTTGCCACGGCACACCGGCGGCGACCCCCTCATCTTTTTCATCAGAAATTAACTGGTAGGCCTGATCATCGAAATCAACAAAGGACAGCGTTTTTTTGCCAAATTGCTCTTGAATGCCTGTATGTTTGACTGCTAGACGGTCAAAGCGTTTGACCCAATACTCTAAAGCTTCGTCGCTTGGCACGCGAAAAGACGTTTTGGAAATCTCATTTGTTCCATGACGCCCTTTTGGAATGCCGGGGAAGTCAAAGAAGGTCATATCTGTTCCTGGATTTCCCTTATCATCGGCGAAGAATAAGTGATAGGTTTGGATATCATCTTGATTGACGGTTTTTTTGACTAGCCGCATGCCTAATGTGTAGGTGAAAAATTCATAATTTTTTTCCGCGCTGCTAGTAATGGCTGTCACATGGTGAACTCCTTTAAATTGCATGGTTGGTTTCCTCCTCTAAGTGTTTTTTTTAAGCAAGCAGCGTCCAATTGACGGCTGCCACGACCAGGCCAAGCACAAGCAAAACGAGCGGCAAGGCCATGTTCTTAACTGGATCCTTCATTTTTAGATGGGTAAAGCCCGCACCTGTCATGGTGGCTGCGATCATTAGGCCGCCTGTTACTGCGAGAGGCGGCAGCCAAATACCGGCTATGAGAACGACAGCAGATAGTATTTCGAACAACCCGGTAAATATCCGGAAACGATCACTGTATCCGAAGTATTCAAATCCTTTCTTCATGGCTTCTGATGTGAATTTTTGATAACCGAACAGAAGAAAGCCTATTCCCAGCACGACTTGCAAAACAATGGATAGAACAGTCATTATGATTGCACTCCTTTATGTTAATGTGATTAATTCGTAATTCTCTAATTTGAGATAAATGACCAAGAAAGGCTGCTCTGCTTGATGAAAGGATGGAACAGCCGCCTCTTTTCAAATTCTCTATCATCAGTTTAATACTCAACTGAATAAAATGCAACCTTTTTATTTCGAATTCGAGATATTTATCAAGGTGAAATTTACGGGACAGAGAGGGTTTTAAGGGCGTCATCTGTCCCGGGAAAGGGTATAATTGATTGGAAGAAGCAGACATTAAGCAAGAAGTGAAAGCAATAGGATGGTTTAATGAAATGGAATAGAAAGGAGAAGCCATGACAAAAGGGAAAGAAACCGGATGGAATTTAGATAACAGCTATGCCCGCCTGCCGAAAGAATTTTTTTCAAAGGTTGAACCGGCTCCTGTTTCCTCACCGGAGCTTGTTATGTTCAATGACCAGCTGGCAGCGGATTTAGGGTTGGAGATACAGGAGCTGCGCAGCAAGGAAGGGGCAGCCGTATTTGCCGGAAACTGCATCCCTGACGGCGCTTCGCCTCTTGCCCAGGCCTATGCTGGGCATCAGTTCGGACATTTTACAATGCTGGGAGACGGCCGGGCTGTACTGTTGGGCGAACAAATCACTCCTGCGGGAAGCCGGATGGATATTCAGCTGAAAGGAGCAGGACGAACGCCTTATTCCCGCGGGGGAGATGGTCGGGCGGCACTTGGGCCGATGCTTCGCGAATACATTATTAGCGAGGCGATGCATGGACTGCGCATTCCTACTACACGCAGCCTGGCGGTAGTAACAACCGGCGAGCCGGTCATTCGCGAAACAGAATTGCCGGGCGCTATTTTAACGCGCGTGGCAGCCAGTCACCTGCGCGTCGGCACTTTTCAATACGCCGCCACCTGGGGCACGGCGGAACATCTGAAACTACTTGCTGATTATGCCCGGAAGCGTCACTTTCCGGACATACAAGCAGATGGAGAGGAGTATTTGGCTCTCCTTCAAGAGGTGATCAAGCGCCAAGCTGCGCTTATTGCCAAATGGCAGCTGGTGGGCTTTATCCATGGGGTGATGAACACCGACAACATGACGATTAGCGGAGAAACGATTGATTACGGCCCTTGTGCTTTTATGGATGCGTATGATCCGGCTACGGTGTTCAGTTCTATCGATGTGCAAGGACGCTATGCTTATGGAAACCAGCCGTATATTGGCGGATGGAATTTAGCGCGGCTTGCTGAGGCGCTATTGCCGCTGCTGCATGAGGAAGAGGAGCAGGCTATTGAACTGGCTCAAAACGAGCTTTCCCGCTTTGCCGAGTTATATCACGCCTGCTGGCTTGCAGGGATGAGAGCAAAATTGGGAATGTTCCATGAAGAATCCGAGGATGAATCCCTTGTGAAGGACTTGCTGGACATGATGCAAGAGCATCAAGCGGATTATACCAATACATTTCGGGCATTAACGCTTGGCACGCTTGACGAGATGGTACTGTTTCAATCCCCAGCGTTTGCTGAATGGCAAAAGCGCTGGCAGGCAAGACGTGATAGACAGCCTGAATCAAAGGCGGATTCGAATGAGCTGATGCGAAACAGCAACCCGGCTATTATTCCGCGGAATCATCAGGTGGAAGCCGCCCTGGCAGCGGCCGAGCAAGGAGATGACAGTGTAATGAAAAAGCTGTTAGAGGCACTTTCGGATCCTTATGCGTATACCTCTATGCAAGGGGCATACGCGGTGCCGCCAGCTCCGTCTGGCCGTCCATACCGGACATTTTGCGGCACCTGATATAGAGGGCTGAGCGCAGCGAGGGAAGCGGCTAAAGCCGTGCCCGCCGGAATGGAAATCAGCTTATTTTTAAGAAAAGAAAATGGCCTGTCCCCAAAAATCATTTTTCATGAACTTTTGGGACAGGCCCTTTCCCGTTTCTTTAAAGGAAAAAGTCGCTAGCGGGAATTTCATCCATATTCTATTCTCTTCAGATCAGCTTTTCCCCTCATTCAATAGAGCCTTTCTATTTTCACAGTTAGCGGCAATTTTCTTGATTCCCTGTATCAAATTTAAGGCAATCTATGTACAATAAGAGATAATACTACTAGAAATCAGGTAAAAATTAACGATTTAGCCTTTGGTTGTGCTAAGAAGTTTATTTTAATTTCTCTATGATTGGAGACCGAGCGAATGGTAAGGGAACAAACAAGATACTCTCGGCTGGCGCAGATTACAGAGATTATCAAAAAGAAATCAGAATTACGTACCATGCTCCAGCATGTCGTACGGGCGATATCAGAGGAGATTGTTCAGTGCAACGCTGTCGGCATCTTCTTGCCTCAAGAAGATGGAACATTCAAGGGCTTTGCCGGGAAACCAGATTTGATTAATGGTGTTTCCATCGACACGCAGGTGATTGATCCAGCAAAAGATTTGCTGGCCAAAGAAGTCATTGAAATGAAACAAACTATTTATATTGCGGACACGTCAAAGGATCACCGGCCGGATCGGCAGCCGGTGGATGCTTTCAAAGTCAGGTCTCTATTAGCTTTGCCGATTTCCTTTGAGGAGGAGCTGTTCGGCCTTGTATTTTTATTCGATTACGACCGGCCGATGAAGCTGAAGGAGTCCGATATTCGACGCGTAGAAGCTTATGTGAATATGGCAGCCATTGCTATTCAGAATGCCAACCATTTATTGCAGAAGGATCATTTAATCGTTGAAAAGCAGCTGCTGCTCGATATTACGAGTGAGCTTTCGAGGTGTTCCTCTGTGCAAGAAAGCCTTGATAAGTGCTTTTTCTATCTAGGGCGAGTGTTGCGAAGCGATAATATAGCTGTTTATCTGCTTGATCCATGCGATAAGCAGAAAATCAGGTCGACGGTACTGAGCAAAGACAGCGACGAGGCTAGAACGGGGTGGGACACTACTCATGAGAAGATTCAAGCAGACCCTCCATATCAAGCAATTATAGAAAAAGTCATTCAAACCAAAACCATTACCTTCATCCCTGATGTTCAAGCAGATCGAGCGATAAGCAACTATGTTGACCATTTTAATATTAAAAATTTGTTAATTATTCCATTTGTATCCATGGGAGAAGTGCTGGGGGTCATTGCAGTGGTGAATGCTAAGAAAAACGAGCTTCATGACTGTACTTCCCAAGTTCAGCTGGCACAATCCATTGTTGACGCTACGGCTCCGGCCTTTTCAAACCTGCAATATACTGATCAGCTTGAAAGCCTTGTGGAAGAGCGCACAAAGGAATTGGCTGCTGTTAATGAAAAAGTCACAAGCATTATTGAAGGCATTAAAGATGGTTTTTTTGCCTTAGACGAAAACTTCGTATTTACTTACGTCAATAAGCATCAATTTTTGCCAAAAAATAAAACCGTAAATGATGTGTTAGGCAAGAGTATCTGGGCTGTATATCCAGAAAGCATTGGCACGGTTATGTACAAAGAACTTCATCGGGTGCTGGAAGAGGGGCTATCGGTGCAGTTTGAAATGCATTCCGTGTACGAAGATCAATGGCATGAGATCGTCGCTTATCCGTGTGACGGCGGTGTTTGCTGCCTATTTAAAAATATAACAGAGAAAAAGAAATACGAGCAGGAAATCAAGCGGCTATCCAGCCTTGATTTAATCGGGCAAATGGCTGCCGGGATCAGCCATGAAATCAGAAATCCAATGACAACGGTGCGCGGATTTTTACAGCTGCTGCAAAAAGAGTCCAGGTTCGAGGACTACCATCATTATTTTAAATTAATGATCGAAGAGCTTGATCGGGCCAATTCCATCATTACAGAATTTCTTTCAATGGGAAATACAAGAACATCTGACTTGGAGCTGCTTGACTTGAACGCCATTATTCATGGCATCACGCCTTTAATCAAAATTGACGCCTTCAGCCAAAATAAAATTGTTGAAGTGGACACGGCAGATATTCCGAAGCTGTTTTTAAACCGCAATGAGATCCGCCAGCTGCTAATCAATTTATACCGAAACGGTTTAGAGGCGATGAATGAGGGACAGGTCCTTACGATTCGAACGTACAAAGAAGGCGATGATTGCGTCGTTATGACTGTCCAGGACGAAGGAACAGGCATTCAGCCAGAAATATTGGAAAAGCTCGGCACCCCATTTTTCACAACGAAAGACAATGGGACCGGTCTGGGATTAGGCGTGTGTTATGCAATTGCTGCCCGCCATCATGCAAAGATTGACATTCAGACAAGCTCAAAAGGCACTACCTTTTTTATTAAATTTCATTTAAAGCCGTAATAAAAGAGATGCATGCAACAGGCATCTCTTTATTTTTGGCTCTTTTATTCTTTGACACAGCTTATTTTTGGGGGATCAGCGGCCGGTTCTGCAAATATAACGGCAGGTCTGGGCTGTTTCCCTGGATAATTTCCTCGGCAATAATTTTCGCCAGTACCTGGCTGTAGACTGTACCGTTGTCGCCAAAAGCAAATAAGAAATAGCAATGAGGGTAATCATCATAAACACCGATAATCGGGAGCCCGTCCACGGTGCCGCCATAAAAGGCGGCTACATAATAATCGGGTTTTGTTTCAATACCAGGAAACATGTTTGTGAATTCCTTAAGGAGCTGGTCCTTTTTATGGATCAGCTTGCTGTCCCTGTCTTCGGGATAAGCTGTGTTTTCATCCAGGCCGCCGACAATGATTCGGCTGTCGGCTGTTGTGCGCATAAACAAATAGGGCCTGGCCGTTTCCCAAATGAGTGTCCGATTATACCACGAGGAAAGGTCCTCTACCGGTTTCGTCGTCACTGTATAAGTACTGACGAAGGAGGCTTTTTTCTCTTTTTTGATCTCCATTCCTTCATAGCCTGCCGCAAAAATAACATGGCGCGCCTGAATGGAATGGCCTGTTTTCGTTGAAATAATGACTTGGTCTCTTTGCTGGTCATAATGATGCCCGTTCATTTCTGTCTTCTCGCAAATACGGACACCCTTCTTAGCGGCGTAATCCAATAAAGCGTGAGTAAATTTAAAAGGATTGAGTTCGCCATCGTTGTAAGAATAGATGGCTGCTTCTCTGCTGAAGGGGTATTTTGATTCTATGTCCTTTTGAGACAAAAAATCCAGATCACAGCCATGCTGCTTCAGAAAATCATATTCTGCTTTTAAAGGGGCAATATCCTCCTGGCAGCTTGCGAAATAAAGAGTATCTCTGCGGCTGAATTCATAATCAATGTCCGTTGCCTGTGCTGCTTTCTCCAGTTCATTGATTGCCTCTTTCAAGAGCATTAAATGTCTTGCGATATATTCCTCGCCAAATGTATGAATCAGGCTCGTAAACATTTTTTCGCCGGAGTACTGAATAAGCGCTGTGTTCGTGCTGGTGCTTCCGCTGCCGATTTGCCCTTTTTCGATCACGGCCACGCTTAAGGAAGCACCGGAAAGGTAATATGCACATTGGGCTGCAGAGCTTCCGCCGCCAATAATTAAGACATCGCAGACTAGATCTTCGGTCAGTGCCGGATAGGACGGAGCGTCGGGAAAGGTTGTCGGCCAGTAATAGGTTCCAGATTGTAGATTCATTTGCTTCCTCCTGATTTTAAAAGGTCATACTATTACTATCTCCAAGCAGCTTTTGCCCATGCAGCCAGTTTGAATAGCCGGCCGGGAAGAAGGGTCAGCACCATACGATGATCTTGTAGGGGGCAGTCTGGGCAGGAATGCTTTTTGTAGCCGGTCCGTAAATCACAATTAAATTCCGGTTGGCGGGGCTTTTGGAAAACGCCTGCCCATTAGTTAAGAGAACCTTGGTGTTGGCAGCCGGATTCAGTTTTAATAAACCGTCGCTGCTCGTTAATTGCTGGTTAAAGTAGTCTACTTTTACATTTCGGTACGGATTGTCTTTGACCACGATGAGGGCCCGGTATTGCGGCGGATAAATAAGCGGGACGGGAGCGTTCTGATCATAGTAGCCTGTGACCTGATCGCCTGGAGAAACCATGTCTTGGTCGACAAAATAAGTAGCAGGCGCTACGACAAAGTGGACGGTTTCCCCGCGCTCATTTTGGACAGAAAGCAGCCGGTAGCAGCCTTCGCTTGCCCCGTTTTGTCCTGTCGCAAAGTCGCTGATCGCGGTGACCGTGCCGTGGAAAGAAGCGAAAACGACCATGTTCAAACCTCCTCTATTTTTTAGCACCCAGTTAAAAGATAGTGTATGCCAGCAGGCTGCTGTTCTCTCTAAGCTCTTGAAATAAAAATCAAAAAAGGGATGCGGAATCAGTCATTCCGCATCCCTTTGCCAGCAAGCTGAGGGCATTTATTTATTTTGTGTAGTTATCGAAATAGCCCTGGATAAAGATGATTGGCGTTCCTTTATCTCCGCTTCCAGAAGTTAAATCAGATAAAGAACCGATAAGATCAGTCAGTCTTCTAGGCGTTGTGCCTTGTGCTTCCATTGATCCAACAAGATCGGCTTCCTTCTTGTCAATGAACGCTGAAATGGCTTGTTTCAGCTCGTCGCCGCTTAAATGGGCAAAGTTATTGTCAGCCAAGTATTTCAGCTTGACTTCATTAGGCGTGCCTTCAAGGCCGGATGTGTAAGCCGGGGATACGACTGGATCTGCAAGCTCCCAAATTTTACCCACTGGATCTTTGAAGGCTCCATCTCCGTAAATCATCACCTCTACGTTTTTGCCTGTTTTTTCTTTCAGCAAGTGCTGGATGCGGTCAACGATCGGCTGGCAATTATGCGGGAAAAGCTTCACGCTGTCTTCGGTTGCTTTATTGGATCCTAATAGACCATAAGCTTCGTTATAACCGCTGCCGTCAATTGATGCCGATAAGATGTTATCCAGGCTGTAGACTTTTTCGGCGCCGTGCGCAGTCAAAATTCTTTTTGTTCTAACTCTCGTATGTATATCGCAAGTTAAAACATTCTTTGTATAGTCTAAAATCGTTTTCGCGTTATTTGAGAAAATGACTTCGCATTCAACGCCGTATTCTTCAATCAACGATTTATAGTAATCGATATAATCAACGCCTGTAAATGTATGCTTGTTGTAGCCAAAATGGTCACGGAATTGCTGTTCTGTCAGCACATCTGTCCAAGGATTGACACCTTTTTCGTCAAGGTGGTCGATATCCACTAAGTGGTTGCCGACCTCATCCGATGGATAGCTTAGCATTAACACGATTTTTTTCGCGCCTTTAGCAATGCCGCGCAGGCAAATAGCGAAGCGGTTTCGGCTGAGGATTGGGAAGATGACACCGATCGTATCCTCTCCGAATTTAGCCTGTACATCTTTTGCGATATGGTCAATTGTCGCATAATTTCCTTGGGCACGAGCTACGATTGACTCTGTAACCGTTACAATATCTTTATCATTAATTGTAAAGCCTTCCACCTCTGCGGCTTTCAGCACGCTGTCTACAACGATTTCTTCAATATTGTCCCCTTGATTAATGATAGGGGCGCGCAGGCCTCTAACAACCGTTCCAACTACTCTTTCCAATATAATCGCTCCTTATGGCTAATGAAGTGAATGTAAACTAGATCTACTTGTACTATACATGGGCTTAATGTTATAAGTAAAGTTAATATGTCTAATAGTCTATATAAGGAGAAATTATATGATTAGCAAGCTGGATTTATATAAGGTGTTTTGCATCGTCGCAGAAAGCGGAAGTTTTTCAAAAGCAGCCAAAGCCCTCTATATGACGCAGCCGGCCGTCAGCCAGGCGATAATGCAATTGGAGCGGGAATTGGATACACGGCTGTTTAACCGGACACCTAAGGGAGTCTCGTTAACGAATGAAGGAAAGCTTTTGTTTGAATATGTCCATTCAGCGATTCATTTAATTGATGTCGGGGAAGAAAAGATCCTGGAATTCAAGAATTTGACGATTGGCGAGCTGAAAATTGGTGTAGGCGATACGATCTCCCGCTATTTCTTGCTTCCGTATTTAGAAGCTTTTCATAACCGGTATCCGAATATTAAATTTAAAATCGTCAATGGCACCACCTCAGAGCTTTGTTCCATTTTAAAATCTGGAGAAGTGGACATCGCGATTTGTAATTTTCCCATTGATGATCCGGCGTTTGAAAAGCTGCCGTGTCTGGATGTTCAGGACATTTTTGTTTGCGGGGAAAAATATAAGCACACCTTGCCGCAGCCATTAGCCTTCCAGCAGTTAGCGAAGCTGCCCTTGATTTTCCTGGAGCCGAGATCCAACTCCAGAAAATATGTAGAGGATTTCATCTTATCCAAGGGCTTGAAAATCTCACCCGAATTTGAATTGGGCTCGCATGATTTATTGCTGGAGTTTGCCAGAATTAATTTAGGAATAGCCTGTGTAACGAAGGAATTTTCGCTTGACTATTTAAATAAAGGAGCTGTGCATGAAATTCAATTATTGGAGGAGATACCGAAGAGAAGCATCGGTATCTGCTTTTTGAAAAGCGTGCCCTTGTCTACTGCTGCGACGAAATTCGTGGAGACGATTCAGCTTCGGGATCAGGGGGCTGGAAGATAGGAACATTCGGCAGGAGGCGTCTGCTTCCTGCCGAATGTGTGATCTGTCGTTTTAGCGGTTGCTTGGGAAATCAAAATTAACTTGATCATGTTGAATGTCGTTTTCCGGCCATCTTTCTGAGATGGTTTTTGATTTCGTAAAGAAGCGGGCAGTATCCGGTCCAAACATATGGCTTTCGCCAAACTTGGAACGCTTCCAGCCGCCGAAGTTATGATAACCCACCGGAATCGGAATCGGCACATTAATGCCGACCATTCCCACTTCAATTTGCTCGGCGAATGTCCGGCCTGCATAGCCATTGTTCGTAAAGATGGTGACGCCATTGCCGTATTCGTGGTTGTTAATCAATTCGATTGCCTCGTCCAGGCTGTTTAGGCGAACGACGATCCGCGCCGGACCAAACACTTCCTCGCGATAAATTTGCATGTCAGGAGTGACATGATCCAGCAGGGTAGCCCCGAGATAGAAGCCTTGGGAATGCGGAGCCTCGGGATGGCGTCCATCTACACATAGCTCGGCGCCTTCTTGCAGGCTTTGCTCAATATACTTGATAACCGTTTCCTTTGATTCCTGTGAAATCAAAGCGCCAAAATCGGCATCCGCATCATTGTAAGCGCCGACCTTCAAGTCTTGGACGCGTCGTTTCAACTTAGCAACGAACGCTTCCGCTGTTTTTTCTCCGACGGGCACTGCTGCGGAAATGGCCATACAGCGCTGGGATGCTGCGCCATAGGCCGCCCCGAGGAAGGAATTCACCGCATGATCTAAATCCGCATCCGGCATGATGATCATATGGTTTTTTCCGCCGCCAAAGGCAGCGACTCTCTTATGGTTGCGGCAGCCTTCCTCATAAATATATTGGGCAATCCGGGTAGAGCCGACAAATGAAACCGCTGGAACATCCGGGTGCTTGAGCAAAGCATCGACGGCTTCTTTGTCACCGTTCACGACGTTCCATACACCGTCCGGCAACCCAGCCTCTTTCCACAGCTTCGAGAAAAACAAAGCGGAGTTCGGCACTTTCTCTGACGGCTTTAAAATAACGGCATTTCCGCAGGCGACCGCCATCGTTGCCATAGCGACAGGAACCATAAACGGAAAGTTGAAAGGGGAAATGGCTGTTACTACACCAAGCGGCTGCTTAATGGAATAAGCATTAATTTCGCCGCCGACATTGACAGAATACTCTCCCTTGAGCAGATGGGGAGCATTTATCGCTAAATCAACGGATTCTAGTCCTCTGCTAATCTCCCCCTTGGCATCCGAAATGGTTTTGCCGCTTTCGAGTCCGATTAACTGGGCAAGCTCCTCCGTTTTCTCGACGAGCAGGCTTCTAAAGCGATGGATGATCTCCACCCGTTGAGCGACAGGCGTTTTCTTCCAGCCGGCAAAAGCATTTTTAGCTATGGCCACGGCTTCATTGACTTCCTCTGCTGAAGCGTATGGGCATAGAACCATGACTTCCCCCGTTGATGGCTTAAATACTTTTCCAAAGCGCCCGCTCGTTCCCTGCTTCATTTCCCCGCCAATAAAATGAGTGATTGTTTGTACGCCAACTAATTTTTCCATCTGTCTATTTCGCCACCTTATATATTATTTTTTGTAAAAAAACGCTCATTCACTAGTCTATACAGCCAGCTGCCGGTAAATGATAAGAATTGCTGATTGCAAGAAAGCTAGTTATAAAGGGTGATAGCTGCCGCTGACCGCATCAACGATCAATTGCTGCTGTCCGTGTGCAGCCCGCCTGTACTGCGCCAGCCAAAACGGCCGGTAAAATAAGGAGCTGTCCGCTAAGTGAAGACGGGGAACCGTAAGGAATTTTGTTTTTTGAGAAAGTGTATGAATGATAAAGTTCTCTGCCAGCCTTTTTGCCTCATCCTTTGCTACGGCAACAGGAAGCATCCCGCCCTCCTTCGCCGGAGAAGGGGAAAATTCAGGCTGAACATCGGCCAATGCGCCCTGTCCGCTCAGCGCATCAATTGTGCACGCCACTTTTCCGTTCAGCTTAAGCAGGCTTTTAGCGCGAAGGGTATATTCGAAAAAGTAGTAGGGGTAAAGAATCATTTGGCTAATTTGCACCTTTGCGCGGCGGTCATATTGCTGCAGCCCCCTAAGTACTTCTTCTTGAGCCAATACAGGTTTTTGAGCCAATATGGACGTCATGAGCAGCTCTCCTTAATAGCTCTCCGCTTCCTTCGCCAGAAACTTAGATATATTTTTGGCTTCCGGCGCTAAATGGCGGGCAATATTTTGGTCAAATTCCTTTGAGAAAAATCGCTTATTTTTCGATTGTTCAAAAATGTCCTGTATCCGCTGGGAAGGCTTGTTCCCAAATTGGCTGCCGATGACCATGCCCAGCAAGGAAACCGTCAGGCCCGCCAAAAAGGGATGGATGGCTGTAGCCGCTTCTAAATTCAGCGAAGTCCAGGCAATGTTTGTGGCAGCGCCGCCGATCATGGCACATAAACAACCGATATAGTTGGCTTTCTTCGAGTAAACAGAAGCCACATAAGGAACAAGGAAGCTGTTGCCGAGTGTGCCGAAAGCAAACACAGCCAATCCAAAGATAGAAGGAGGTTCGTAGATTGCAACGATGATGCCGACAATTCCGCCTCCTAGAATACAAAGTCTGGAGACAAGGATGGTCGTTTGTTGAGTTGCGTTTTGATTGATAAATCGCTGATAGACATCACGGGACAGAATGGTTCCCGCTTGCATCAGCAGTGAATCAGCAGTGGACATCACCGCCGACATGACTGCCGATAAGAGAAGGGCAGCAAATAAACCAGGGAAGAGCGTGTAAGCTAATTGTGTAATCGCCATTTCCGGGTCTTTAATGTCCGGAAGAAGAATGATACTGATCAGTCCGAGAATATACGGAATAAAAATAAAGAACTGGTTCCAGATCGCGCTGATCAGGATAGCTCCCTTAACCGTTTTTGTGCTTTTCATGGACATATGCCGTACCACAACGTGAGGAAGTCCCATGTAGCCGATAGAGAAGATCAGAATGGCGCCTAACACAACACCCCATTGGCCGTAAAAGGCTAAATCTTTCCCCCAGATGCTTAGGTAGGTTGGATCCATTTTTTCAAGAGCGCTATTAAGGCCTGTTAATCCGCCAACATGGAAGTAAGCCAGAAATCCGATTCCCGCCACTCCGAGAACCATAATGACTCCTTGGACAAAAGAGGTGTAGGCAACGGCTAAGTAACCGCCGGCTACTGTGTAGATGATAATGACGCTGATGCCGATAATTAATGACCATTCATATGTAAATCCAGTCAAGGTAGCCATTGCTTTTCCGGCTGCAATAAATTGGGCGCAAACATAGGCGAAGAGGAAGACGATGGAGATCAATGCGCCAATGACGCGAACGCTTGCGCTTTCAAACCGCTTTTCCAGAAATTCAATAGGTGAAAGCGCTCCCAATAATTCGGACATTCGGCGTATCCGCTTTCCTAAAACAGCTAAATTGATAATAGAGCCGCCTGCATCTCCGATTGCATACCAGACAGCATACCAGCCATACTGAAAAGCCAGCGCCGGGGCGCCCATAAACATATAGCCGCTCATAGCGGTCGTTTGCATCGTCATGGCAGTAACCGCCGGACCGAGCGAGCGGCCTCCGAGTAAATACTGCTCTGAGGATTGGGACGACCGGCGGGAGAACCAAAGCCCAATCCCTAACAAGGTGAGTATGTAGACGACGAAAATAATTCCATCCATGCTCAACATGTATCCCTCCTAACTATGATTTTCATTTTCCTCTGCTTCATCTTCCCTTTTCAGCTTAAAGTACAGAATGACTCCTAGACCTAGCCAAATAAAAGGCCAGGGGACAAGCCACCAAAAGGTTTCTGCAGGCAAGTTGAACACGTCATCACCTCCTAACCGACCGCTGACAAATGGTTATGTAGACTATATAACCGATTGTCCAAACGAACAATAGACAAAATGTTATTAAAAATCAGACTATTTCATACAGTTTGTTAGATGGCGCGGAATGGGGTTTAGAATATAGGGAAGAGACTGAAGCGGCGCTTTCCTTCTTACCCGCCTGTTTTAGAAAAAAGAAAGGGACCGGTCCCACCGGTCCTTTGTTCGTTACCATTGCTTCGGCTTGTAATTTAAATCTTTAAAGAGCTGATCACGTTCTTTTGCCGATAAATCCCGCCACTGGCCAAGAGGAAGATTTCCTAAATGGATATTCATAATGCGAATGCGCTGAAGCCTGATGACCTTATATCCGAGGGCTGCACACATGCGCCGGATTTGCCGGTTCAAGCCCTGTTTTAAGATAATATGAAATTCATATTTTGAGGTTTGGATCACTTCGCAAGGAAGTGTTTTTGTTCCCAGGATTTCTACGCCGCTCGCCATTTTTTTCAAGAACTCAGGAGTAATCGGCTTATCGACAGACACGATATACTCTTTTTCGTGATTGTTCTCCGCCCGCAAAATTTCGTTCACAATGTCGCCGTCATTGGTGAGCAGGATCAGCCCGTCTGAGTCTTTATCCAGCCGGCCAATATGAAAAATTCTTAACGGATGGTTCACAAAGTCGACAATGTTGCCTTCGACATGTTTTTCGGTTGTGCTGGTGATGCCGGCTGGTTTGTTTAAGGCGATATAGACGTGATTATTCTCGATATGTACAAGCTCTCCATCCACTCGTACCTGATCTCCCGGTTCTACCTGGCTCCCCATTTCTGCTAATTTGCCGTTAATTGTGACGCGCCCTTCGGCAACTAATTTATCTGCTCCCCTTCTGGATGTTTTGCCCGATTCGCTAATAAATTTATTGATACGCATGTTGATCACAGCCTTAAGTAAGAATTGTATGTCTAAGAATAACTTAATCTTCCGGTTAGTTTCAAGGGCGGCGCTCCTTTTCCTCGAAGCAAATGCCTCTTTTTCCGTTTTTCCGGAATTTTGATTCGTAAGTCTTTCCGGAAAAAAGGAACTTTCCGTTTTTTCGGAAAGGAGAGGCTGGCGGTAAATAAGCATCGGTCAGACAGCAAGCCATTTTTGAAGGTTTGCTGATTGGTATGGTATTTGCATTATCACAAGGAGACGAAGGAGCAGGGGCCCTAGAATAAATGGGAAAAAGACTGGACAATCGTAAAAAAGGGGGCCGGGAAACGCTTGTGCCTATTCTGCTGCTGAGCCAGTAACAGGAGGATAGGAATCATTTCAAAGCGATTGTTTGTAAGCGCTTACTAAAACATCGAATACAGGGGGGATCTAGATGGATTTATTTGTTATTTTATTGTCGCTTGGCCTTCTCATCTTTTTTGCTTATCGCGGGTATTCAGTTATCTTATTGGCGCCAATTTGTGCGCTGCTTGCTGTTTTGCTTGTTGCCCCGCTCCATGTTCTGCCTTTTTTCTCAGGGGTGTTCATGGAAAAAATGGTTGGATTTATTAAATCGTATTTCGCGGTTTTTCTATTGGGAGCGATTTTCGGAAAAGTTGTGGAAATGTCTGGGATCGCCGAGTCTATCGCCAAGACGATCGTCCGCTTGATCGGCGCCAAACGGGCGATGCTGGCCATTGTTTTGCTCGGGGCGATCTTAACGTATAGCGGCGTCAGTTTATTCGTGGCGGTGTTTGCTATTTATCCATTTGCCGCACAAATATTCAGGCAAGCGAACATTCCGAAACGCCTGATTCCGGGTACGATTGCTCTTGGCGCATTTACCTTCACCATGGATGCTCTGCCGGGAACGCCGCAAATTCAAAATGTCATTCCTATTTCCTTTTTTAAAACCGACATTTACGCGGCTCCGGCACTTGGCATAATTGGCGGAGTGCTTGTCCTGGCCACCGGGCTGTTCTATTTAGAGTCAAGAAGAAAGAAAGCCGAAAAAGCCGGTGAAGGCTACTACGGATTTGCCGATGAACATGCGGCTGCAGCAGAAGGCGCGAAAGCTGAAGAGGAGACGGCTTTTCGCCCTGACTTAATGTCACAGCAATCCGTTGCCCGGCAAATCCTGGCCTTTGTTCCGCTGCTGCTTGTCGGTGTAACAAATAAACTGTTCATCACCTATATTCCAAAATGGTATCCGGACGGCTTCGACTTTTCTGCCATCGGCTTGAAGGATTATTCCGTTGATGTAGCAGCCGCTGCTCCGGTCTGGGCGATTATAATGGCTCTGCTTGTGGGTATAGTTACAGCAATCGCCTATGATTGGAAGCGGGTGACACAAGGCTTCAAAGAAGGGGTAAATTCAGCTATTGGCGGGTCCTTGCTGGCAACAATGAACACCGGGGCCGAATACGGATTTGGCGGAATTATTGCCGCTCTTCCGGGATTCGCAACCATCAGCGATGGGATTTCACAAACCTTCACCAACCCGCTCGTGAATGGGGCTGTGACGACAACTACACTGGCCGGGATGACAGGGTCTGCTTCCGGCGGCATGGGGATTGCTTTGGGAGCTATGGCAGATACGTACAATCAAGCGATTGCCGCAGCTAACATTCCGCCGGAAGTGATGCACCGCGTCGTAGCGATGGCCTCTGGCGGCATGGATACGCTTCCTCACAACGGAGCCGTTATCACACTGCTTGCCGTTACCGGACTAACCCATAAGCAGTCATACAAGGATATCTTTGCTGTCACCATTATTAAGACACTGGCGGTTTTCGTCGTCATCGCTCTTTATACATTCTTCGGCATTGTTTAATGAAAGAGTTTGAGTACGCAAGGAGGCAAAAAATCATGAACCAAACATTATCAGGGAAAACAGCCTTTATTACAGGATCAGCCAGCGGGATCGGATTGGAAATTGCCAAGACGTTTGCGCAAGAAGGAGCCAACGTGGTCATTTCCGATTTGAACGCTGAAAAAAGCGGGCAGGCCGCATCAGAATTAAAGGATCAAGGATGGAAAGCAATGGCTGCTCCATGTGATGTGACCGATGAGGAAGCTTACAAGCACAGCCTGCAATCTGCACAGGAGGCATTTGGGCGCGTTGATATTTTAATTAATAATGCGGGTCTTCAGCATGTTGCTCCGATTGAAGACTTTCCGACAGAGACCTTCGAGCGGCTGGTCAAGGTCATGTTAACGGCTCCGTTTATCGGAATCAAGCATGTCTTTCCGCTGATGAAAAAGCAAGGCTTCGGCCGCATTATTAATATGGCTTCGATTAATGGGGTGATCGGCTTTGCCGGCAAAGCAGCTTATAACAGTGCAAAGCATGGGGTGATCGGCTTAACAAAGGTAGCCGCCTTAGAGGGAGCCCAGCATGGCATTACGGTAAATGCTTTATGCCCCGGCTACGTTGATACTCCGCTTGTCAGGGGGCAGCTGGGAGACCTGGCGAAAACCAGAAACGTCAGCCTGGATGAAGCCATTGAAGAGGTCCTCCTGCCGCTTGTTCCGCAAAAACGGCTTTTGACCGTGGGGGAGATTGCCGATTATGCTGTTTTTTTGGCCAGCGATAAAGCAAGGGGAGTGACCGGGCAAGCCGTGATACTGGATGGAGGCTACACCGCCCAATAAAAAACGAAAAAGGATTCCTGCTCGATGGATGAGAGCAGGGATCTTTTTTTCGTTAAGGTCTTTATTGAACAAGGAAATTTATGGGTAAGGATTTGTTATAATAAGCAAATGAATGCAAAAGAGGGGGACGGCAAGATGAAGCGGATATTTGAAAGAATACCGGCAAGCTGGTATGAGCAAATGATCAATCTATTAGCTGAGAGAGTCGTTGTTGTCGACCGCCACGGAGTTATTTTATACATTAATGAACCATATTGTGAGTTTATCGGCACAACGGTGGAGGAAGCAGCGGGCCGCCCGGTGCAGGAGGTTATTGAGAATTCGCGCATGCATATTGTTGCCCAAACGGGAGAAACCGAGCTGGCTGCCCTGCAGTCCATTAACGGCAGCGAGATGATTGCCAATCGGTTTCCGCTATTTGAAGATGGAGAAATTGTCGGGGCCGTCGGCAGCGTGATGTTCCGGAATCCTGAAGAATGGCAGATGTACAAAACGAAAATACAAGGTCTGGTTGAAGAGCTGAGCTATTACCAAGCGAAAGCGCAAAAGGACTTGCAAAGCAAATACAGCTTTAACGATTTAATTGGGGACAGCCCGGCCTTTCTTGCTGCCAAAACGCTTGCTGAAAGAATTTCAGGAAGCAATTCTTCTGTTTTGCTGATAGGCGAGTCCGGCACAGGCAAGGAGTTGTTCGCCCATGCTATCCATCACCGCAGCACGAGAGCATCCAGCCCCTTTGTCGCCATTAATTGCTCCGCGATTCCGGAGCACCTCCTTGAGTCCGAGCTGTTTGGCTACGAGGACGGGGCTTTTACGGGAGCAAAAAAAGGCGGCAAGCGCGGGCAATTTGAGCTGGCTCACAAAGGCACGCTGTTTTTGGACGAAATCGGCGACATGCCGCTTTCGATGCAAAGCAAATTGTTAAGGGTCTTGCAGGAAAAAGAAATTTGCCGGGTAGGCGGCCAAAAGTCGATTCCTATCGATGTGCGGATTGTTGCAGCTACCCACCGGGACATTGAAAAAATGGTGGCAGAGGGACAATTCCGCCAAGACCTGTACTATCGCTTAAATGTGATTAAAATCGACATTCCGCCGTTAAGAGAGCGGAAAAAAGATATCCCAGCGATTGCGCAATATTTGCTGAAACAGCTTGAGCCGAGGTTTTACCGTCATAGTCTGAAATTATCTCCAGAAGTGATGGAACGGCTAGCTGGTCATTCCTGGCCGGGAAATATCCGTGAGCTGGAGAATGTATTAGAGCGCTCCATCAATGTGCTGGATGGCAAGCTCATTCAATTATGCCATCTCCCCTTATATTTGCGCGATCAAGAAGCTGAAGGCAGCGGCGGAGACGAAAGAAAGGGGGATAGCAGCCCCTGCTCTGAGCAGGCGGCTCCCTTGTCCATTCTGCCGCTCAAAGAAGCGATGGCTGCTATGGAGAAACAGGCGATTCAACGGGCCTTAGCCGCCGCGCAGGGCAATAAATTAAAGGCAGCTGAGCTGTTGCAAATCAGTAAAACAAGCCTGTATGATAAATGCAAATTATATGGCCTTCACTCGTAAGCAGCGATTCACAGAGAAGATCAATATTGCTTGGACTGGTCTTTGCCGGGAAAGAAGGCTCGCTCCATTTTCTCAATGGCCGCCAGAAATCTTTTCACAGCATTAAGACTAGGGAGTGTCAGATAAACCATGGATGCTGTAAAAATGCCAATGACTGCTCCGATCAGAACGTCTGCCGGATAGTGCACTCCAACCCAAATGCGCGAAAAGCCGACAAGGAGCGCCAGCAGCATCCATAAAATTCCCCAGCGCTTATGAAACAAGAAAAACGTCATGCAAAAAGAAAAGAACAAAATCGTATGGTCACTTGGAAAGGAATTATCCACTGCATGGTGGATGAGTTTGTTAACATCGGGCAGTTCCGCAAAAGGCTGGTGATTGGAATGGAGCTTGCCGGCTACCTTTCCAATGAATTCTGCCGCTGCAAAAGCCATAAATCCGCAAAGGATCATCATGCGATGGGTGCGGTTCCTGGTGAACCAAAACAAGAGGATGCCAAGAGCAAGCGCGACAACCATATACTCAGCAATAAATGCCATAGCTGGATTAAGCTGTGTAAACTGCTTGCCTAAATCGTTAATTGACCGAAACAGGTTTATATTCATTTCAAATAAATTCATGGAAAGGCTTCTCCTTTTTCCTTAGGCGATCCTGGCATGGCCTGCCAAGATCGCCTGTATTTAAAGAGAAGTATAGGCTATTTAAAAAGAGGAAAAAATTTGATTAGCTTTCATTTCTCTTACATTTTTGTAAGGCTCATCAGCAAATAAAGCTGCCCGAGGAAATTTCCCCGGGCAGCTTTTTCTCTTTGCTATATGCCTCTCCTGTCTAAGCGACGCTATTCCAGTCGGAAATATCATCCTCAAGCGGCAGCTTGTTTGCCCGTGCCTTTTTAGCAGCGTGGAAGAAGAGGGCAAGGAGCAGCACTGTGCCGATCGTGCTGCCAATCCAGGAGGCGGTCATGGACAAGCCGAATCCGATCGGTGCATTCAAGATGTAGGCAAGCACCATGACAAGCATGAAGGTTCCCGGTATGAGCGACACCCAGTAATTTTTGCGGGCAATGTACAAATACATAGCGCCGACAAATAAGGCGATGACCGCTGTTGACTGGTTGGCCCAGCTGAAATATCTCCACAGGATATTAAAATCAATTTGCGTCAGCAAGACAGACAGCACAAACAGCGGCAAAGCAATCCACAAGCGGCTCGAGAATTTCTTTTGAGAAATAGTCAGATACTCAGCAATAATCATGCGGGCGCTTCGGAAAGCGGTGTCTCCGGAAGTGATCGGCAAAACAACGACTCCGAGCACAGCCAGCGTTCCGCCGATCGCGCCCAGCATCGATGCAGATACTTCGCTGACCACCGCTCCCGGCCCGCCTGCCGCAAGCACTTCATTCAATCCGCCATAGCCGTTGAACAAACTCATAGCTGCCGCCGCCCAGATCATAGCGATAATGCCCTCCGCGATCATCATGCCGTAAAAAATCTTCCGGCTTTGCTGTTCATTTTGCGTGGTCCGCGAAATCATCGGTGTTTGCGTAGCATGAAATCCGGAAAGCGCCCCGCAAGTTATGGTAAAAAATAATAAAGGAAATACAGGGGCATGATCCGGATGAAAGTTCCTTAAAGAAAGCTCTGGAATCGGAGCGCCTGTCACGACTAAGCCAATCCCCACTCCGAGTGCGCTGATGATTAACAGAGCGCCGAAATAAGGATACAGCCGGCCGATAATTTTATCCACTGGCAGCAGAGTCGCTAAAATATAATAAGCAAAGATAGCTGCAATGATGAGACTTAACGCGACCTTGCCATTCATTAATGCGTGAAGCAGGCTCGCTGGTGTAGATACAAACACGGTTCCGACTAATAAAAGAAGCAGGATAGCAAAAGCATTGACTACATGCTTCATGACCTTGCCGAGAAATTTGCTTGCCAGTTCAGGCAGATGGGCTCCGCGGTTGCGAATGGAAATCATGCCCGTTAAATAATCATGGACGGCCCCGGCGAAAATACAGCCAACTACAATCCAAATAAATGCTACGGGACCGTAGAGCGCCCCCATAATCGGCCCGAAGATTGGGCCTGTGCCTGCGATATTTAACAGCTGGATCAAGGAATTTTTGGGCGTGCTCATCGGCACATAGTCCACTCCGTCGTTATTTACGTAGGCCGGTGTCGCCCGTTCAGCTTTCACCCCGAAAATAGTTTCGATCAACTTGCCGTATGTGAAGTAACCTAGAATTAAAAGGGCAATTCCTGCTAGAAAGGTATACATGCTTCTCCCCCTTATTCATTAATATGAATGCGCTTACAAATATAATTATAGTAAATATATGGAGAGAAAAGAGGGGGATGAGAGTAAAAATTGTAAAATCCTTCTTTTTAACTAGTGATTCCTATTTTTTCAGAATATGAATCGCCGCTGCCTATGGTTCCTCCTATTTTATGAAAAAATCTAAAGGATGAACCCTTTCTTGTTTTTGTGTATAGTAGACTTAGATTCATTCGTAACAGAAATACCCATATACTTCTAAAAAATAGCAAAAGAGGTTACTGGAATGACGACTATTTTTACACGCAACAATGTGACAGTGACAGGCAGTGGAGAAAAGACCATTCTATTCGCCCATGGATTCGGGTGTGATCAAAATATGTGGCGGTTTGTCGCTCCCCAGTTTGAAAAGGACTATAAAGTGGTGTTATTTGACTATGTTGGTTCGGGCAACTCAGATAGGACAGCTTACAATGAGGAGAGATATGGAACGATCCAAGGATATGTGGAAGATTTGCTCGAAGTTTTGGACGCACTGCAAATAAAGCAGGCCATATTCGTTGGCCACTCTGTCAGTGCCATGATTGGCATGCTCGCATCTATCCAAAGACCTGATTGCTTTGAATGCTTAATCATGGTTGGGCCATCCCCGCGCTATTTAAATGATGGGCCGGAATATTTTGGCGGGTTTGAACGGGAGGATGTCGAGGAATTGCTCGGTATGATGGAAATGAACTTTGTTGGATGGGCCAGCTATCTAGCCCCTCTGGCCATGAATAATGCGGACCGTCCTGCATTGACGGAAGAATTGAAGACGAGTTTTTGTTCAGCGGACCCGGCCGTGGCCCGAAAGTTTGCAGAAGTGACCTTTTTTTCTGATCATCGCGAAGATTTGCCTAAGGCACAAACTCCTTCACTGATTTTGCAATGTTCAGAAGACAGCATCGTTCCTCTAGAAGTCGGCCAGTATTTGCATCGCCACCTTAAAAACAGCACATTTCATTTAATGGAAGCAAAAGGGCATTATCCGCATTTGAGCCATCCGCAGGAGACTACAAATTTGATTAAAGACTTTCTTTCACAGCTTCAAGGGAAGTCGGTTCAGTGAAGGGAGGCCTGCCAATGGATGAGCGGCTGAATCATGCCCCATGCGGCTATGTCTCCATTACGAACCGCGGCATCATTATGGCTGTCAACGAAACATTTCTAAACATGTTTGGCTATGACCGCAAAGATGTACTGGATCATCATATTGAATCAATGATGTCTATGGCAAACAAGTTTCTTTTTCACACCTACTTTTATCCATTTATTCAGTTATACGGCTATGTGAATGAAATGTATTTAACATTAAAGTCCAAGCAAGGCGACAGCATCCCTGTTCTTGTAAATGGCCGGAGCCGCAGAGGTGATGAAGAGGAAATCATAGATTGTGTATTCATCCAGATGAGCAAAAGAATTGATTACGAAAAAGAGATTCGCAACGCCAAAACAAAAATCGAAGAAGCTTACCGGCTGAAGGATGAGGCGCTTGGCAGGCTGGAAGTATTGCATCGTGATATTGAATTGAAACAAGCGGAACTGATCAGATTAAATGCTGAGTTAGAAACGTTAGCAGTAACAGACGCACTAACCGGATTGAAAAACCGGCGCTACTTTATTGAGAAGCTTGATGCCTACATGGAGCGTTTCGCCGCTTCTCATATGCTTTTTTCTGTTTTAATCCTTGATGTCGATCACTTTAAAAAAATAAATGACACCCAGGGTCATCTTGTTGGAGACCAGGTTTTGCGGAAGCTTGCGCAAATAATGGAAGCGAACCTGGAGGAGCCTGCCCTTGCCGCCCGCTACGGCGGGGAGGAATTTATTGTTCTTTTGCCGGGGATGGATGCCCGCCAATCGAAGCAGGCTGCGGAAGACTTGCGGACGGCGATCGAACAGGACTCATGGGAGGAGTGTGCGGTTACAGTAAGCATTGGGGCAGCGACTGTTACTTCCGAGGATACAAATATTTCAATTTTGGCAAGAGCGGACCAAGCCTTGTATCAATCTAAGAACAACGGCCGAAATTGTGTGACGCATGCAGCGGACGGGCTGCATCATAAGTGAAGGAATAAAGCTGCTGTGCTGTTTGCAAAGCAGCTTTATTTTTCATAACCAATGCGCTGGCATTTCATCTTTAGATGCACGATCAATCAGCGCTTGGACATTTTTTATTCGCGCTGCGGCAAGCAGATTGAAAAAACAGGGACGCAATAAGCTGAAAATTAAAGTAAATAGGATAAAAGAAAGGTTGCAAAGAGCGGTTCGAAAAGTCTAACATTTTAAGTAACAAGGCCAATGATCAGTGGAGAAACATCTAGTTGATCCATTGAAGGATAGGGCATTTAAAAATAGGAAAAAAGAGGAGAAGATCTTTACTTGGGATATTATGATGAATTTTTCAGCAAGCTTAGACGTATGGGACTATATTAGTCTGTAATTGCCATTTTATTCGATCACTAAGCCAAGCAATGGGGGACACTAAATGACGAAAGAGCAAACAAGATATTCTCGACTTGCCAATATTACAAAGCTAATAAACTCAAAGTTAGATTTAAGGGAGGTGTTAGATCAAGTAACGATCGCCATTTCCGAAGAAATTGTCCAGTGTGACTCCGTCGGAATCTATTTGCCGCAAAAAGATGGAACGTTTAGAGGCTATGTGGGGGAAGCCGGATTTTATTAACGGCATGACCCTTGATATGCATGTGGTTGATACTGAAATAGATTTGTTGGCCAAAGAAGTTATCGAAACACGAAAGACAATTTATATACCAGATACATCACAAGACGGCCGTCCGGACGCGAGAGCGGTCAACGGATTTAAAATACAATCATTGCTTGCTCTTCCGATCTCCTATGAAGATGAGTTGTTCGGGCTTGTCTTTTTGTTCGATTACGGCACCCCAATGAATTTAACCGAAACAGAGATTCAAACCGTTGAAGCTTATGTTAATATGGCTGCTGTTGCGATCCGCAATACAGTTAATTTGACCCGCAAAGAAAATCTCATCGCTGAAAAACAACTGCTGTTGGATGTGACACGCGAACTGTCAATGTGCTCCACCATGCAGGAGGGAATAGATAAATGTTTGTTTTACGTCGGCAAGGTATTGGATAATTATAACGTCGGCGTCCATTTGCTTGATCCGTTAGCTGGAAGAAACATCAGGCCGACACGGCTGAGCAAGGACAGCGACTGGACGGAAGAAGACTGGATGCAGACTCATAGCCGAATGACGATTGATGAGACGAACGACGTATTAATTCGGGAGGTGATAGCAACCAAAAAAGCGCTGCTTATTCCTAACGTATTTGCTGATGACAGGCCGAATCATGCCGTTTGCCGGAACTTTGGCATCAATGGGCTTTTCATTCTGCCATTGATCTCCATGGGAAAAGTATTAGGCGTAATAGCTGTTGCCAACTTTGAGGAGAAGGATATGATTTACTCCGAAGCGGACAGACAGCTGGCTCAATCGGTGGTAGATGCCACCGCCTCGACACTGGCTAATTTGTTGTATATGGAAAAACAAGAGGTTATCATCGAAGAACGAACGTCGGAAATCAGAATCAAAAATAAAGAGCTTGAAAGAGTCATCACAGAATTGCGGCAGCTGAGCCGCGAGAAGGAACTGATTTTGAATTCAGCCGGTGAGGGCATCTTCGGTTTGGATCTTGAGGGCAAGGTGACCTTTTGCAATCCGGCTGCCGAGTCGATGCTCGGCTATGAGAAGGGTGAGCTGATCGGAAAGCCTGAAGAGGTTATTTTCAGCAGGGACGAGCCGGAAAAGGCGGAAACAGATAGCACGCTGCACTATTCTGAAGCAGATCAAAAGTTTGTTCGCAAAGACGGCTCCGGTTTTCCCGTTGAATATGTCATTTCTGCTATGTCAGAAGGGAAGGAAGTCATCGGGGAGGTCGTGACATTTAAAGATATTACCCAGAGAAAGCAAATGGAACAGGAAATTGAGTACCTGGCTTTTTTTGACAATGTCACAAACCTGCCTAACCGTGTCCTGTTGAATAACCGGTTAAATTACGAATTATCTTATGCGCAAGTAAATAATGAGCGGCTCGCTGTCTTATATTTGGATTTAGACCGTTTTAAGATGATTAATGACAGTCTTGGGCATAGCTATGGCGATTTATTGCTTCGGGATGTGGCCAAGCGGCTGAGCGACAGCATTCCAAAGAAGGCAGTCGTATCGCGGCAGGGCGGCGATGAATTTACCATTATTTTGCCGGGCATTCAAAGCAATCAGGATGTGCTCAAGGTGGTAGAGCAGGTCATTTCCTTTTTCGACAAACCTTTTTATTTAAAAGGGAATGAAGTCTATATTAAGACAAGCATCGGCATCAGCCTGTTTCCTGAGCATGGCGATACAGCGGAAATGTTAATTAAAAATGCAGACGCCGCGATGTATAAATCGAAAGAAATATCAGGGAATAGCTTTCACTTTTTCCGGAGCGGAATGGACAACCGAACGCTGGAAAGCATTAAGTTTGAAAATGCGCTATATAAGGCTTTAGACCGCGACGAGCTAATTATCTACTATCAGCCTCAAATAAACAGCAGAACGGGCGATATAATCGGGGTGGAGGCACTGCTGAGATGGAATCATCCGACAGAAGGCTTCATCTCGCCGGCTGACTTCATACCGATTGCGGAAGAAACCGGCTTGATTGTGCCGATCGGGGAATGGGTTTTGAGAAATGCCTGCAAACAAGTAAAAGCCTGGCATGATCGCGGTTACCCGCTCATCAGCGTATCAGTTAATCTATCGGTCCGGCAGTTTGAAGAGAATAATTTATTCCAAGTGATCAGAAACATTTTAGAAGAAACGGGGCTTGAGCCTCAGTTTTTACACCTGGAACTGACAGAAAACCAAATTATTAAAAATACAGAGGCTACCTTAAAAACAATGGAGCTGCTAAAGAAATTAGGAATCAATATCGCCATTGATGATTTTGGGACAGGCTACTCCTCTTTAGGCTACTTAAAGGATCTGCCGATTAGCACTTTAAAGATTGATAAATCATTTGTCGAAGATGTGATGACCGATAAAGATAACGCGGCCATTACCAATACGATTATTGCTTTGGCACAGAATTTACATTTGAATGTGATCGCGGAGGGCGTGGAAACAAAAGAGCAGGCTGATTTTCTATCTTCGCGAAATTGCTACTTGATGCAAGGGTACTTTTTCAGCCGTCCATTGAAGGCTGAAGATGTCGTCCGACAGTATTTTTATTCGGAGAACTAATTCTAAACGAATGGGGGAAGATGTGATGAAAGCTGTTCACACAGTATTGCAGTATCTAAGAGGTATTGGAATTAAGCATGTATTTGGTATTCCGGCGGGCTCGGTTAATGCATTTTTTGATGAGCTTTATGATATGCCTGATATTACCCCGGTCATTGCTAAACATGAAGGGGCGGCAGCTTATATGGCAGCTTCTTACGCTAAGTATTCCAAACAGCTGAGCGTATGCATCGGCTGCAGCGGACCGGGGGCCACGAATCTTGTTACCGGTGCCGCTAATGCTATGCGTGAGCATTTGCCGGTGCTTTTCTTAACTGGTGCTGTTCCTGTAAATACAGTTGGCCTCAATGCTTCCCAAGAATTAAATGCAGAGCCGATTTTCCGGCCGGTTACTAAGTACAGCATCACCGTAACCGATGCTAAGGACTTGCTGGCTGAAGTCGTAAAAGCGACAGAGATTGCTGTATCAGGGGTTCCGGGACCTGTTCATATTGCGATGCCAATTGATGTGCAGCAGGGGATGGCAGAGAATGCAGACATTCCTTCCCTGCCTGCAAGAACACCCATGATCCCTGATAGTCAGTTAATCAAAACCACAGCAAAAGAAATCGCGGCAAGAGAAAGCGGCTATATCTTTGCCGGACAAGGGGCGAGAGATTCTATCGAGTTAGTTACTGAACTGGCAGAGCTATTGGATTGGCCAATTGTTGTGACACCTCAAGCGAAAGGGCTGATCCCAGATAATCATCCTTTGCTTGCCGGCGTATTCGGGTTTGCAGGCCATGAGTCAGCCTCCGCTTTAATGAATGACGGTGAAGGAGAAACCTTGTTGATTGTCGGCTCAAGCCTGGGGGAGACCGCTACCAATAATTATAACGAAAACCTGACGAAGAATCGTTTTACCGTGCAAATGGACTTTGATAAGTCAGTGTTCCACCGGAAATATCCTATCGATCTTCCTGTGTTGGGCGATATTCACGTAAGTTTATCCGCCTTAATACAAGAATTGAAAGAGCTCGGCCTGTCCAAAAAGGAAAATCGCCCAATTGAAAAAAGCAGCGAGTTGCCAAACATAGAAGAGTATAATACAAAAAATGTGCTCTCGATGCTGCAGCATTATTTGCCGTTGACAACGAGGTACACGGTGGATATTGGTGAATTTATGTCTTATGTGATTCATCACATGAATGTGTTCGACTCTCATACTTATGACATCAATGTTCACTTTGGGGCAATGGGCAGCGGCATTGGATCAGCTATCGGTTCGAAGCTGGCAGAGCCGGAACGCCCGGTCGTATGCATTACTGGCGATGGCTGCTTTTTCATGCACGGGATGGAAATTTTAACAGCCAAAGAGCACCGTCTGCCTATTCTATTTGTTGTAATGAATAATGCGCGCCTAGGAATGGTTTACCATGGCCATACATTGCAGTATCACCGTTCCCATTCAGCGTTTGAGCAGCAGCCGGTCAATATTGCGGCTCTGGCGGAAGCTATGAATATCCCAAGCTTCCGAATTGAGAGCATGGAAGATGTAAATCAAGAGGCGATCGAGCGCTTAACTGACCTGGATGGTCCCGCTCTTTTAGAAGTTTCTTTAGTTGATAATAATATTCCGCCAATGGGAGATCGAGTGAAATTTCTCTCATCTTTTTCAAAATAAGTTCGTTTAAGCTGTTTGCGGCCCAATTAAAAAAGGTTTCCTTTGTTCCCATGCAGGGAGCGGACAAAGGAAACCTTCTTAAATGAGGCGGCTTTCACAAGTGGGACAGCTGCTGTTGAATCACTTCACCAATGGCTCTCATTGTTTGTCCCTTAAAACTGTCAGAAACCGCTTGGCCATCTGGATTGGAGAAATAATAGCTTCCTGTTTGTTCATCGCAGCAGAACCCGAGGCGCGATAACGAACGCTGTAATTCAACCGGCAGTGCATGAAGGCCGGTTTGTTTGATAAAGTATTCGGTCGGAGAAACTCTCACATCCGCATCCTTGTTTGCTGTATCGACAACAAATAAATCTGTATCGTGCTGAATGATCCACTGTCCTTTGGAATACAAAGAGATTCTTGCTTTTTCTAAGGCTGAAATAGCGGTTAGGTTCACGCCAAACAAGTGGTTAATCATCGTGCGTGCATCATCGCCTGTTAGCACAGGTCCGCAGTCAGCAAGGTATGAATGGATGGCTGTTCTAGACGGAGACATAGCAGAGCTTACGGTAGTTTGCAGGTGTTTTTGTGCTTGCGGCAAGACAGGCGCAGCCTCCAAGTCGATGCCGAAGCTTTTTTCGACTGCTTGGCAAATCTCCGCGGCGCCTGGCGGTGAACGAAATGAGCAAAGATAACTGTCCATCATCTCAGCTTTTGTCATCGTATTGAGTTGGCTATCTAGATCCATATCAGCAACAGATCCTTTCAGCTTTTTTCGTAATGCTTCTTTCATTTTTCCCTTTATTTCGGATGAAAGATCAACCGAATGGACTCCTGGCATAGAAAACTCCTATTAAAAATCAACAATTAATTACAATTATATCACAACTATTCGAAAAAATGGTAAATAATAATCACAACGAACGACCTGATTCGGCAAAATGTCTTAAATCTGTGAAAAAACAGACGTTCGTAGGGTTTTGCTTTGTCATTCCTTTGCATACATGGTAAGATTCCTTAACGATAGAAAGGGCAAAGTTCCAGCGGCAAAGGAGTCTATGACTAATAAATACAGACCATATTGTGCTAAATTAGAATACATAATAACCGATGAGAACAAATAGGCTTTGTTAAGCGGCGTTCCAGAGTTTATTCGCTCCGGTGCCGTTAAAAGAGCAGTTTTTAAATTAATCTATTATTTATCATCATAAGGAGGGAGAGCACATTCATTATGAAATCTATTACGGTTGAAGATATTGTTCGCAGGTTCTCATTAGAAGTACTGGCGGGAGAGGATCAATTGCAGCAGAGGATTGAGAAATCACAGACGCAGCGTCCAGGCTTAGAGTTCATCGATTATTTCGATTTTTTCCCAAGCGGACATGTTCAAGTGCTCGGCAACAATGAAATTAATTACTTACATAGATTAAGCGATAGTGAAAGCAAGCTGCGAATCGGTAATATCGTGAAATATCATCCGCCGTGTATTATTGTTACAGCCCATGAAGAAGAACTGATGTACTTGCCCCAATACTGCACAGAGGAAAAGATCCCTTTGCTTCGCACCCATGAGTCGACTTATGAGTTCGTCGGCAAGCTTGACGCCTATTTAACAAAAACGCTGGCACAGGAAATTGCAGTGCATGGTGTGTGCGTGAACGTCTCGGGGATTGGCATTTTGCTGCGCGGAAAATCGGGCGTAGGAAAAAGCGAGACAGCACACACACTCATTGGCCGGGGACATCGTCTCGTCGCTGATGATATCATCGTGCTTAAAAAGCTGAGTCCGCAGACCTTGCTTGGCACGCATAATGAAAAAAACAAAGAATTTCTTGCTTTGCGCAGCGTGGGGCTGCTGAATGTTGTGCGGCTATATGGAAGAAAAGCGTTTCAAGAGGAAACGCGAATTGCGCTCGATATTGAGCTCACGAAGTGGCAAAACAACTCATTGAATAATGAGCTGGAGGTTGAGACCAAGTTTACAGACTACATGGGTGTTCGCGTGCCCCATATTCAAATTCAGCTCCAGCCGGGCCGTGACGTAGCAGGCTTAATCGAAGCGGCAGCCAACAACTGGTATCTTCAGCAGCAAGGCTACAGCGCGGCTGAAGAGTTTATGAAACGGATTGAATCGGAATTTGCTGATTCCGGCCAAAAGCAATAAAAGCTGAATGTTTCCAAGGTCCAATCAAAGACAGATGCGTCCTTTCGCGGGTACGTCCTGTCTTTTTTCTTCACTAAGCCGCTTTCTGCAGGCTTCATCTAAATATGTTGCTGATGGGGGACGAGAAAATGGGACGAAAAACAAGCTTTTTTACGGGGTTTCCAGGGTTTATTGCTTCAAAAATAATTGAAAGGCTGATGATTGAGGAGCCGGGGATGCAATTTATCCTCCTTGTTCAGGCCAGCCAGTTAGAGAAGGCCGAACATCAAATCCAAACCCTCTGCCAAAAACTCTTTCAGCCGCCGGACCGCTTCACGCTGATTGCCGGAGACATTACTATGCCGAATTTAGGGATGGAGGAAGGCCTTCTTTCCACATTAAGAACGGACATTACCCATGTGTTTCATCTTGCTGCGATTTACGATTTAGCGGTTCCGCGGGAGGCGGCTTATCGTGTCAACGTAGAGGGAACAAGAAATGTGAATGACTGGTGCTTGCAATTAGAGCACATTGAAAGGTATATATACTTTAGCACGGCCTATGTATCTGGCAAAAGAACGGGAAGAATATTCGAAAGTGAACTGTCATGCGGACAGGCTTTTAAAAACTTTTATGAATCGACGAAGTACGAGGCAGAAGCACTTGTTCAAGCGGTTCGCAGCCGGCTGCCGGTCACGATTATCCGGCCGGCCATCGTGATGGGCGATTCAAAGACAGGAGAGACAGACAAGTTTGACGGTCCGTATTTCATTATGAGATTTCTTGATAAGTTTGCCCGGCTGCCTATTCCTTACTTGGGTAAAGGAGAGGGTCCTTTTAATTTAGTTCCGGTCGACTATATCGTCGAGGCTGCTTGTTTCTTGGCGATGGACCCAATCGGAGAAAACAAAGTGTATCATTTAACGGACCCTGAGCCTTATCAAGCAAAGGAAGTCTACCGGCTGATTTGTGAGGCATTGACCGGCAAAGCGCCCCGGTATACGGTTTCGCCGTCTGCAGTTGCTTCTTTGCTTGCTGTTCCTGCTTTTCGCCGCTGGGTGATGGTAGAGAAAGAAACGATCAATTATTTTTTATTGGAGACGGAATATGACTGTTCCCAAGCCTTAAAGGATTTGCAGGGAACAGGGATCACTTGTCCTGATTTCGCTGATTATATTTCCATTGCTGTCCGGTTTTACAAAGAGCATCGGCAAGATCATAATAGAACGATACAGATCCACTGAGGAGGAAAAGAGATGACATGGACAGTCAGAAGTCCGGCAACGAAAGAGGTTATCGGAACCCTGGAAGAAACCAATGGGGAACGAATCAATGAGATGTATGCAAGCGCTGCCCAAGCATTTTCAACCTGGTCGGGGCTGCCGATTTCCGAAAGAATTCGGTTTCTAAGAAAGGTAAGGCTTCAGATTATTGAGGAACTCGATCAAATTGTGAAGGTCATCAGTGATTCAACTGGAAAAGTATCAGTTGAGGCTTTGACAACAGAGGTTATGACAGTGGTTGATTCCATTTCCCACATTGAAAAAAGAGCGGCTGCCGCCCTGAAAACAAAAAGAGTGAAAACGCCGCTCACGTTCATTGGCAAGCGTTCTTATATCGAATATAAGCCAAGGGGGACGGTGCTCGTTATTTCCCCATGGAATTTTCCGTTTCAGCTTTCCATGATTCCGATCGTGGAGGCGCTGGCCGCTGGAAATGCCGTGATTTTAAAGCCGTCAGAAGTGACGCCGCTGGTCGGGCGGCTGATTGAAAAGCTGTTCACACAAGCGGGCTTGCCTGATGGCCTTTTGCAAGTCGCCCATGGCGGCAAGGAATTAGGCGCCGCCTTGGTGAAGGGAAAGCCGGATTTTATTCACTTTACCGGTTCCGTGCGGACTGGGAAAATCATTCAAACAGAGGCGGCTAAACAACTGATCCCGACACTTCTGGAACTGGGCGGCAAGGACCCGATGATTGTTTGCGCGGACGCCAACCTGGAACGGGCCGTTCAAGGGGCCTTATGGGGCGGATTTACGAATAGCGGCCAAGTATGCATGTCGGTTGAACGGGTGTACGTGGATAAGTCGGTTTATCAGGAGTTTGTTGATCGCTTGGTGGAAGCGGCGCAGCATTTAAGGCAGGGAACAGCTGCCGATAGTGATATCGGCTCGATGACCTTTCCGCAGCAAACAGCCATTATTAAAGAACACGTCACAGAGGCGCTCGACAAAGGGGCAACATTGCTTGCCGGCGATCACCCCGACAAGTGGGAAGAGGGTCAGATGTTTATCAAGCCGATGATCTTGACAAATGTGAATCACGGCATGGCGGTTATGCAGGAGGAAACGTTTGGCCCGGTTTTGCCGATTATGGCTTTTGAGACGGAGGAGGAAGCAGTCGCTTTAGCGAATGATACCCGCTTTGGCTTAAATGCCAGCGTTTGGACGGCGGATCTTGAACGCGGCAAGCAAATAGTCTCCCGGCTCATATCAGGCAACGCCGTCATTAATGACGTGATCATTACGGTAGCTAACCCCTATCTTCCATATGGAGGAGCCAAGGAGGGCGGAATCGGCGCTTATCATGGAGACGTCGGCATGCAGGGCTTTTGTGTCCAAACAGCCGTGATGGTTGACAAGGGACGCAGAAAGAAAGAAGTGAACTGGTTTCCCTATGAAGGAAAATATGAGTTGTTTGTACGCTTAATCCGCAGTTTTTGGGGGGAAAACAGAAACTGGCGCGGATTTCTGGCGGCATACCGGCAACTGTTGAAGAAGGAATCGAGAAAATAGCGCACTGTGGATATAATAAGGTGCAAATGAATGGAAAGGAGTATGGATAGGTATGACTGAACAGTGGAAGCTGGCAACTTTTGCAGGAGGCTGTTTTTGGTGCATGGTAGCTCCGTTTGATGAACAGCCGGGAATTAAAGAGGTGGTCTCCGGATATACCGGCGGCCATACGGAAAATCCGACATATGAAGAGGTCTGCTCAGATCAGACCGGACATTATGAAGCGGTACAAATTACTTTCGATCCGGCGGTTTTTCCTTATGAAAAATTGCTGCAGCTCTTCTGGCAGCAAATCGATCCCACAGATGCCGGCGGGCAGTTTAATGACCGGGGGCTGTCTTACAGAACGGCGGTTTTTTACCATGATGAAGAGCAAAAAGCTATGGCGGAAGCCTCAAAAGCGAAATTAGCGGCAAGCGGGCGCTTTTCCAAGCCGATCGTTACAGAAATCCTTCCTGCCGGCCCGTTTTACAGGGCGGAGGAGCGGCACCAGCATTACTATAAAAAGAACTCTTTCCACTATAATCTTTACAAAGAAGGATCGGGACGGGCTACATTTATTCGCGATCATTGGCAGAACCAGAAAACCGATGAGCAGCTGCGAAAGGAATTAACGCCTCTTCAATATGAAGTGACAAGAAACAATGCGACAGAGCCGCCTTTTCAAAATGAATACTGGAACCATACAGATGAGGGGATTTACGTTGATATTATTTCAGGAGAGCCGCTGTTCAGCTCGACGGATAAATATGATGCCGGCTGTGGCTGGCCAAGCTTTACAAAGCCGCTTCGCCGCATGGAATTATCGGAAAAGCTTGATACCTCGCACGGCATGCGCCGAATAGAAGTGCGAGCCAAAACCTCCGACTCTCATTTAGGGCATGTATTTGATGACGGTCCCGGCCCCGACCATGCCCGGTATTGCATCAATTCGGCCGCTCTCCGCTTCGTGCCCAAAAGCAAGCTGGAAGAGGAAGGATACGGGGAATTTAAACGCTTGTTTGAATAAGGGGAATAGCAATGAATGAAAAAGAATACGACCGTCTGCTTAAGATTGAAACAGGCGGCACGTGGGAATGGCTGTATCAGTCGCTTCATTATAACCGCTATGAAGCGACTCCTTACGACGCGATCGACCATTTATTTGAGGAGTACGAGCTGAAAAGAACCGATGGAGTAGTTGATTTCGGCTGTGGAAAAGGGCGGCTCGTATTTTATATCCATCATCGTTTTCACGCGCGTGCAACAGGTATCGAAATTAATGGACAGCTGTATCAGGAGGCGCTTGAAAACCAAGCCCGCTATTTGAAAAAGAAAAAGCGGGCGGACAACGCCGTCCGTTTTGAATGCTGTCCGGCAGAAGAATATGACATCGAAAAAGAAGAGAACAAATTTTACTTTTTTAATCCTTTTTCGGTGCAGATTTTCATGAGAGTCGTGCATCATATTTTGCGCTCGGTGGAAGAGCATCAGCGCCCGGTTGATCTTATTTTGTACTATCCAACCGCTGAGTATATTCAGTTTCTGGATATGTACACTTCTTTTCAGCTGTTAAAGGAAGTGAAAATCCCGGAATTGTACGAGAAAAATGAAAATGAACGCTTCCTGGTTTTCCGTTACGAAGGATAGCCGCTTCTTCAGCATCCAGAATAGAAAGAGATTGACAAGAGATAATATTTAAATTATTCTGAATGATATAGCGGATGACGATTGTGGGAGAGTGCGCACCGTGCGCCACCGAAGGAGCAAGTTCCAAAAAACACCCTTGGAATTAATCTCTCAGGTAGAAGAACCACAATGGGACGCAACTCTGGAGAGCGCGTGTTAGTACGCCACCAAAGGGGAAGGCTCTATCGGGGGATGGGGTTAAACTCTCAGGTAAAAGGACAGAGAAGGGATGATACCCTTTTCTGTCCTTTTTTGCGTGCAGAAAAGGGATGGAGGGGAGGCTGCCGGAGAGAAGATGGCACCAAAGGAGCAGCATGCAACGATTAAGCTGGCGGAACCGGCTAGGAACGAACTAAACATCCGACTGCGGGCAGAACAGCATTTTCCTAGAATTGACGCGGAGCTTACAGGAGGATGCGGACTGTCTGTAAAGTTTGTGCTGGCATTTGATGAACCGCGCCGGAATGACAAGGTGCTGGATTGCGGAGGAATTCCCATTCGCATCGACCGTTTTACGGCACGTTATTTAAAGGAAGAAGTACAGGTCAATTATACGGCGGAAAGCGGGTTTTATGTGGCAGAGCGCTTTACTTCAAGCGGGTGTGCCGCAGAGTAAACGCCTAACGCCCAGGGATGGAGGAAGAACGGTGCATAAAAAGGGGAATATCAACTATTTTAAATTGTTAGTAACTTGTCCGGAAAAGCCAGGCATTATTTCAGCAGTATCCAATGTGCTGCTGGAGCATCAGGCTAATATTGTTCAATTTGATCAGCATACGACGAATCCGAAAGACGGCCTTTTTTTCATGAGAATTGAATTTGACATGGAAGAGGGCGATGCGGCGCTTGAGCAGCTGGAACAAGGGCTGCAGCAATTAGCGCAAACTTATCCGATGGAATGGCAGCTGAAAAATAAAGCGAAAGCGAAGCGGATGGCGATTTTTGTCTCTAAAGCAGATCATTGTTTAATGGAGCTGATTTGGCGCTGGAAGTCAAAGGAGCTTCCAGTAGAAATTCCAATGGTGATCAGCAACCACCCGGACTTGAAGGACATCGTGGAAAGCTACGGCATTCCTTACTGCCATATCCCTTTGTCCCATGAAACGAAAGAGGAAGCTGAACATAAAGCGATGGAGCTGCTGGAAGGAAAAGTGGACTTTATCGTTCTTGCGCGATATATGCAAATCCTGTCTCCCGGTTTTATCGCCAAATATCCGAATCAAATTATTAACATTCATCACTCTTTCCTGCCGGCATTCGTAGGGGCCAATCCGTATGTCCGGGCGTTTAACCGCGGGGTCAAGCTGATCGGGGCAACCGCTCATTATGTAACAAATGAGCTGGATGAAGGCCCGATTATTGAACAGGATATTTTGCGGGTCAATCACCGCTATACCGCGGAAGATTTAAAAATCGCCGGCCGCCACGTGGAAAGAAGCGTGCTTGCCGAAGCGGTCTCCTGGCATGTAGAGGATAAAATCATTGTACACGGCAATAAAACGATTGTATTTACTTGAGCCTGATGGTAGGAAATCAACTCTTACTCGATGGCACGTGCATGTTATTGGCCGCCTTGTGTATCGGACTTTTTCTATGGAATAAACAGCAAGAGAAGCCTGGGTTTTTGCAGGTTGCTTTGCTTCTTTATGCGTTGGCTGTCTTAGTTGCTTCGCTGTTCAATCAATGGCAGCCGGAAACCATTTTTCGCTGAAAAGGAGCTGGTCCAAAGGGTCATGAAAATGACCTTTTGCCCAAGCTCCTTTTTCTGGTGCGCTGATTACCGGCTTTTCTGCCGCAAATATCGTTTGTCGTGCATAAACAAACTCCAAAAATAAATGAACCCGGGGAAGAGAATGGCGAAGCCGACAATATAAGTAGCGAATACTGCCATGAAGGAGTTAGGATCTGTAAAGCCGGACTGGATCGTTATGTTAGGATACACGATATACGGCAAATGTGCTTTTCCGTATACATAGCTGGCAATGAAATATTGAACCGTGACGGCTATCACCGCAATTCTTGGCATGCCTTGTATGTTTTTATCGGCATATGAAGGAAGAAACAAGGCGAGCCCGCCGATTAAGAAAAAGCCGAGGGAAGTGAGCAGAAGCGGGAGCTCCTCCATCATTCGCGTATATAGCCAAGGCGTCTCCGTTTTTAACGTGAGCATAATCACAAAGGCCATTAGTACGGAAAGGGGCCCTAAGATTTTTCCATCCCGCAAATAAACTTTATAGGCGTCCATTTCGCGGGAGGTTTTCGAATAATCGGCTAACAGCAAGGAAGACAAAAACAAGGTGCTGCTAATGGCAAAGCCGATAAAGGCGTATTCGCTTGGGCTGGTAAATAGCTTCTGCAGGCTGAGAACGGGATGTCCGCCTCTGTAGTCGATAAATGC
This sequence comes from Bacillus badius NBRC 15713, assembly GCF_001591605.1. GTDB lineage: Bacteria > Bacillota > Bacilli > Bacillales > Domibacillaceae > Pseudobacillus > Pseudobacillus badius. The sequence continues at coordinate 38,258 of NZ_BCVF01000008.1, read as the reverse complement.
TCCATGAGAAATGGGCAGAACGCTGATTAACAGGCCGGGTATTAAGATGCCGGTAATGCCTGAAACGTAGGTGAGCGGTTTTTTATATTCCGTCGCAATGTTCGAGAAAACTAAAAAGGCACTTCTAATAGCCAGCAGCAGCAATATAAGGCTTCCAGGGATGAGCAAAATGGTACCGAGCGTGTACGCTGCTTTCGGAAATAAACTATACACCGCAACCACTAAGGCGACAATGAACGTATTGGTCACCTCCCATGTAGGAGACAAATACCGGTTGGCAATATTGGTTGCTTTCGTTTTTTCCCTGTTCAGATAAATCATCGACCAGAAGCCTGCGCCGAAATCCATCGTCGCCATGATTGAGTAAATAAATACGAACCCCCATAATATCGTAATGGCGATTAATTCATTGGCCATCTGCCTCGCCTCCTATCGAGTTAAGTAAAATTATTAAGCTCTGCTTTCAGCTTTTTGAAGGTCATCCAGCTCTGTATGCTTTCGGAAGAAATACCGCAGCACAACCACTACCGTGATGCTCAAAAGAACATAGACACTAAAGAACGCGAGAAAGAGGACGCCGAGGTTCGTCGCGGATGTGACAGAATCAGCGGTGGCCAGCACGCGGTAAATCACCCATGGCTGCCTTCCCGAGCAGGCGAATATCCAGCCGCATTCAATCGCAATAACAGCGAGTGGCCCGGATAAGACGAGTACCCATAAAAACCAGCGGGGAAATCGGTCCTTTTTCAAGAGTTTTTTCCAAACGATGCCGAGCAGAGCAATGAGGATGAGCAGCGAACCGATCCCGACCATCGCGTTAAAGAGGGTATGAATAAATAAGGGCGGCCACAGTTCTTCCGGAAAGTCATTTAACCCGACAACGACTGTATCGAAGCTGTTGCCTGCCAAAAAGCTTAGGACCCAGGGAATTTCAATTGCGCCTTTAACAGACTGTGTTTCCCGGTCCGTGATGCCTCCGATGGCCAAGGGAGCATGCGACTGCGTTTCAAACAATCCTTCAGCCGCAGCCAGTTTTTCCGGCTGGTATTCATGCAAATATTGAGCGGATTCATGCCCATTAACAGCTGTTAATAACGAGAAAATTCCTCCTAATACGAGACTCACCACTAAGGCCTTTTGATGAAAAAGATAGACTCTGGAACCATGCTTGTTTTTCATCATTTTAAAGGCCGCTACGGAAGCAACGACGAAAGCGCCGACCACATAGGCCGACAAGGCGACATGTCCGGCCGTCACAAAAAAGCTTGGATTGAAAAAAGCCTCCCATGGATTAATGTCGAAGAATTTTCCGTTTTCATATCGGAATCCTGCCGGCGTTCCTTGAAAAGCGTGCACATTTGTAATTAAGACAGCAGAGGCTAAGGCCCCTAAGGCTACTAGCGTTAAACTGATAATCCGCATCCACGGAGCGATCCTTTCAGCTGCGTAGACATAGATCGACATAAACAGCGCTTCAATAAAGAAAGCGTAAATTTCAATTTGAAACGGCAGCGGCATGACCCGGCCAATGGTCTCCATGAACCCTGGCCAGAGCAATGATAGCTGGACCCCGGCAATCGTGCCGGATGGAATGCCGACTCCCAGCAGAACAGCAAATGTTTTGGTCCAGCGCTTCGCCATGACTACATAATCTGTATCTTTTGTTTTTTGATAGAGCAACTCCGCTGTCAAAATCATTAAAGGCAGCCCCACGCCAATCGTCGCAAAAATAATATGAAAAGCCATCGTCATCCCGAACAAGGAGCGTGCAATCAATAAATTATCCATCATTTCTTCCGTCCTTTCTGTCTGTCTCCTATCATTTCCAACAAAAAGCAAGAATATGTAAGAGAGTTCATCTCCTTGTCTGGAAATGCTAAAGAAGCCTAGCCGTTCTGCCAGCTTTCTGTTTGCTAAAGCAAAAACATTTTAATTATAAATAGTTAAATGTTAAAATAATTAAGATGGGAGAAATGAACGATATAAAGCAGCCTCAGCAGCAGGCATATCATAAAGGAGTGACAGGGATGAAACGGGTAGAAGGAAAAGTGGCTCTTGTAACAGGAGGAGCTTCAGGTATTGGATTATCAGCAGCTACATTAATGGCTAAAGAAGGAGCCAAGGTGGTCATCGCTGACTTTAATGTGGAAGGAGCTAAAGAAGCAGCAGAGAACATCAAGAAACAAGGCGGAGAAGCCACTGCTGTGTTTCTTGATGCAGGAAAAGAAGATTCCATTAAAGCAGCGGTTGATTTTACAGTTGAGAACTATGGAACGATTACCGTTCTCTTTAACAATGTAGGTTCAACCAATCTGCAAAAAGATTTGGATGTCGTCAATATCGATCTGGAGGAATGGGATCGCTTGATGAATATCAACACAAAAAGCGTTCTGTTGGGCAGCAGATTTGCCATCCCTCATATGATCAAAGCGGGGGGAGGGTCCATTATTAATACAGCCTCAATGGCCGCCTTTGCCGGTGATTCGCTTCGTTCGGCTTATGGCGCGTCCAAGGCGGCGGTAGTGAACCTCACAAGGTATATTGCTGCTCAGTACGGAAAAGAAAACATTCGCTGCAACGCCGTGGCGCCGGGATTGATTTTAACCCCTGCAGCGAAGCAAAGCATGCCGGAAGCCGTACTCGATATCTTTTCTAAATTTAATGCGCTGCCTTATCACGGCGAGGCGGATGATATCGGATACACGGTGTTGTTCCTTGCTTCAGATGAGTCCAAGTTCATTACCGGACAAACGATCCAGGTAGAAGGCGGACATTATATGGGTAACCCGAGCATCGCTGATTTCAATGAGTTTATGGAGCAATCCCGCTCGAAATGATCAGCTGCTAATCTGAAAAACAAAAGGGGTTTGGAATGAAAATCAGCTGTTCCAGCCAAGCGTCTGAAAAGCCCATCGCCTGTGCGATGGGCTTTTCACTATTTCTTCAATAGCAAATATATAAAATAGGGAGCGCCGATTAAGGCGACGATAATGCCGGCTGGAATACCATCCGGATCAGCCAGATTGCGTCCGGTCGTGTCGGCAAGCAGCAGCAGCCAGCCGCCGGTAAGAACAGCCACAGGAATCAACAGCTGGTGTCTGGGACCGACCAAGGCTTTGGCAATATGGGGGGCCATTAACCCGATAAAGGAAACTCCGCCCGTGACTGAAACCGCTGAAGCGGCTAAGGCAACCGCTGTTAAAAGCAGCGTCAAGCGCTCTTTTTCGATCGCTACGCCTACGCCGATGGCTGCCGGTTCATTTAAGCCAAGAAGATTTAACCGATTCGCTTTATACAAGGAGAAAGGAATCAGCAGGGCCAGCCACGGAAGGAGCGCCCAAACAAAAGGCCAGTCCGTTCCCCAAATATTCCCGGCCAGCCATTTGGCGATAAAGTCCACCTTGGAACGCTCAGCAGATGAGATCAAGATCACCATCAGGCCGGAGAGTGCCATCGAAAAGCCGACTCCGACAAGCACCATCCTGACCGGCTGCAGGCCGGTCGTTTTGTTATAGGCACAAGCGTATAGGAGACTGGCTGTCAATAAAGCGCCGGCAAAAGCCATAACTGGCAGCGCGTAAACAAATGAATCCGCTTTGACCGGAAAGAACAAGAAGAAAAGCGCAATGGCGACACCGGCGCCAGAGTTAATCCCAATAACCCCGGGATCAGCTAAATCATTGCGTGTGATTCCTTGCAAAATAACCCCGGACAATGCCAGCGCCATACCGGCCAGCAAGGTAAGGACCATTCGCGGCAAGCGAATGGAAAATAAAATAAATTCTTCTTTAAATGTCCCCTGTCCAAGAAGGGTGGGGACAATCCTGTCATATGGCAGCGGCACATATCCCATTCTTATGCCGATGATGGCTGTAGCGAGAATCAGCGCACACAGCATACATAAAATGATTCGCTGTTTTTTGATCACTGCAGGTTGAATCATGAGAACATGCGGCCTCCTTTTCGGACAATGAACAGAAAGAAGGGCAGCCCCATTATCGATACAATAGCCGCCACTGGTGTTTCATAGGGAGCGCTGATCGTCCGTCCAAGTGTATCAGCAACGAGCATCAGCGAAGCGCCGGCGACAATGGACATCGGAATGATGAAGCGGTAATCTGTTCCGACAACCGCTCTTACCATATGAGGCACCATTAACCCGATAAAGGCCATATTTCCGACAAGAGCCACAGCTGCGCCGGCCAGCAGAACGATGACTGAGAAGAGAATCATTTTTATAAGGTTGGTTTTTTGGCCTAGTCCGGTGGCTACTTCCTCGCTTAAGCTTAAAATGGTCAGCTGTCTGGCCAGCAGAAGAGACATGAAAAGACCGATTAAAATGAACGGTATAATAATTTCTAGCTGTTTCCAGGATGTCCCGATCAAGCCTCCCGATGTCCACATCGATACGTCTTTTGAAATTTTGAAATAAAGGCCGATGCCTTCAGCTACAGCGTATAAAAAGGCTGAGACAGCTGCGCCTGCCAGTACAATTCGAAGGGGAGAGAATCCTCCTTTTTTCAGCATCCCAATGCCAAATACCATGCCGGCCGCGGCCGCAGCCCCGATCAAGCAAGCCACCATGAGATAGAAATAATTGGCTGAAGGGAAAAAAGCAATGGTGACAGCAAGAGCGGCATTTGCCCCGGCAGTCAGCCCGAACAGTCCGGGATCGGCCAGCGGATTTCTTGTCATGCCTTGCATGATAGCGCCTGAAACAGCTAAGGCAGCTCCAACGAATACCGCAGCCACTTCGCGTGGCAGCCGGATTTCGCGGATAAGAGATATATTTTTGCCATTGGCATCAGAAGCGATCGCCAGCCATACATCTTTGATTGTTGTATCTGCCGCTCCAAGCACGAGAGCAGCAACAAACGACAGGACGAACACAAAAATACCGGCTGTCAATGGATAGATAAATAAAGTAAAGCGTTGATTTTCTTTTTTCATTCATCTCTCATCTTTTCTTTTATGAAATAGGGTCGATTTTTTGCTTGCCGCAGCCAGGAATAAAGAGGAGACGTTCCCTTTCTCCTTATTGCTTGCCAAGAAAGTGTTGAACAAAGTAGTCGAGCTGAAATTCTAACGTAATAGGGTCATTGAAATAGAATTCTTTAGCGTTCACTTCAAATAAACGGTTGTTTTTAACAGCCGGTATGTTTTTATATGTGTCTGTTTCTTGGAAGGAATGATCAGTATCCGAATTTTTGCTGAGAACTACATAATCTCCGGAAAATTCAGGAAGAACCTCTAAAGACAAAGCATAATATCCATCCTTCAAGGCCATTTTCTTCACTTTTTCCGGCATTTTCAGCTTCATTTCCTGATAAAGAATTTCCGTTCCTCGCCCCCAGTTATCGCCAAATACATAGAGCTGCTTGTCAAAGTTTTCAATAACGGAAATGGTTGTATCCTCGCCGATTTTGGCTTTAATGTCTTTTCCGGCCGAATGGGCGCGTTTTTTAAAGTCATCCACCCAGGCTTGCGCTTCCTTTTCTTTGTTAAGAAGCTTGCCAATTTCAATATGCTGCGTTAAGTAATCTGCTTTTCCGTATGTGTATGTAACAGTAGGAGCGATTTCTTTTAACTTATCAATATTTTTGGTCGTCGATAGGCCAATAATTAAATCGGGATTAAGCTCGATAATTTTTTCCAGATTTTCGTCTGACACTTCTTTTGCATTTTTTAGTTGCTTCGCGAAACGCGGGTTCATTTTAGACCATGAATCTACTCCAACGAGATTTACATCCAAAGCCATTACGTTTCCTGCAAATGATTGAAGAACAACCACGCGTTTCGGATCGGCAGGTACTTTGACCGGTCCCGTTTCAGCTTCATAAGTGATCATTTTCGGTTTGCTTTCTTTGGAGGCTGTTTCCTTTTTATCGGATTCTCCGCCGCTGCATGCACTCAGAACGAGCACGATCAGCAGCAAGCATGAAACAATTATTTTTTTCATTCTTTCTGTTCTCCTTTGATTAAGTGATAAGTTAGGCACATGGGTTTGTTTGTTCGGGGGTCCCGCCCGATCTCGGCGTCAATATGAAATACCTGCTTCAGCACCTCATGTTTCATGACTTCCTCACAGTTTCCGGATGTAACGATTTTCCCGTCCTTTAGGGCAACAATGTAATCAGCAAACCGGGCCGCCTGATTTAAATCATGAAGCACCATTACAATCGTGCGTGCCTGTTCACGATTCAGTTTTTGCAAAAGCTCCAGCACCTCCAGCTGATGGGCCATGTCTAAATAGGTTGTCGGCTCATCCAGAAAAATAATGTCTGTCTCCTGGGCAAGAGCCATGGCAATCCAGACGCGCTGGCGCTGCCCCCCGGACAGCGCATCTACGGGAAGAAATTTAAAGTCCTGCGTGCCAGTCGCGGCAAGCGCCCAGTCAATGACTTGATCATCTTTTTCTGTTAAGCGTCCAAAGCCTTTTTGATAAGGAAAGCGCCCGTAAGACACCAATTCGCCGACGGTAAGGCCGCTTGCACTTTCTGGTGTTTGAGGGAGAATCGCCATTTTTCTGGCAAGAGCTTTTGTATTTTCTTTTGCAATATTTTCTCCATCCAAAAGGACTGTCCCGGATTGATGGGGGATAAGGCGGGTAATGGCCTTTAGCAAAGTAGACTTTCCGCAGCCATTTGAACCGATAATGGCCGTGATTTTTTTGTCAGGGATTTCCATGCTCAACTCTTTAACAATTAACCGCTCGCTATAGCCCACATTTAAGCCATCTGTGCAGAGACGAATCATAGCCTCACTTCCTCCGTAATAAATGATAATGATTATCAGTTTCATTCATCTACATACTATAATTCGCTTATATCCTGTTGTCAATGGGTATTTTTTATTGCCTGGGCAATGGAAAAAGAGTATATTAATTGATAATGATAATCAATTACATTTGATGATTGAGGAGGCGAGTGAATATGGAACAACCAGAATTGTTTGATGTCACCATTATAGGAGGAGGGCCAGCGGGTCTTTATTCAGCGTTTTACAGCGGATTGAGGGAAATGAAAACAAAGCTGATCGAATACCAGCCGCGATTAGGAGGAAAGCTGCATGTGTATCCGGAAAAAATGATTTGGGATGTTGGGGGCCAGCCGCCGATTCCGGGAGCTCAATTAATCGAGCAGCTGGTGGCACAGGGGCTGACGTTTCACCCTGAAGTGGTGCTAAATGAGAAAGTAGAGTTTATTACCAAGAATGAGGAGGGCATGTTTATCCTGCATGCGGCTTCGGGACGGAAACACTTTTCTAAAACCGTTATTGCTGCCGTTGGAGGCGGAATTTTAAAGCCGCAAAAGCTGGAAATTGAGGGAGCAGAGAAGTTTGAAGTGTCGAATTTGCATTATACCGTTAAATCTTTAAAGCGTTTCAAGGATAAAACAGTTGTTATTTCGGGCGGCGGAAACTCGGCGATAGATTGGGCTAACGAGTTAGAGCCCATTGCCAAAACCGTTTATTTAACTTATAGAAAAGGAGAATTAAACGGCCATGAAGCACAAGTTACGCAATTGATGAACAGCTCAGCCATCTGTTTGTTCCATACGTCTATTACGCGGCTTATCGCCTGCAAAAACCATGAAGCGATCGAACGGGTGGAGCTGACCAATCATCAGACAGGTGAGACTACATACCTGCCAATCGATGAGGTAATCGTTAATCATGGCTATGAACGGGATAAACAATTATTTGAGAATAGTGACTTGGACATTGAAAGAGTAGATGAATATTTCATTGCCGGAAATGCCTCCAGCGAATCATCGGTAGAGGGCTTTTACGCCGCCGGAGATATTCTCAAGCACGACGGCAAGCTGCATTTGATCGCAGGCGCTTTTCAAGACGCAGCCAATGCGGTCAATCAAGCCAAGCAATTGATTCAGCCCGGGGCATCTAAAACCGGCATGGTCTCGTCCCATAATGAGATCTTTAAGACGCGCAACAGAGAACTAGTGAAACAGATGATGAAATAGAAGAGGAACGCTCTTCTCTAAGAAGGTCCCTCTTTACAAAAGGATCGGCAAGACAGACAAAATCCAAGGGACCGTAAAAAGGGTGATCAGGGCGGCCAAGATCATCGATAAGCTGGAAATGGTCCCTGTTATGGAGCTGAACTCAAACGCCTTTGATGTGCCGGCCCCGTGTGCGCCCGTGCCAAGCAGCACTCCCCGGGCAATGTCATTGTCGATCCGCAGCAGATGAATGATTATCGGGCCGATAATAGATCCGAGCAGCCCGGTCATAATGACAAATACAGCTGTAATGGCGGGAATGCCGCCAATGGTCTCAGATACGCCCATAGCGATCGGCGTAGTGACAGAGCGCGGGATGAGGCTTTCCACAATTTGTGGATTTAAGTGCAGCATTTTAGCAATCGCCATCGATGATAGAATGGCGGCAATAGAGCCGGAGAATACGCTGATAAAAATTTCAGCTGCATGTTTTTTTAATATATTGAAATACTTATAAAGAGGAACAGCAAAAGCGATAGTCGCCGGTTCAAGCATCCGGCTGAGCCATTGTGCGCCTGCATCGTACGATTCATAAGAAATGCCGGTCAATAGCAAGCAGCCGCCAACTAGCACAGGAACCGTAAGCAGGGGAGACAAATAGACTTTCGGCTTGTGCTTGTAACACCATTTGGCTCCCCAATATAAACTTATAGTGAAAACAAGACTAAAGAGAGCGGTCATGATGATTGTCTTTGCCCCTTTCTTTCGGCGATTTTTTTGGCCGTCATCCCCGTGCAGGCCATAACTACGGCTGTGCTGAGAATAATGACTACTGTGATATAGATCCCGTCATCTATGAGCATTTCTTTATATTTTATAATTCCTACAGCGGATGGAATAAAAAATAATAATAATTCCGCCAGCAGCCAGTTGGCCCCCAGCTCAATCCACTCAAGCCGGATCACCCTCGTTTGCAATAGGATAAAAAGAATAAACATCCCTAAGATGCTTCCCGGAACTTTTAAATGAAGGACGTTAACTAGCTGTTTCATGCTGAGAGAAAAGGCGCATAAGAGCATGACTTGCACGGTGCTTCCAAGGAAAATCCTCATGTCATTTCCTCCTTTCAAAGAAAAGTGTACTTCATCTTCTTCTATAGGTAAAATGCATATATAGAATAAACAGTATTCCTTTTATCTATCATTAAAAAGGAGAATGAGCATGGATATCCGGCATTTACACTATTTTTTGCAGGTGGCTCACCATAAAAGCTTTACGAAAGCAGCCCAGTCTTTGTACATTACACAGCCGACCATCAGCAAAATGATTAAGAGCATTGAAGAGGAATTGGGAGTGGTGCTGTTTAACCGCTCAGGCAAGCAAGTGGAATTAACCGATGCCGGGCAGGTGATCTTTGCCCAGGCACAGGATATTGTTCACTCTTTTCAGCATTTGTCGGTAGAGCTGGATGATTTAATTCATTTGAAAAAAGGCCGTATTACCATTGGATTGCCGCCAATGATCGGATCAAGCTTTTTTCCGAGAGTGTTAGGGAAATTTCGTGAACAATATCCGGACATCGTTATTCAGCTTGTAGAAGACGGAGCGAAGAAAGTAGAAGAGCATGTGGAGAAAGGCCTGCTTGATATTGGAGTCGTTCTGTCACCTGCCAATGAAGCGCTGTTTCATTCGTTTTCACTTGTTGAGGAAAAACTCATGCTGCTCGTCCATCCTTCTCACCGGCTGGCAGAACAAGAAAAAGTGAAGTTATCCGAGCTGCATCAGGAGTTTTTCGTGTTTTTCCGCAAAGACTTTGCGCTTCATGATCGGGTGATTGCTGAGTGTGTAAGGGCGGGATTTCAGCCGCAGGTAGTCTATGAAAGTTCGCAATGGGACTTTATTAGTGAAATGGTAGCGGCTAATCTCGGAATTGCGCTTCTTCCGGAGCCGATTTGCCGGGAGCTTGATAGAAACCGCATCCGAGTGCTGCCGCTTGTTGATCCTGTGATTCCCTGGCACTTAGTGATGATTTGGCGGAAAGATCGTTATCTCTCGTTTGCCGCGCGCGAATGGCTGCGGTTTACCCAGGATTTGTTTGGATAAGAAAGGTTTTTAGATAACGCGCCTTCATTCTCTGCAGAGGGAAGGCGCGTCAGGCAGCAAATGGATTTAATGCTCTTCCAGGTTATTTAAGGAAACCGTCTGCTCGTGTTCCGGTTCGTCTAAACGATAGATTCTGGCGGTTTCATTTTCTTCATCCACATGCTGGATATAAATCGGCATTCCCTGATACGTCACATGCTTCATCATCGGTGAATCAGCAATTTCTTTAGCGCGTTGTTTGTTCATGTATAAGCCTCCTTATCCATTGATTTCCCTTCTAATATGGGCATTGAACGGCTCATCTATTCTCTGTTTCAATCAGCTGCATGGTAAAATAAACGGGTGGCAAAACGGAAAATGGCCTGGTGACAGACAAGATAAATGTTTACATAGCAGGGGCGTTCCTATTGAGGGCCGATCCTTGCAAGAATTAAATAGAAGAAGGAGTTCACATGAGAGAATTTATTGTCATAGGTGCAGGAATTTTAGGAGCATCCGCTGCTTATCATTTAGCGAAAGCGGGAGCGGAAGTGACGGTGATTGATCGAGAGGATAAAGGGCAAGCAACAGATGCGGCGGCAGGCATTATTTGTCCGTGGCTGTCCCAGCGGCGGAACAAGGCTTGGTATGCCCTTGTCAAAGGAGGAGCCGCCTATTATCCATCATTGATCAGGCAGTTGGAGGAAGAGGGAGAAACGGAAACCGGCTATGAGCGAGTAGGCGCGGTCAGCCTGCATACGGATGCCGGCAAGCTGGAGAAAATGAAAGAACGGGCATTGGAGAGGAGGGAGCATGCGCCCGAAATAGGCGACATTCGCCTTTTGGCTTCTTCGGAAACATCTGAGCAGTTTCCGCCTCTATCGGAAGAATTCGCTGCTGTTCATGTCAGCGGAGCAGCAAGGGTTAATGGCCGGGAGTTAAGAAATGCGCTTCTTCAGGCCGCCAAAAAGCATGGCGCTGTTCATCTGCGCGGTTCTGCCGAGCTAGAACATGCTGGGCGAAAAGTGACTGGCGCACGCGTGAACGGCCAGAGCTATGCAGCCAATCGCGTGATAGTGGCCGCAGGAGCTTGGGCAGATGAACTGCTGGCACCGCTTGGGCTGAATTTTCAGCTTACCTCGCAAAAGGCCCAAATCGTTCATCTGCAGCTTGAAGACACGGACACTGCCGGCTGGCCGGTCGTGATGCCGCCTAACGATCAATACATTTTGGCGTTTGATCATGGCCGTATTGTGATTGGCGCGACCCATGAGGAGCATGAAGGATTTGACCGGCGTGTGACGGCTGGCGGCTTGCACGAAGTTTTTGATAAAGCGCTGGCTGTCGCTCCTGGCTTGGCAGATGGCACATTTGTGGAGGCGCGTGTTGGATTTCGGCCGTTTACGCCGGGGTTTTTGCCCGTTATCGGAGAGGTGCCGGGAGTGGAAAACCTTCTGCTTGCCAATGGTCTTGGCGCTTCCGGTTTAACAGCTGGTCCTTTCCTCGGAGCCCAGCTTGCTAAGCTGGCACTCGGTGAAACGGTTGACATTGATCTTCAGCTATACGATGTAGCGGGCGCCATCGACGCTTAAAATCTTCTTTTTTTAACTTCGCTTATCCTGGGTATAACATCAATAACCAAGCAGCCAGGGGAGGAAGCGCGATGAAATGGAGAGGAAGAAGAGAAAGTGCCAATGTCGAGGATCGCAGAGGGAGAGGAGGAGGAACGCTGATCGGGGGAGGCATCGGCGGCCTGATTCTGATCCTCGTTTTCGCTTTTCTCGGCGGTGATCCGGCCGATTTGATGAACGGTCTGCAAACAACGGATGATGCCAATACCGGCACATATGAAGAAACCGAGAAGGAGAAAGAACTTTCGCGGTTCGTATCCGTTGTGCTTGCGGATACAGAGGATGTATGGTCAGAGATTTTCAGGCAGCAGGGCTTAGTTTATAAAGAGCCGACACTTGTGCTTTATACGAATAGCGTGCAGTCGGCTTGCGGTACATCAAGTGCGTCAGTGGGGCCGTTTTATTGTCCAGGTGACCAGAAGCTGTATATTGATTTAAGCTTTTATGATGAGCTGCAGCAAAGGTTTCATGCACCCGGCGACTTTGCTATGGCCTATGTGATTGCCCATGAAGTGGGACATCATGTCCAAACCCTTTTAGGAACGAGCGACAAAATTATGCCTCTGCGCCAGCAGCTTAGCGAGGAGGAGTTTAACAAATATCTTGTGCGCTTTGAACTGCAGGCGGATTACTTGGCCGGCGTGTGGGCCCGCCACGCTGAAGGGAAGGGGGTCTTAGAGGAAGGGGACTTGGACGAAGCGTTAAATGCAGCCAGCGCGGTTGGTGACGACACGCTTCAAAAGCAGGCGAGAGGCTATGTTGTGCCTGAAAGCTTTACGCACGGAACATCTGAACAAAGAAAGCGCTGGTTTAATAAAGGCTTTCAATCCGGCAGCTTAACGGGCGGGGATACCTTTAATGCCCGTGATTTATAAAAAATTTCTTGACGAGCGGCCGCCGACGATTTCCGCAGGATCTGTCAGAGAGCTATCTTGAAAAAAATGGAGAAAGACCCCGCTCTTCTTTGTTTCAAAGAGGCTTTAATTGATGTATAATATAATCTGCAAATGATTCAGCAACGTACAAGATTCGTTATATAAAAGCATCAGCAGTTCCTTACAGTCAGTTTGAAAAAGTGTTGAAAAGCCAGTCTGTTTTGCATTCATCATTTGATTCAGATTCAAAGTGGAAAGAGAGTGTTTACGATGGGACGTAAATGGAACAATATTAAAGAGAAAAAAGCGGCAAAAGATGCCAACACAAGCCGCATATATGCGAAATTCGGACGCGAAATCTATGTGGCGGCGAGACAGGGAGAACCGGATCCGGAATCCAATCAAGCGTTAAAATTCGTGCTTGAGCGCGCTAAGACCTACAATGTGCCGAAGCATATTATCGATCGTGCGATTGAAAAAGCAAAAGGCGGATCAGATGAAACGTATGATGAGCTTCGTTATGAAGGGTTTGGCCCGAACGGCTCGATGGTGATCGTCGATGCCTTGACGAATAACGTCAACCGCACAGCATCAGAAGTGCGGGCTGCTTTCGGCAAGAACGGCGGCAACATGGGAGTGAGCGGGTCAGTGGCTTATATGTTCGATGCTACTGCCGTCATTGGAATCGAAGGCAAAACAGCTGATGAAGTGCTGGAAATTTTGATGGAAGCGGACGTTGATGCAAGAGATATCATCGAAGAAGACGAAGCCGTTATTGTTTATGCCGAACCGGACCAATTCCATTTGGTGCAGGAAGCATTAAAAGGCGCCGGCATTACGGAATTTACCGTCGCTGAACTGACCATGCTTGCGCAAAATGAAGTGACCCTTCCGGAAGAGGCGCAGGCTCAGTTTGAAAAGATGATTGATGCACTCGAAGATCTGGAAGACGTGCAGCAAGTATACCATAACGTAGATTTAGGTGAATAAGAAAACAGGCCTTCGCCCGAAGCGAAGGCCTGTTTTTTTAATGATTTGTAAGGAGTGTTTAAAAAATTGTAAAGAGTCTCCGATTTATCTGTATTGAATTTTAAAAATAGTTAGAATATCATATATACTTATTATCATTTTCACCAAGCCGCTCGTCCCGCTCTTTTACGTGAGCGATACAGACACCAATAGAAGATCATTAGGGACGTTGTTATTTCAAAATAATTTATTAGGAGGTTTTGCATGACAAAGACGAAAAAGGATTTTATAGGATTTGTGAAGGTTATTCCGAAGGTTCTGCAAACGGTGTTAAATATTTCTCTTGTTTTTCTGGCTATTATCTTAGTTTTTTTGCTGATTAAGGAATTAGTTGTATTCAGCCAAATTTTAATTGAAAGAGGCACAAATGATTACAAGCTGTTCCTGGCTAATATTCTCATCTTTTTCCTCTATTTCGAGTTTATTACGATGATCGTCAAATATTTTAAAGAGGACTATCATTTCCCGCTGAGATACTTCCTTTATATCGGCATTACGGCGATGATTCGGCTGATTATTGTTGACCATGACCACCCTATTAATACACTCATCTACTCTCTCGTTGTGTTAATTTTAATTATCGGTTATTTCATTATGAATTTAACTCCGCATGACAGGCCAGAGGTTAAGTGGTTTTTCCAAAAGAACCATTCAGATAAGGATTGATTTGGACGGTGTGCACGCACCGTCCTATTTACTTATCTTTGAAACATAAAAAATGACCTGGAAATTGGTATGTTATAATAAGCCCTTACTATATTTAACTTTGTAATTGGCAGGGATATGTATGTTTTCACAGTCGTTTTTACAATTAAATACGATTTTTATTAGTATCTTGATTGAAGCGGTTCCGTTCGTGCTCATTGGGGTTTTCATTGCGGGCTTTATCCAGATGTTTATTACCGAGGAAATGCTGGCGAAGGTGATACCGAAAAACCGATGTTTAGCTGTTTTGTCAGCTGCGTTCATTGGCGCTTTGTTTCCGGCCTGCGAATGCGGCATCGTGCCGATCGTCCGCAGACTGATTCTTAAGGGAGTTCCTTTACACGCCGGGATAGCATTTATGCTAACGGGACCCGTGATTAATCCGGTTGTTTTGTTCTCAACCTATCTTGCATTTGGCAGCCAATGGGACATGCCTTTCTACCGCGGCGGCTTATCATTCATTGTGGCGGTTCTTGTAGGCCTGATTATTTCAAGGCAATTTAAGGGAAATCAGCTGATCGCTAAAGGAGCGGTACGTAATCATTGCGATGCTTCCGGAAAGCAGACGTTTATGAAGAAGTTCGCGGGAATGCTGCGCCATGCGGCAGATGAATTCTTCTCGGTTGGCAAGTATCTAATTATCGGGGCCTTTGTTGCCGCCGCTATGCAAACGTATGTAAAAACGTCCACGCTGCTGGAAATTGGGCAAACAGAAGCGGCTTCTCATCTTGTCATGATGGGCTTAGCCTTTGTTTTGTCTCTTTGTTCAGAGGCGGATGCCTTTATCGCTTCCTCCTTCAGAAGTACGTTCTCTACAGGCTCCTTAGTCGCTTTTCTCGTTTTCGGCCCGATGGTTGATATTAAAAATGTGTTGATGATGCTTGATGCGTTTAAAAAACGTTTTATTTTGTATTTAGTCGCCTATATTGCAATTTTTGTATTTATCGGTTCATTGTTGATTTAAAGGGGGAGACAGAATGTTTCGCATCTATATTTTGCTGCTGTTTACTTATTTCTTTTTCCACCTTCATGCTTCCGGCAACATTGCTAAATATATCAATATGAAGTATGCCTATTTGTCTTACAGTGCTATTTTTATTTTTGCGCTTTTGACGATTGTTCAAGTATATGACTACTTCAAAGGGGGCGGGGAAGCGGCCGGCGAGCCGTGCTGCGATCACGATCACAGTGACGAAAAGGACAAGCCTTTTTATCAGCGGTGGTTCTTTTACGGCGTCTTTGCTTTTCCCCTAGCCGCCGGCTTATTTTTTCCGATTGCTACGCTCGATTCCACTATCGTCAAATCAAAAGGATTTTCATTTAAGCCGATTGAGCAGATTGAAGCGGCTGATCATTATGCCCAAACTCAATATTTAAAGCCCGATACAAGTGTGTATTATGGCAAAGAAGGCTATGATGAGTTGATGGAAAAAGAGCTGTCGAAGTATATTTCTAAAGAGCATATTGCGTTACGTGACGATCAGTTTTTAAAGGGAATGGAAACAATTTATCACTTTCCGGGAGATTTTCTCGGAAAGGTGATTGAGTTTGACGGTTTTGCCTTCCGCGGGGAAAGCCCTGATCAGCGTCAGCTGTTTGTGCTCCGGTTTGGTGTGATCCATTGTGTGGCGGATTCAGGGGCTTTCGGGATGCTGGCTGAATTTCCGGAAGAAACAAAGCTGCAGGATGATGACTGGATTCATGTGAAGGGCACATTGTCATCGATGTATTACCAGCCATTCAAAGCGACGATTCCTGTGCTGCGCGTGAAAGAATGGCATGCGATTGACAAGCCGAAGGAGCCTTACGTTTATAGAGGATATTAAAATGCTGAAGGGTGTCTGCTTTTATGTTAGATTAGAAGCATGACACGCGGAAAGGGTGATTGGCATGGGACAGTGTAACATTGATCATTCGCAGGAAGAGGTCATTCAAAAGCTGGAAAGCCAAAGAGAGTTTCTCCCGCCTTCTTTATATGAAGACCTTCATGTATTTTTGCAAAGCCGGCACGCACAGCACACGTTAAATGAACTGTTTCATTTATTTAAAAAATACGATCTTGCTTCCCGGGAGGAGCAGGAAGACCGGAATGAAAAGCTGGGACGGTTTGTCCGTTGATGGGAAAATACATAGCAGCCTGAAGCATTGCCGCTTCAGGCTGTTTTTTTATTCCATCAGGCCGGCGACGATTTCATAAGAGCGCAGCCGGTCTTCATGGCAGAAAATCTGTGAATTCACAATGATTTCATTTGCTTTGGTCTCGGCCAAGAAGCGTTCCAGCTTTTGTTTCACCGTATCGGGGGTGCCGATAATGGTAGCCCGGGAATCGAGTGTTTGTTCAATCGCAGCCTGCTCAAAGGGGCTCCATACTTGATCAATGTCATCGATCGGCGGCTTCAGCTGTGTCGGTTCTCCTCTTCTTAAGCTTAAAAATTGCTGCTGTTGAGAGGTAGCAAGCCAGCGGGCTCTTTCTTCTGTATCAGCGGCGATAATATTGACACCAACCATGGCATATGGTTCTTCCAGCACATTGGAAGGTGTAAAGTGACCGCGGTAAATGTTTAACGCAGGCAGTGTGTAGTCTGCTGCAAAATGGCTGGCAAAAGCGAACGGCAAGCCTTTCTCAGCAGCAAGGCGGGCACTGAAATCACTAGAGCCGAGAAGCCAGATCGGAATGTTTAAACCCTCGCCGGGAAAAGCACGCACGCGAGCGGATGGATTAGTATCAAAATAAGCTTGAAGCTCATCCAGCTGCAGGGGGAAATCTTCAACGCGGCTGTGAAGGGTGCGGCGCAGAGCAAAGGCTGTAGCCTGGTCACTTCCGGGCGCCCGTCCAATGCCGAGATCAATCCGTCCGGGATATAACGATTCAAGTGTTCCAAATTGCTCGGCAATGACAAGTGCTGCATGATTAGGCAGCATAATGCCTCCGGAACCTACACGAATATGCTCGGTTGCTCCAGCGATGTGGCCAATCATAACGGGTGTTGCTGAACTGGCAATGCCCGGCATATTGTGGTGTTCCGCCAGCCAATAGCGTGAGAAGCCCCACTTTTCTGCATGCTGAGCGAGATCGGTGCTATGTTTAAACGACTGGGCTGCAGTGCTTCCCTCTAAAATGGGGGCCAGATCGAGAACGGATAAAGGAATGCCTTGGAAATGCTTCAGTTGTGGTGCAGTCATGTTTTCTCCTCCTTACAAGCTCTGTGCAATAAGCAATGATACAGCGTTTGCGGCTGATCTTCCAATGAATTGCCTGCAAGGTATCACAAAAAAACTGATTGAACGCCTTGTTAAGCAGGCGCTAAATCAGTTTTGAAGCGGGCGCTAGGAGCCGGTTAATCCCTGACCATTTTCAGCTTGTCAATTTGCGCTAAATTAGCAATGCCGCACAGGGAAAGAGAAATTTCTATTTCGCGGGCAAAATTCTCAATGACTTGTTCGACGCCTTGCTGACCGTGGGAAGCTAGCCCATAGAGGAAGGGGCGGCCGATTAACACGGCATCTGCGCCCAAGGCCAGCGCCTTCACAGCGTCAATGCCGCGCCGGATGCCGCTGTCGAATAAAACGGGCACCTTCTTTTGAACAGCTTCAGAAACGGCAGGAAGCGCATCAATCGCAGCGATGACTCCGTCAAGCTGCCGGCCGCCATGGTTAGAAACGATTAAGCCGTCGACACCATGCTCTACTGCCAGACGCGCATCTTCGGGATGCAAGATTCCTTTTAATAAAATTGGCAGGCGAGTTCTTTCTTTCAGCTTAGCAATGTGCTTCCAATGAAGAGATAAAGTTTGCATGTTTTCAAGAATAGCGGCAACAACGGATGTCTCATCATGCCTATCCAAGGCTTTCATGAACGCCGGATCACTTTCATAATTGGCCTTTCCAAAGCCTTGTGACAGCGGGGAAAATTGGCTGCGGATATCCGTTTCCCGAAAGCCGGTTCTTACGGTATCCACGGTAAGGACGATCGCTTCATAGCCCGCTTTTTCCGCTCGTTCGGCCATACTGCAGGAAACTTCTTCGTTATTGGACCAGTAAAGCTGGAACCATTTAGAGCCAGATGGAGCGGCAGCTGCTACTTCTTCGATGGAATGGCTGGCCACTGTGCTTAATACGAAAGGAACGTGACAAGCAGCCGCTGCTTTAGCAGAGGCCAGCTCTCCTTCAGGATGGGCAAGGATCTGCATGCCAATAGGGGCCAGCAAAAAAGGCCGTTTGTATGTATGGCCAAATAGAGTGACACTTAAATCAGCATGAGACACATCGCTCAGCATCCTTGGGACGATGGCCCATTTCCCAAATGCTTCTTCGTTTCTTCTGGCTGTTTCCTCCCGGCCCGCACCTGAGCTTGCATAACCATAGCCTCCTGCCTGCATAAGGCTGGCCGCTTTTTTCTCCCATTCCTCAAAAGAAAGCGGAAAATCTGTTTCCTTGCTGTTTGTTTCAGCTGCTGCCAGCTGCTCTTGTCTGCTCATCTTCTATAACCCTCTTTCTCTACAATTTTGAATTTTCTATCTTTTTATTGTAAAGTTTCTTTTTTTACTTGTATATAGCTTTTGCTGTAAATGAAAAAGCCGGCAGCCGCCGGCCTTCAGTTATTTAATTTCTCGCGTTCCTCTGGTGTGAATACGCGTGACCGCGTTAAGAAGCGTTTGCCTTCGGGACCTTCGAGAGAAAACATCCCGCCGCGCCCATTAACAACGTCAATAATCAGCTGTGTATGCTTCCAATATTTGTATTGCGCTTCACTGATATAAAAAGGGGCATCGCCGATTTTGCCAAGCAGCACATCGCTGTCACCCGTTAAGAACTCGCCTTGCGGATAGCACATAGGGGAACTTCCATCGCAACAGCCGCCTGATTGATGAAACATAAGAGAGCCGTGTTTTTCTTTTAGCTGGTTTATTAAAGCAAGAGCAGCTGGAGTTGCTGTTACGCGCTCGACCATTCCAATGCGCTCCTTTCTCATTAGCGTAAGCCTTATTGCTGGTAGTGAGACAGCATCATCAAGTGATTTTCACGCCCAATGCCGGCTTATAGCCGCCGAAAGCGGCATGGGCTAGGTAGTGATGATAACAGTTTGTCCATACGCGCCGCTGTCTGCTCAGCCGGCCTCAGCCCGGCAGAGGAAGGACTGTCCGTTCATTGTTTCTTAAAAGTTACGTTCGACCCTTCCAGACCGGAATTCGCATAAATTCTTGTGACTCTTCTTTTTAGAAGGGTAGAAATCAGAATTTTTTGAAATATAATTCGCAACTTTATCATCTCTATTTACTAGTTGAAAGTCAAATCATATCCTTATAGGGTCTTCGGTTGCTGCTGATTAAGTTATTTATCATAGAGATTATTTAAAAGTAATTTCTTTTTTAAAATAATTATAATTTAGTATTGATTTTTCATTGATAGATGTTATCATTAAGTTACCAACTAAAACAAGACGAGGTGACGTTTATATGAATAATCGATTAACAACAAGCTGGGGAGCCCCCGTAGGCGATAATCAAAATTCACAAACAGCTGGACAGCGCGGCCCTACATTAATTCAAGATGTTCACTTGCTGGAGAAGCTGGCGCATTTTAACAGGGAGCGGGTGCCAGAGCGGGTTGTTCATGCGAAAGGAGCAGGCGCCCACGGTTATTTTGAAGTCACAAACAGCGAGATCGCTAAGTATACGAAAGCAAGCTTTTTATCTGAAGCCGGGAAGCGCACACCCTTATTCGTTCGATTCTCAACTGTAGCGGGTGAATTGGGTTCTGCCGATACGGTTCGTGATCCGCGCGGATTTGCGGTGAAGTTTTATACAGATGAGGGCAACTATGATTTGGTCGGAAATAATACACCTGTTTTTTTCATTCGCGATGCGATTAAATTTCCAGATTTTATCCATACGCAAAAACGTGATCCGCAAACACATTTGAAAAATCCGACAGCTGTGTGGGATTTCTGGTCTTTATCCCCGGAATCGCTCCATCAAGTGACCATTCTGATGTCTGACCGCGGCATTCCGGCAACCTTCCGCCATATGCACGGATTCGGAAGCCATACGTTTAAGTGGGTGAATGATCAAGGAGAAGCGGTTTGGGTCAAATATCACTTTAAAACAGACCAAGGCATTAAGAATCTTGATGTGGAACTGGCTGCCAAACTAGCAGGAGAAAATCCTGATTATCATACGGAAGATTTATTTCATGCGATTGAAGCAGGGGACTATCCTGCCTGGACACTTTATGTGCAAATCATGCCAGCTGCAGACGCGGACACATATAAATGGGATCCGTTTGATGTAACAAAGGTGTGGTCACAAAAAGATTATCCGCTTATAGAGGTTGGAAAAATGGTGCTGAACCGCAATCCGGAAAATTATTTCGCGGAAGTTGAGCAGGCAACCTTTTCTCCGGGCACATTCGTCCCTGGAATTGAGGCCTCACCTGATAAGATGCTTCAGGGCCGTTTATTTGCCTACGCGGATGCCCACCGTTATCGTGTAGGCGTCAATCATAACGCTCTGCCGATTAATGCGCCGAAATGTCCTGTTCACAATTATCAGCGTGACGGCCAAATGCGGTTTGACGGCAACGGCGGCAAGTCGGTCTATTATGAGCCAAACAGCTTTGGCGGTCCGAAAGAGGTGCCGGAAGCCAATGTGACTCCATTGGCGATAACAGGGCAGGCAGGCACCCACAATTACAGCCAGGACGATCATTATACACAGGCGGGCGATTTGTACCGTTTAATGAGTGAAGAAGAAAGAACCCGTCTCGTAGCAAATATTGTCGGTGCAATGAAGCCGGTGCAAAGTGAAGAGATTAAGCTTCGCCAAATCAGCCATTTTTACAAAGCCGATCCGGAATACGGCACGCGTGTAGCAAAAGGGCTTGGTCTTGCCGTACCCCAGGAAGCATAAAAAAGAGAGGTGAACGAGATGAAGAAGCAGCTGAATCCCAATGTCGCTATTGAAAAGGTGAATGATCATTTTTGCGTGATTAGAGAAGACAAAGCCAGCCAAAAAAATGTTGAATTATGTTTTTATTCTTTAGTGGATGCATTGTCATACGCGTCTGAGCGCAACTACGGTTAAAAGGAATGTCTGCTTTAAAGCCTGCGGAGAGACTTAATCTCTTCGCAGGCTTTTTTATATGAAACTGCATCCGTTGCTTTCATTTGTGAAAGAAGATGTTTCATAAATGAAAGGTTTTAGCCGGCGATTTGGTTCTAATAAAGAAAAATAGCTCGAAATAGAATGTAATAGTTGAAAAATTCTTTATATTGAAAAGTTGGTATGAAAGTTGCATTTATTCATGTGCATGAAAGAGCAAAGAATTCAGTGAGTGAGGTGAAGGGGATGACCCGTTATGAATATGGCGGCGATGAGTTTATTTTTGTTGAATTATCTGAATCTATGAGTCTGGAAGTTAACTTTCAGGCTATGGCCATTACAAAGCAGCTTAGAGAAGAAAGGCTGCCTGGAATATTGGATATTTGTCCTTCAAATGCTTCCTATATGGTCCGCTTTCAACCGGAAGAAATCCATCCTGACAAGTTAATTTCAAAATTGAAAGAATTGGAGCAATCTGTGTCTGTTGATGATTTTGATATTTCTTCAAGAATTGTCGATGTGCCGATTTTATTCGATGATCCATGGACAAATGAAGCATTGATGCGCTTTAGAGACCGGCATCAGGACCCGTCTTCTACTGATTTAGAATATGCTGCCCGGGTGAATGGCTTTGATTCAAAAGAAGAATTGATTCAAGCGATCACAGATTATCCATATCTCGTATCGATGATTGGGTTTGTTCCGGGGCTGCCTTGGTGTTACCAGATGGTGCCGCGCGAGCAGCAGATTGAGGTGCCGAAATATGTCCGTCCGCGTACGTATACGCCTGAAAGAGCATTCGGATTTGGCGGGGCCTTTGCGGTGATTTATCCGGTGCAGGGGGCGGGGGGATATCAGTTATTTGGTGTGGCAGCCGCTCCAATTTACCAAAAGGAGCAGCGCTTATATGACTTTAAAGATTCTATGACTTTCCCAAGGCAAGGCGATATTTTCAGATACCGCAGCATTACGATGGAGGAATTCCAAGCGATTGAAAAGCAAGTAGAAGATGGAACCTTTCGCTATTTAACAAGGGAAATCACATTTAAGCCTCGGCAAGTGCTGGAAAACCCGAAAGCATTTTCAGATGAGGTTCTGGGGGGATTGTACGCATGATTAAAGTGATTCAGCCCGGTTTGCAAACAACTGTACAAGATTATGGAAGAATCGGTTATTACGAGGTTGGCATGCCGCCATCCGGCGCCATGGATAAATATTCATTTACCGCGGCCAATGTACTCGTAGGCAACGAGGAAAATGCCGCAGCACTCGAAATTACTTATATGGGTCCTGTGCTGGAGTTTCAGCAGGATGCCGTGATTGCATTGACGGGCGGCGAGATACCGCCGAAAGTCAATGGAGAGCTTGTGCCTATGTGGGAAACGCTGGCTGTCAAGGCTGGCGACCAGCTGTCTTTTGATTTTGTCAAGCAAGGGGCCCGCGTGTATTTGGCGGTAGCAGGCGGGATTGATGTTCCGCTGATCATGGGCTCCCGCTCCACGTATACGCTATGCGGCATTGGCGGTTTGGAAGGACGTCCGCTTCAAGCCGGCGATGAATTAAAAATCGGATCAGCTGCCAAGCAGCGGGTAAAAATCGGCACGCGGATCCAGGAAGACCTGATTCCGGTTTTTTCGAAAACGAATGAAATCCGGGTAGTCGTCGGCTTATGCAGCTACCGGCTGACTGAGGAAAGCAAGGAGCGGTTTTTTTCGCTTGATTGGACAGTGACCGCAGAAGCAAACCGTGTGGGCTATCGTTTTAAAGGCGAACGCTTAAGTTTTGTAGAACGCGAGCAGCCGTTTGGAGCGGGGAGCAACCCTTCCAATGTGGTGGACCTCGGTTATCCGATCGGCTCGATCCAGGTGCCTGACGGCGTGGAGCCAATTGCTTTGCTGAATGATGCTGTAACCGGCGGCGGCTATGCAACAATCTGCACCATTATCAGTGCCGATTTGAATAAAATGGCTCAAGTAAAAACAAATGAGAAAGTCCGCTTCGTTGCTGTCGATATTGAAACCGCTTTACAAGCCCGAAAAGAATATGCATATAAATTAGCGCAAATCAAACAGCAATTACAGCTGCTATAGGAGGAATTATCATGTCAGATCAGAAAAATAAAGTGCTTTCGCCAATTCCCGGAGTCTTCTACCGCAAACCGGCTCCTGATAAGGAAGTGTTCATTCACGAAGGAGCTGCCGTCAAGGCCGGTGATGTCATTGGTCTGGTAGAGGTGATGAAAAACTTTTATGAGATTAAAGCAGAAAGCGACGGGGTGCTTGAAAGCTTTCTCGTGAACGAAGAAGATATTTTAGATGCGGGGCAAGAGATTGCTGTTATTTCAGCACGATAAAGAAGCCGAATTTTTTAGTGGAGGAAAACTATGTCATATTTCAATAAAGTATTAATTGCCAATAGAGGCGAAATTGCCAGAAGAATTATTCGGACATGCCGACGGCTCGGCATTGAAACAGTTGCCGTATACTCTGAAGCTGATGCCCAGGCGCCATTCGTCAGCGAAGCTTCAGAAGCAGTTTGTGTTGGTCCGGCCCAAGCGAAAAAGAGCTATCTGGATATTGAGAAGGTGATCCAGGCTGCCAAGCAAACGAAGGCCGATGCGATTCATCCAGGCTATGGCTTCCTATCGGAAAATCCGCAGTTTGCCGAGCGCTGCGAGGCGGAAAACATCGTATTTATTGGTCCTTCAGCGGATGTAATGAAGATCATGGGATCAAAGCTTGAAGCGAGAGATCATATGCAGAGAGCGGGTGTGCCGGTTGTCCCTGGTTCAGATGGACAAATTCACTCGGTGGAGGAGGCCGCAGCCATTGCCAATCAATTAGGCTATCCGCTGATGCTGAAGGCGAGCGCAGGCGGAGGCGGCATCGGCATGCAGCTTGTGCAGAACCAGGAAGAACTTGAGAAAGCCTTCCACTCGACCATACAAAAAGCCGAATCATTTTTCAACGATGGGGCTGTTTTTCTGGAAAAGTGGATTTCTGATCCGCGGCATATTGAGGTGCAAGTAGCGGCGGATGATTTCGGGAACGTTGTTCATTTATATGAGAGGGAATGCTCTGTGCAACGGCGAAACCAAAAGGTAGTTGAAGAAAGCCCTTCTCCGTTTCTGGATGAATCACTTAGGGAGCAGCTGCTGGAAACGGCCATCCAAGGTGCAAAAGAGATTGGCTATACAAATGTTGGAACAATGGAATTTATTTTTGATAACAATAAAAATTTCTATTTCTTGGAAATGAATACACGACTGCAGGTAGAGCATCCGGTCACAGAAGAAATCACGGGAATTGATTTAGTAGAGTGGCAGCTTAGAATAGCCGCCGGACAGCAGCTTCCTCTTGGGCAGGAGCAAATCAGCCGGACGGGTCACGCCATTGAATGCCGGCTTTATGCGGAGGATCCGAAGACTTTCTTTCCGTCACCAGGCACCATTGAACAGCTGAAGTTGCCTGAAGAAGGGGTACGCTTGGATTTTAGTGTGACAGAGGGCAGTGTAGTTTCCCCTTTTTATGACCCAATGATCGGCAAAGTAATCGTTCACGGAGCGAGCCGAGCTCAAGCGATTGAAAAGATGAAGCAAGCGCTGGCTGGAATGGAAGTCCATGGCTTACAAACAAACCTGGCCCTTCTTGCTTCTATTATGGAAAATAGACAATTTGAAGAGGGAGATTATACAACGCAATTTTTGGAGAAAGCAAAGATTCTGTCTTAGGGGGTGAAGCGAATGTATAAAGTAGATTTGAACTGCGACATGGGGGAAAGCTTTGGGCTTTACGAAC
Source organism: Bacillus badius NBRC 15713 (assembly GCF_001591605.1). Classification (GTDB taxonomy): domain Bacteria; phylum Bacillota; class Bacilli; order Bacillales; family Domibacillaceae; genus Pseudobacillus; species Pseudobacillus badius. The sequence continues at coordinate 13,078 of NZ_BCVF01000008.1, read as the reverse complement.
TGGGAAATGATGAAGACATGATGCAATATATTACTTCAGCCAACATTGCCTGCGGTTTTCACGGCGGTGATCCTCATGTGATGCGAAGGACAATAGAACTTGCCAAAAATTACAACGTCGGCATTGGCGCCCACCCCGCTTTCCCAGATCTGCTGGGATTTGGCCGCCGGTACATGACTTGTACGCCAGCTGAGGTGAAAGATTATGTGACATACCAACTGGGGGCTTTGCGGGAATTTTGCCGGGCGGCTGATGTGAAGATTCAGCACTGCAAGCCTCATGGCGCCCTCTTTATGAAAGCAATGGAGGACAAACAGCTTGCCCGCTCCATTCTTGAAGCAGTGTATGAAGCAGACAGGGACATGATTATTTTTGCTCTTAATCAGTCAGAGGTTTATGAAGAGGCGGTCAAAATGGGAGTTCCGGTTGCCAAAGAAGCTTATTCGGATCGTGAGCATACGGAAAGCGGCTCGATTGTCCTTACTAGAAGGGGTTCGGAAATTGCCGATTATGAGGCCATGGCCAATCGTGTAGTCCGCATGGTAAAAGAAGGCCGGGTGGTTACACACGACGGCAAAGATGTGTCCATTCAAGCCGAAACGATCTGCATCCATGGAGATACACCGGGGGCGCCGCAGCTGGCCAAAGCGATTGTTGCTGCTTTAAAAGCCGGCGGCGTTGAAATTGTCCCAGTTAAAAATATCATTTCCTAAAACTGAAAATTCAAAAAAAGGGGGACGCGCTGTTGAATATTGAATACTCTTATTCTTTTAAAGGTGTTTCAAGGGAACTGCTTTGGAAAACGCTTCAGAATAAGGAGGTGCTGCAGCGGGCGCTGCCAGGGTGTCAATCATTTGAAGAGGCAGGGGAGAATGTATTTAATGCTGAGCTGGGTCTGAATATCGGTCCGATTAAAGGAAGGTTTACAGGTGTTGTCCGCCAAGTGGATATGCAGGAGCCAGAGGCTTATCGCCTGCTTCTTGAAGGCAAGGGCAAGCCAGGTGAAATTGATGCTGATGCGAAAATGAGCTTGGAGGAGTCAGACGAGGGAACACTGCTCACTTGCTGCGCAGAGGTAAAGGTAACGGGTATTCTTGCTTCCATGGGACAGCGCGTGATGGGCGGAGTGGCGAAAGTAATATTGGGACAGTTTTTTAAAGATATCCAAAAGGAGACGAAGGAAATAGCCAAGCTTTAAACTTGAAATGATTCAGGGGGTGCGCAAATGGCAATTGAGAATCGGAAAGTAACGGTAACTGTTAACGGGCAGGAACGAAGCGCGGAGGTAGAGCCGCGCAAGTTGCTTGTTCATTATCTTCGTGATGATCTAGGCCTGACGGGAACTCATATCGGTTGTGATACGAGCCAGTGCGGGGCTTGTACGATTATGGTTAATGGCGCTGCGGTGAAATCGTGTACCATGCTCGCTGTACAAGCTGATAAATCAGAGCTAACAACAGTGGAAGGGCTGGGAACGATTGATCACCTGCATCCGATGCAGCAAAGCTTTTGGGAAGAACATGGACTGCAGTGCGGTTATTGCACACCTGGTGTCATGATGGCCATGATCGGACTTCTCCAAGAAAATCCAAATCCGAGTGAGGAAGAAATCCGTGAAGGAATGGAAGGCGTTATTTGCCGGTGCACCGGCTATCAGTTTATTGTAAGTGCCGTTCAAAAAGCAGCGAAGATCATGGCAGAAGCAGCAGCTAAGGACGGGGAAGCAGTGGCTGCCAGTCAATTAGTAGGGGAGGGGACTCATCGTGGCTAATGTTGTTGGCACTCCTTTAAAGCGAAAAGAAGATCCGCGTTTGTTAACAGGAAATGGCCGCTTTTCCGATGATATTCAATTGCCGGGCATGCTGCATGCCGCTATTTTGCGAAGTCCGCACGCCCACGCCCACATTAAAAAAATAAATGCAGAGGCGGCACTGAAATTGCCGCAGGTAGTCGCCGTGTATACCGGAAAAGATCTTGAAGGAAAAATAGGTCCGATCCCTTCTTCCTGGCTTGTGCCTGATTGTAATTTAAAAGAAGCCCCGCAGTATCCGCTCGCAATTGACCGTGTGCGCTACGTTGGAGATGGAGTGGCGCTAGTCATTGCCGAAGACCGGTATGCTGTTCGCGATGCGCTGGATCTCATTGATGTTGAATATGAAGCGCTGCCGGCTGCGGTCCGCCAGAAAGAAGCGATGCAAGAAGGAGCGCCGCTCGTCCACGATGATATTGAACACAATATCGCACTCCACTGGAAAGCCGGAGAAATAGCAGACGAAGTGCTTGAAAGCGCGGAAGTAGTTGTGCGGGAAAGCTTTTACGTCCAGCGCGTATTCCCGAGTCCGATCGAGACGCGTGCAGCAATAGGGGAATATAATCCGGGGAGCGGTGAATTAACTTTATGGTGCACCTCCCAAAACCCTCACATTCATCGAATGGTTTTATCAGGGGTGCTTGGAATATCTGAGGCCAAGCTTCGCGTCATCGCACCGGATATGGGAGGCGGATTCGGCGGGAAAATCGGCGTTTACCCGGATGAAGCATTGATTGGCTATGCTGCCCGCGATTTAGGAAGGCCGGTGAAATGGATTGAGCAGCGCAGTGAACATTTTACTGCTTCCAACGCAGGGCGGGATGAAGTAATTGATGTGGAGCTGTATGGACAGCGTGACGGCGCATTGACAGCTATCCGCGTGAAGAATACAGCAAACCTGGGCGCTTATTTGTCAACGATGGGCCCTGGAGTAGCAACCATTGACTTCGGCCTCATGATTACAGGAGCCTATGACATTCCCCATGCTTCCTGTGAAACGTTCGGTGTGTATACAAATACCACCCCGACAGATGCCTACCGGGGAGCGGGAAAGCCGGAAGCGACGTATCAAATTGAGCGGATCATTGATTTATATGCCCGAGAAATCGGCATGGACCCGGTGGAGCTGCGCAGGAAAAACTTTGCCCCTAAAGAAGCGTTTCCTTATACGAATGCTCAAGGGCTCATTTACGATAGCGGCGACTATGAAAAGCCCCTCCAAAAAGCGCTTGAAATTGTGAATTACGAGCAGCTGCGCCAGGAACAGGAGGAAATGCGCAAGCAAGGAAAGCTGATCGGTGTTGGTATTTCCACATATGTGGAGCTATGCGGATTCGGCCCTTCTAAAGTGGCGGGAGCTATCGGGTTCCAAGGCGGTGTCTGGGAAAATTCGACGGTGCGCGTCCATCCGTCAGGGAAAGTAACGGTGTATTCGGGAACCTCCCCGCATGGTCAAGGACATGCGACGACATTTGGCCAAATTGTGGCGGACAAGCTGGGAATACCAATGGACGATATTGAATTAGTGTTTAGTGACACAAGAGCGATTTCCATGAGCTGGGGCACGTACGGTTCCCGTTCAACGCCTGTCGGCGGCGCAGCAGTAGCGATTGCGGCTGATCGCGTGGTGGAAAAAGCTAAGAAAATTGCGGCTCACGAATTAGAAGCGGCAGCAGACGACATTATTTTTGAAAGCGGTATCTTTCAGGTGAAAGGGGTGCCGGGACAGCAGCGCACATTCCAAGAGATTGCGAAAGCAGCTAACATGGCTTGGAACTTGCCGGAAGGAATGGAGCCCTCTCTCGAAGCCCAATCGTTCTTCGATCCGGAAAACTTTGTGTATCCGTTTGGCACCCATATTGTGGTTGTAGAGGTGGATAAGGAGACCGGTGAAATTCAAATGAAGCGTTATGTTTGCGTGGATGATGTCGGACGCGTGATCAATCCGCTGACGGCAGAAGGGCAAGTTCATGGCGGCATTGCCCAAGGAGTGGGCCAGGCTCTTTGGGAGGGAGCGGTTTACAGCAGCGAAGGACAACTCTTATCCGGTACACTGATGGACTATACCTTGCCTAAAGCTCGCTTTTTCCCGCCTATTGAATCGTCATTTACAGAAACGCCGTCCCCAGTGAATCCTCTTGGTGCCAAGGGAGTAGGGGAAACCGGAACAACCGCTTCTATTCCGGCTGTCATGAATGCAGTCATGGATGCCCTGAAGCCGTATGGAGTGAAAGACATTGATATGCCGCTGACTCCTGAAAAAGTATGGCGGGTCATTCAAGAAGGGGAGGGGAATTGATTGATACCTGTTAAATTTGATTATGTTCATGCTGCAACAGTCGACCAGGCTATTAAGCTGATGCAAGACAGCGACGGAACGGGCAAGGTAATTGCCGGCGGGCATAGCCTGCTGCCGCTTATGAAATTCAGACTAACGGAGCCGGATGTTTTAATTGATATTAGCCGGATCGATCAATTGAAGGAAGTAAAAGTAGAAGGAGAGCGGCTTATTGTAGGGGCTTTAGTAACCCACCATGACGCCTCCAAGCATCCGCTTATTCAAGCACACGTTCCGCTTCTTGCTGATACAGCCAGTCAGATTGGCGATTTGCAAATCCGTAACCGCGGAACCATTGGCGGTAATCTCGCTCATGCTGATCCGGCTGCTGACTTGCCAGCTGCTGCTTTCGCGCTCGATGCCGAAATCATAATTCAGGGGGAAGACGGCGAAGAAAGAATGAGCGTGGACAGCTTTATTATCGGGCCGTTAATTACTATGCTTCCTGAAAATAGTCTTGTGACGGGCGTTTCATTCTCTATTCCTCCATCCCATGCAAAATCTGTTTATCTGAAATATTTCCACCCGGCCTCCGGCTATCCGGTAGTAGGAGTAGCGGCGATGGCCGGAACAGATAAGGCAGGAGCGATTGATTATATTAAAGTAGCTCTTACCGGTGTTGGAGATGTAGCTTTTCGAGCGGAGTCTGTTGAACAGACCTTATTGGGGCAAAAGCCATCAGAAAAGATGATCCGGGAGGCAGCCAGGCTTGCTGCTGAAGAAGGTGAAATGGGCAGTGACTTATTTGCTTCCGCAGAGTATCGGGAAAACTTGTGCAAGGTATATACGGAGCGGGCGCTGCGCTCCATCCTTTTATAATTAAGAACGATAAAAAAAGAGGGGACCGGTTCTTCCATGGACAGGCCCCTGTATTTTCTTTTTTCTGATGAACAGGAGGGATTCGCATCAGTACTAGCAGGCAATCGATAGAAGAGATTTTTCTTCAAAACGGCTATGTGACTGACCAGCCGGCAGCTGCGGCCTTGCATTTGGTTCAGGCATTGCGAAAGCCTTTGCTGATCGAAGGGCCGGCGGGAGTCGGGAAAACGGAAATGGCCAAGGTACTGGCTCAATCCTTGAATACCCGGCTGATCCGTCTGCAATGTTATGAAGGCTTGGATGTTGCCAGCGCCCTATATGAATGGAATTATGCAAAGCAAATGCTCCACATTCGCCTGATGGAGAAGGAAGGAGCCGCACTTGCTGAAAAGGAAGCGGCCATTTTCAGTGATTCCTTCTTGTTGTCCCGTCCCTTGCTCCAGGCGCTGACAGAAGAAAGGCAGCCGCCGGTTTTATTGATAGATGAAGTGGACCGGGCGGATGAGGAATTTGAAGCTTTTCTCTTAGAGATGCTGGCGGAATTTCAAATGACGATTCCAGAGCTAGGCACTATCCGGGCTAAGCATCGCCCGTATGTTATCTTAACGTCTAACCGCACACGGGAGCTGAGTGACGCCTTAAGAAGAAGGTGCTTATATCAATGGATTGACTATCCGGATTTTCAAAAAGAGGCGGCTATTCTTCAAGCCAGGCTGCCGTCCATTAACGAACGGCTTGCTGCTCAAATAGCCGGTATGATGGAGGAACTCAGGCGCATGCCTTTGCACAAAGCGCCGGGAGTAGCTGAAAGTATTGATTGGGCGGAAGCACTCCTGCTGCTTCATTACAATGAATTAAGCAAAGAAGCGGTTCAAGAGACGCTAGGCTGTTTCATTAAGGACCGGGAAGACTGGGAAGCTGTCAAGGAGGCGATAGAAAGCGGCATTCTTATACAATTGTAGCCTGAAAGCTGTTCAACGAAGAGGCAGGTGTTTGAAATGGATCATATTTCTAGACGCGTATCCGCTTTTTGCCGTTACTTGCGGTCACAAGGCTTTGTCATCGGATTAAAAGAAATAGAGGACAGTCTGCGGGCATTAAGTTTCGTTGATATAAGCAAGCGTGAGCAATTTCAACTGGCGTTGAAGATTGTTCTTTGTTCGAGCAAGGAAGAACAGGGTTTGTTTGATGAAGCGTTTCAATTGTTTTTTGTGACAACAGACAAAAGCCAAGCCTCTGTTCCTTGGCTAGCTTCAGAAAATCCGGAAGGTGATGGAGCAAGAGGAACGGCAACAGAAACAAGTGCGGAAGGAGCTGCCCAAACAGGCTGCGGGAACGAAGGGATGAACGGATCTGCAGAGGCCGACTCTGTAAGCAAACTGGGAGAGGCAGAACAGAAGGCAGCGGATGGAGAGAAGGAGACGGCATTTAATTGGTTCGCTTCAAGAACAGCCAGCCAACGTCCCAAGAAGCGGCACATATATATTTCATCAAGCCAGCTTTCGAAGATGAAAAAGGCGGCGAGAAAGCTCGTGAGGCAGGTGCAGTTAAAGCAGGCACGGCGCTTGGCAGCCAGGAAAAAAGGCCGGCAGCTGGACGGCAGGCGAACATGGCGGAATAGCTTGCAAACAGGCGGTTTTCCCATCAAGCCTGTCTGGAAAGGAAGAGACAAAACAAATGCCCGATTTGTTTTGTTGTGTGATGGCAGCCGCTCTATGTCACCCTATGCTGATCAATTTTTGCCGTTTGCTTATGCGCTGACCGCATGTACCCGTCATGTGGAAGTTTTTCTTTTTGCAACAAAGCTGAAGAGAGTCACCTCGCAACTGAAAAACGGCAAACGCGGACAACTGCCAGTGCTGACCGTATTTGAAAATGAGTGGGGCGGGGGAACGCGCATTGGCGAATCGCTATTTTCGTTTATTCAGCAATATGGCGCTCGCATGCTGCGGAAAGAAACCGTCGTTGTCATTGTAAGCGATGGACTGGATACAGGGGATATGGCCTATTTGCCGCGGGCGATGAAAGAGATCAAGCAAAGAGCTTCAGCTGTGGTCTGGCTGAATCCGCTGCTGAAGATCAACGGATATCAACCTGAAGCAAGGGGAATGAAAGCTGCGCTTCCGTATATTGATATATTTTCAGAAGCTCAAAGTCCCGAAGAGTTTGAGAGGTTAGCTAGAACGATGACGATCCGGAGGTGAAAGCAATGTCAGAAAATCTTTTAGTAATAGAAGCCATTCAAGAAGCCCGGGAAGCTGGACGAAAATCGGCGCTTGCTACCGTTGTCCGTGTGTATGGATCTGCCTATCGGCGGGAAGGAGCAAAGATGCTTGTAGATGAACATGAAAACATTACGGGAATGATTTCAGGAGGCTGCTTAGAAGCAGATGTTGCCGAAGCGGCCAAGCAAGTCATCGAGTCTGGTGTTCCGGCATTAAAAACATATGCCATGGATGAAGACGTTGTTTGGGGGCTGGGGCTCGGCTGTCCGGGCACAGTAGAAATTTACATTGAGCCGGTTCCGGATCATCAGCCGGCAAACAAGAAAGCGGGGAATGAAGATGCCTCAGCAACTTGCTTTTGATGCTTGGCTTGATTGTATTGAGGAAAAGCGGGAAGGCGTATTGGCGACAGTTTTGCAAACGAGAGAAGCCGGGCCGCCGGGCCGCTTATTTATCCCCAAAGATGGGCAGGCTATAGGAACACTTGGTGATTCGGCATTGGACGCTCAAGCTCTTCTTGTGGCCGCAAAGAAGTTAAATGAATCAAATCCCAAGCCTCAGACGAAGGGGCTGCACAATGCCGAGAAAAAGGAGGTATCCGTATTTATGGATGTGTATATTCCGCCGCTGAAATTGATGATTTTCGGTGCCGGACATGATGCTATTCCTGTTGCTAAGTACGGAGCTTCATTGGGCTTTCACACAGTTGTTGTGGATCAGCGCCCGTTTTATAATAGTGAAGAGCGGTTCCCTGGTGCGACAAGGATCATTGCTGAAACGGCAAAGTTTGCTGAACGGCTTTTCATTGACAGCCGAACGTATATCATCGTTATGAACCATCACCTCGAGAAAGATCAGGAAACGCTCAAATTCGTCCTGCCTTCCAAAGCCCCGTACATAGGCGTACTTGGCCCGCGTTCCCGCCGCATTCGAATGCTGGAAGCGATTGAAAAGGAAGGGGTTCGATTTGAGAATAGCCAGCTTGAACGGATGTACAGCCCTGTTGGCCTTGATATTGGCGCCAGTGGAGCCGAAGAAATTGCCATTAGTGTTTTAGGAGAAATTATTGCTGTGAAAAATGGACATACAGGCGGATTTTTGCACAATTCCATGCACATCCACCAGCTGGCCCAATCATAATTTATTTTTTTGGAAGAGGCGGAGAGCTATGACTGAAAATGTGTGCGCAATCATTCTGGCTGCCGGGCTGTCATCAAGAATGGGCCAAATAAAGCAGCTTTTGCCGATAGGGGAACATTGCATGCTGGCACATGTTATTGATCGGGTGCTGGAAGAGAGGTTTACTAAAGTGATCGCTGTGATTGGACACGAGGCAGCTGCTATCCAAGAGCAGATCCATGTGGTAGACAGCCGGTTTCAATGGGTGATTAATCAAGACTACCGCCTGGGCCAGAGCTCGTCGCTGACAGTCGGAATTCAGCAGCTTACACCTGCAGATTCCAATGTAATGATCTTTCTAGGAGATCTTCCGTTTATCTCAAAACAAACCATTCAGGCCATTTATGAAAGCGGCACCAGAATGGTTCATGAACAGCTTGAGCCTTTTATGATTCGGCCGTTATACAAGGAGATTCCCGGACATCCGGTATTTTTGGGAAGAATAGAGGAGAGTCTGTTTGCCGGCATGTATGGCGATCAAGGAGCCCGTTCTATTTTTAAGCGCCTGGCCGTTAAAAAGTGTTTGGCTGTGAAAGATGAGGGGACGGCAATCGATATTGATACTCCTCAAGATTATAAAGAAGCAAAAAAACAAGCGATTAAACTGAATATTTTAAATAAATAATATATTATAATGGGTGAAACAGTGCTTTTTGTAGGAACAGGAGGGGTACCTTGATTATTTGGAAAGATATTCTCAAACCGATTGATGTAATGGTCGACACGGAAAGCACATTAGAAGCTGTTATTCAGCTGCTTACAGCAAGAAAAGCAGACGCTGCTTTCGTAGAGCGGGAGGGGACCATTATCGGTTACTGTACGGTGCAGCATATAATGGAACAGCTTGCGCAATCAGAAGGGCTGCACGAACCAATTTCCTACAAGGATGATATTTTGCGGGTGCCCCAGCTTTCCGCTGTTGAATTCTCCCACAATATTTCCATGATTATAGGCGAAAATTTAGATAGAGAAGTGATGGGCTACATTACTGTCAAGGAAGCCAAAAGTAAAATCAATGAACTCAAACTGACGCATTTGAACCAGCTGCTTCATGGCTCCGGAGTGGGTATCGTTCGAACCAATATCCATTACGAAATCGAGTTTATCAATGAAACCGCGGAAAACATCTTAGGTATACCCAGCTCCTTTTTGCTTTTCCGCAATTACAAAGCGCTATTAACGGTTGATAAAGATCTTGAACGGGTGATGAAGGGAGAAACGCTGGTCAGCTTGAACAGCTCCATTAATTTTAAGCAAATGAGCGGAAACTTCTACCCGCTGCGAATCAACGGAAAAATCACTGGCCTTGTACACATGTTTTTTTTACGCGAAGTGTTTGAAGAGGCTGTCCAAGAACTTGATTTTGTCCGCAATTTATACTCCGATCTTCAGGCGGTTTACGCCTCTTCACAAGAGCAAATCCTCGTTATTGATGAAAATGGAAAAATCATTCGGGTGGCTGGCCTCTTTTTGAGCAATTTTTGGAAAGTGGATAAGCCAGAAAAAATTATCGGTAAATATATCAGTGAATTTACGGAAAAGAACAGGTTTCAGCCAGATGTATTTAACCTCTGCATCCAGCAAAAGAAAAAGGTAACAGCGCTTCAGGAGGCAAGCGGCGGCAGACGAGTATGGTCTGTAGCTACCCCTGTTTATCATGAGGGAAAGCTTGAAAAAGTGGTTATTTTATCAAGAGATATTTCACATAACCGCGAGGAGCGTTCTTCTTCCAAGAGCGCTGAAGCGGCCGATATAACGGATAAGCTTGCCTCCATTCATATTAGAGGGAAGAAGCTCGTATACCGGTCGCAAAAAATAGAAAATTTGCGGGCTGAATTGCAGCGGGTGGCGCAGTTAAACTCTACCGTTTTGCTTGAAGGTGAATCGGGAGTGGGCAAGGAAATATTCGCCCATAAGATCCATTCCGAGAGCGCTCGAAAGGAACAAGCGTTTATCCGGGTAAACTGCGGAGCGATCCCGGAACAATTAATTGAAAGCGAGTTGTTTGGATACGAAAAGGGAGCGTTCACCGGGGCTGACAGAAATGGAAAAGCAGGTCTGTTTGAAATTGCCCACAACGGAACGATCTTTCTCGATGAAATTGGTGAGCTTCCTCTCACCATGCAGGTAAAGCTGCTGCGGGTGCTGCAGGAAAGAGAGATCACCAGAGTGGGCGGTACCCGTACGATAGCCGTGGACGTCAGGGTGATTACAGCGACCAACAAGAATTTGCAGCAAATGGTTGAGGAAGGTGTTTTTAGAGAGGATCTGTATTACCGGTTAAATGTCATTCCTTTTGAAATTCCCCCGCTCAGGGAAAGGAAAGAAGATATTTTTCCGTTGGCCATCTTCTTTCTAGAGCAGTTTAAGCAAATGTATGAAATCAAGAAAAGCTTTACTCCTGAAGCGATTGAAGTGTTGGAAACATATGATTGGCCGGGGAATGTGCGGGAACTCCAAAATATCATTGAAAGATTAATCGTCTTGAGTAAAGATGAATGGATTCATCGGGAAAATGTTATTACATCCCTTTATGGAGACAGGCAGAAAAGAGAAAAGCCGCCATTTGTGTTTGAAATTATGCCGCTGAAAGAAGCGGTAGAGCAGCTGGAAAATCAATTGATTATTCGCGGCATGCAGAAGTATGGAACCGCTGCTAAATTGTCAGAAGTGCTGGGAGTCAGCCCGGCAACGATAAGCAGGCGGATGAAAAAGCTGAAAGAATAAAGAGGTGGAGCCGATTGTTTAACCTGCCTGAAACGAATTTTCATTTTTGTGGCGATGAATATATTTATGCAGAAATTTCCCGGGACATGAGAGCGGAAAGCAACTTTAAAGCCTTGGCTGTGACAGAAGAATTAAGGAGAAGAAATATCCCTGGGATTATTGATATTGTTTCCTCGAATGCTTCCTATTTAGTCCGTTACAATCCGGACGTTATCTCCGCCAGAGATCTCGTTGATTATCTAAAAGAAATTGATTTTACGAAAAGTGATCCGGCAGCACTTGGCTTATCGGTACGAATGGTGGAAATTCCGATTTGGTATGATGACCCGATTACTAGAGAATATTCCCGGCGTTTCAGCAGCCGCCATCAGGAACCGAAGCTTTCTAATTTTGATTATGTGATGAAGTTAAACGGCTTTACTGATAAAGAAGCTTTCATTGACAGGCACTCAAGCGCTCCTTACTTAATTACGATGGTCGGCTTTTTACCGGGGACTGCCTGGCACTTTCCATTAGGAGTCAAGCCTGATGAAATCATCCAGGCTCCTAAATATAAGAGTCCACGGACGGATACGCCGGAAAGAAGCGTAGCGATCGGCGGGGCTTTTAACGTTATTTATCCTGTAAAGGGAACCGGCAGTTATCAGTTAATCGGTATGTCTGCTGTGCCGGTCGTTGATTTGTCAAACCAGCTTATTGATCTGAAGGATACTTCTTTCCTGGCACGCCCGGGAGACATCTGGAAATACAGACCGGTCAATGAATCGGAATATACTTCCATTGAAGAAGAAGTGCAAAGTGGCCGGTACCGGTACAAAATGAAAGAAATTGATCTTTCTCCAATGGAGTATATGGCAAAGGGAAAAGAGTATATGTATGAATTAATGGGGGATTTTTAAATGATTAAAATAAAAAGCCCGGGTTTATGGACAACCGTACAAGATATGGGGCGTGTAGGGAAGTATCATCTCGGTGTTCCCCCTTCAGGAGCGGCTGATAAATATTCATTTATCATTGGAAATCTTCTTGTCGGCAATCCGGCTGAATTTGCAGCCTTGGAAATGACATTGGTCGGCGGGGAGATGGAATTTGGGAAAAATACAATTATTGCGTTAACAGGCGCTCCGATGAAAGCCTATTTAAATCATCAGCTCATTCCCTTTTGGGAGGCCATTCAAGTGAAGGAGGGGGATATTCTTACGGTTAAAGAATGCCTGAAAGGAGTAAAAGGCTATCTCTGTGTGTCAGGAGGGATTCAAGTAGACGAAGTGTTTGGCAGCAAGTCTACCTATGAAACGAGCAAGATTGGCGGGTTTCAAGGGAGAAAGCTGGCAGCCGGTGATGAATTGGCAATCAATGAACCGTTGCCGGGAGCGCTCAAGCAGGTGGGGAAATCTGTCCCTCTCGAATTCACCCCATCATTTGATTCTTTCCAAGAGCTGAGAATGACGCTCGGACTATCCGGTTATTTGCTAAGTGACCAAGGGTTAAAGGACTTTTTAAACTCTGAATGGAAAATGTCTCCTGAATCGAACAGGGTCGCGTACCGTTATACCGGGGCGAAAGTGTCCTTAACCCAGCAAAGCCCTCCATTTGGCGCCGGCCACAGCTTTTCCAATGTTGTGGATTTTGCCTATCCAATCGGCTCTATCATGTTCCCGAACGAAGAAGAGCTGATCGTGCTGCATAACGACACGGCAACTGGCGGGGGATTTGTCACTGTTGGCACCGTAATCAGCCAGGATTTGGATCTCATCGCTCAATCCAGGCCGCATTCACACTGCCGCTTTATCGCCGTCACTATTGACCAGGCTGTAGAAGCGCGCAGGGAACGCCGGGAAAAAATTAGTAAAATCGAAGCGATGATAAAAAGGTAGTGACCTGTCTTTAAAAGAGCGAATGGGAAAGAAGCAAATACGCCGCTCTTTATTAAATAAAACAAAACGCCTGTCTCCAACTGGAGGCAGGTCAGTATGTCGA